>NZ_NGFP01000023.1 GCF_002149035.1 Streptosporangium minutum
TCGTCGCCCTGCTCGCCGCCTCCGGAGTCGGCCGGCTCTGCGTCGTCGATCCCGGTACGGCCCGCCCCGGGGATGTCGTACCCGGCGGGCTGACCTGGGCCGAGGTGGGGATGAGCAGGCAGGACGGCGCGGTGGCGGTGGCCAGGGCCCTGGCGCCCGAGGTCACCGCGTGGACCGGTGACGGCGCGCCCCAGCTCGCCGACGGCGCCCGCCGGCCGGACCTGGCGATCCTCGCGCCGGTGGAGCCGCTGGACGGTCTGCTGGTCGGCGAGCTCGTCGCCTGGAAGGTTCCGCACCTGCTGGTGACCGCCTTCGAGGGCTCCGGATCGGTCGGTCCGATGGTGCTGCCGGGGCAGAGCACATGCCTGCAGTGTCTAGATTTGATTCGACGCGATCGCGACCCCGGCTGGCCGGTCGTCAGCGCCCGCCTGGGAGGCTTCCCCGCAGGGGAGATCGCCTGCGGCACGGTGATGTCGACGCTGGTCGCGGCGGTGGCGACCGGTCATGCGCTTGCTCTGTTGGACGGAGGTGAGCCAAGTGTGACCAACGGCACAATGGATGTATTGCCTGATTGGAGATGGAAGCGGCGATCCTGGAGTGTTCATCCACAATGTCGTTGCTTCCGAAACGACATGGGTTCGCTAACAATGGTCGCGTCGGCTACCTGCTGCTGATAGACACCACCCCGAAGGGAGGGAGCGGCGTCTCGCTGTACGGCGGACACGCCGCAAACCAAAGGTGAGTGACCTTCCGCGCCGCGCCGTTGCGCGCTCCGCCAAGCTGGCGGCCCTCCCTATCGGGTTCGCCGGCCGCACCGCTCTCGGGCTGGGAAAACGGATCGGGGGCAAGCCCGCAGAGATCGTCGCCCAGGAAATCCAGCAACGCACCGCCGAGCAGATCTTCAAGGTTCTGGGAGAGCTCAAGGGCGGGGCGATGAAGCTCGGCCAGGCATTGTCCATCTTCGAGGCCGCTCTGCCTTCGGAGGTCGCCGGGCCGTACCGCGCGACTCTGACCAAACTGCAGGACGCCGCTCCGCCGCTGCCTGCCGCCACCGTGCACAAGGTCCTCGTCGAGCAGCTGGGGGACGACTGGCGAGAGAACTTCCAGTCGTTCGAGGACAGGCCGACCGCCGCCGCGTCGATCGGGCAGGTGCACAAGGCCGTCTGGCACGACGGCCGGACGGTCGCGGTCAAGATCCAGTATCCGGGGGCGGGCAAGGCGCTGCTGTCCGACTTCACCCAGCTGGCCAGGCTCGGCAAGCTCTTCGGCGTGCTGCTGCCCGGCCTCGACATCAAAGCCGTGCTCAGCGAGCTGCGTGAGCGGGTGGTCGAGGAGCTCGACTATCTCCGCGAGGCCGAGGCCCAGCACGCCTTCGCGCTGGAGTACAAGGACGACCCCGACTTCCTGGTCCCGGACGTCATCGCCGCCAACGAGCAGGTGCTCGTCTCCGAGTGGGTGGACGGCACCCCGCTGTCGCGGATCATCACCGGCGGCACCAAGGAGGAGCGCGACCGCGCGGGGCTTCTCCTCGTCCGGTTCCTGTTCTCCTCTCCCGCCCGGGTCGGCATGCTGCACGCGGACCCCCACCCGGGAAACTTCCGGGTCCTGGAGGACGGACGGCTGTGCGTGCTCGACTTCGGCGCCGTCAACCGGCTGCCGGACGGCTACCCGTCGGTCTTCGGGAAGCTGACCCGCATCTTCAACAACGGTGACATGGCGACCGTTGTCCAGGGCCTGCGGGACGAGGGATTCATCCTCCCGCACATCGAGGTGGACATGGAGGCGTTGCGGGCCTTCCTCTCCCCCTACATCGAACCGACCGCGGTCGAGGAGTTCACCTTCAGCCGGGAGTGGCTGCAGCACCAGGCGGCCACGGTCACCGACCTACGCCCCGGCAACGTGGTGCGCCAGCTCAACCTGCCGGTGTCCTACGTTCTCATCCACCGGGTGCACGCGGCCGGGGTCGGGGTGCTCTGCCAGCTCGGCACCACCGCCCGCTTCCGCGAAGAGGTGATCCGCTGGGTTCCCGGTTTCACCGAGGAGGACCCCGAGGAGCACGCCGTCGCCGCGAGCTGAACCGGACGCGGGCCAGGCGAGCGCAGGAAGGCGGATACGGCCGACCACGGGTGACGGAGCGGACACATCCAGCCGGTCGGCAGGGCGGGGACGGTGATCGGCTGCGGCGGGAGGCAGCCGGCGCGGTGCGGATCGACATAGCACGGAGGGGTGGCCCGTTCGGACGGGCCACCCCTCTGTGTCATTCGTCTACCTCTCGGTGATCCTTATCGGATCAGGCGAGGCGCAGGAGCGCGTTGCGGAGGCGCGAGGACGCGCGCTCCGCATCACGACGGGCGCGTCGCAGGCGCACGATGCCCGAGACCAGACGCTGCTCCTCCGCCTCGCGGTGGAGCGTCCGTATTCGGTCCCGGACCAGTTCTTCATGCATAGACGGCATCTCAAGGCTCCGGGTGGCGAAGTAGGTCATTGGAAGTGGTCCTTTCAGGAACTTCGAGTTCTTGGTTGATCAGGTGGTGATCAGGCAGCGAGCGGAGTCTTGCGGGGACGTCCACGCGGACGCTTCCGCGGAACGACGGCTCCCCGAAGGATGAGTTCGCCGCCCCAGACGCCCCACGGCTCCTCGCGCTCGAGCGCGCGGGCCAGGCAGGCCTGCTGGATCGGGCAGCCTCCGCAGAGCGCCTTGGCGAACTCCACGTCCTCCGGAGACTCGGCGAACCAGAGGTCGGGGTCGGTACGACAGGGGATTGTGGCTTCGTCGATCAGGTCCATGACCGTCTGGGCCCCCATCTGTTTCACCTCTCTGTTAGGTGTTGATCTTTGTTTACCTCTGGCTGGGGGTCAGGAATGACGCGGACAAACAAGAAGGCCGCGGATCCTGGTTGCGGATCCGCGGCCTGAAGGCTCTCCCTCTCGGTCAGGTTATGACCGGAGGTTGCCCCCAGGGGTGCGGACCGCGCAGGCCACCGTTTCGGGCGTGCTTGGTCGGTGCGTAGCCGCCTGCATCGGGAACCGGGACGGCCAGGGCGCCCACCGCCGGGAAGGCGGTCAGGGCGGTCGTGTGGCCTGCCGGGATCTGGATGCGGACAGACTGCTCCTGCTGAAGCTGAGCGGCCGCGCCAACCGTGAGGAGGGTCCGGCTGCCGCAGGGCAGGATGGTGCTACGGCGCTCGAAAGTGAGCCCGATCTGGGCGGACATCATGTTGATCTTCACAGCGGACTCACCTCGATTCGTGGATCGTCGGACAGGACCGTCCGACTTGCTTGACCATGACCCTAAACCCGGGTCCCGGGGACGAGCAACATATTTTCTACCTGCAGTTTTACACTAACTCACGCGGATCATGGCCTCCTGCACCACCGACACCGCCAGTTCGCCGGAGCGGGTGAACATCTCGCCCCTCGCCAGCCCGCGCGCCGCCCCCGACCACGGCGACTCCTGGGCGTACAGCATCCAGTCGTCCACCCGGAAGGGGCGGTGGAACCACATCGCGTGGTCGAGCGAGGCCCCGGCGACGTTGGAGGCTCCCCAGGCCAGGCCGTGGGTGAGCAGCACGGTGTCCACCAGGGTGAAGTCCGAGGCGTAGGCGGCGAGCACCACGTGCAGCAGCGGGTCGTCGGGCAGCTCGGCGTCGTAGCGGAACCACACGTTCGTCTCCGAGCCGCGCAGCTCCGGGTCGCGGTGGGCCTCCCACGTCAGGGGGGTCACATACCTGGCGTCCACCGGGCGCGGCCTGGCCAGCCACTCCCGCCACGGCGAGTCCTCCCCCACGACCTCCAGCATCCGATCCTGGAACATGGGCAGGCTCTCCGGCGCGATCACGTCCGGCATAGCGGCGGCCTGGTGCTCGACGCCGGTCTCCATGACGTGGAAGGAGGCCGACATGGTGAATATCACCTTGCCGTGCTGGATGGCCGAGATCCGGCGGGTGGTGAAGGAGCGGCCGTCGCGGACCCGCTCGACGTTGTAGACGATCGGGATCGCCGGGTCGCCGGGCCGGATGAAATAGGCGTGCAGCGAGTGGACGTAGCGCTCCGGCGGCACCGTACGACCGGCCGCCACCAGCGCCTGGGCGGCCACCTGGCCGCCGAACACCCGCTGGATGCGCTCCTCGGGGCTACGGCCCCGGAAGATGTCAAGCTCGATCTGCTCCAGGTCGAGCAGGTCGAGCAGCTCCTTGAGCGCCTCGTTCACGCGTCCTCCGTCTGATCTTGGGCAGCGCGGCAGAGAGCGAACACCGCCTCGCCGTACCGGTCCAGTTTGACGCGTCCGATTCCGGTGATCGCCAGCAGGTCCTGTTCGGAGGTCGGCGCCCGCTCCGCGATCGCCTGCAGGGTGACGTCCGTGAAGATCACGTAGGTCGGGACCTTGGTCTCCTTGGCAACGCCGGTGCGCCAGGCCTTCAGACGCTCCAGCAGGGCCTCATCGTAGTCGGCCGGGCAGCCGGCGCACCTGCCGAGCTTCTGCTCGGCGGCGGCGACGAGGGTCTTGGCGCAGATGCGGCAGCTCACCGGCGCGGCGACGGCCCGGCGGTCCTTGGGGGCGGGCGAGGAGGCACGGCTCCGCTCGGCCGGGCGGCCCGTGAGGCCGTCGAGGAAACGGGAGGGTCTCCTGGAACGGCGTCCGCCCGGTGAGCGCGCCAGCGCCCACGACAGCGCCAGGTGGGCGCGGGCCCGGGTGATGCCGACGTAGAGGAGTCGGCGCTCCTCCTCGATCTGGTCGGGCGTCTCGGCGTAGATGATCGGCAGCATGCCGTCCGTGACGCCGACCAGGAAGACCGCGTCCCACTCCAGGCCCTTGGCGGCGTGCAGCGAGGCCAGCGTCACGCCCTCGACCGGCGGCGCGTGCTGCTCGCTGGCCCGGCGCTCCAGCTCCGCCACGAAGGCGGGCAGGTCCCCGCCCTCGGCGGCGAGGTCCTCGGCGAGGTCGGCCAGGGCCTTCAGCGACTCCCACTTCTCCCGGGCCTTGCCGCCTCCGGGCGCCTCGGGGGTCAGGCCGATGCCGGCGAGGATGTGGTGGACGGTGGGGGCCAGCTCGTCGTCGTCCGCCGCGGAGCGGGCCGCGCCACGCAGCAGCACGACGGCCTGGCGGACCTCGGGGCGCTCGAAGAAGCGGTCGGCGCCGCGCAGCAGGTAGGGGATGCCCGCCTTGGCGAAGGCCTGCTCGTAGACCTCGGACTGGGCGTTGACCCGGAACAGCACGGCGATCTCGCGGGTCGGCACGCCGCCGTCGGCGAGCTTCTTCACCGCGCGCGCCACCCCCTCGGCCTCGGCGGGCTCGTCGTCGTACTCGGCGAAGACGGGCTCGGGGCCGTCGGGGCGCTGGGCGATCAGGGCGAGCTTGTGCGGGGTCCTGGCCTTGTCGAGCACCCGGTTGGCCAGGGAGACCACCTGGGGGGTGGACCGGTAGTCGCGGACGAGCTTGATCACGGCGGCGGCGGGATGCTCGACCGAGAAGCCGGTCAGGTAGCGGGGGGTGGCGCCGGTGAAGGAGTAGATGGTCTGGTTGGGGTCACCGACCACGCACAGGTCGTCGCGTCCGCCGAGCCAGGTGTCGAGCAGCAGCTTCTGCAGGGGGTTGACGTCCTGGTATTCGTCCACGACGAAGTAGCGGTACTGCTGGCGGATCTGGGCGGCCACCTCGCGGTGCTCGGTCATCACGGCGGCGGTGAGTTCGAGGATGGTCTCGAAGTCGACCAGGTGCCGGTCGCGGCGGAGCGTCTCGTAGGCGTCGTAGAGCCGGAAGACCTCTTCGGCCGGGACCGGCGGGGTCCGGCCGGCTTTCCTGGCGGCCTCGGCGTAGTCCTCCGGGCCGACCTGGGTGACCTTGGCCCACTCGATCTCGGAGGCGATGTCCCGCAACTCGGAGCGGTCGGGGTTCTTCCGGATGGAACGGCAGGCGTCGATCAGCAGCGGGAGCTTCGACTCGATCACCCGGGGCGGGTCGCCGCCGATGACGCGCGGCCAGAAGTAGGTGAGCTGGCGCAGCGCGGCGGCGTGGAAGGTGCGTGCCTGCACCCCCGGGGTGCCGAGCTGCCGCAGGCGCTGCCTGAGCTCGCCCGCCGCGCGTGTGGTGAATGTCACGGCCAGCACGCTCTGGGCGTCGACCACCCCGCTCCGCACGGCGTGCGCGATGCGGTGGGTGATCGCCCGCGTCTTGCCGGTGCCCGCTCCCGCGAGCACGCAGACCGGACCCCGGACGGCCTGTGCCACCTCACGCTGCTCGGGATCCAGCCCCGCCAGAACGTCGTCGGGCTCCACGGAGACTCCTTCACACGCGATCAACGGGCCGGATGAAAACATCCTCCCAGTCAGTGGCCAAGCATCGCCCATTCTGGCAACATGCCGCCGTCAACCTATGTCGTTCGCCGAGATGCACAAACAAGGTCGTTTCCCCCACAATGGGGACTGAACTGTGCCCTGGGGGAAGGAAGATACCCGTGCGAACTGCGGTAACCGTGAGTGCGCTCGCCTTGGCGGCGCTGGTGATCGGACCCACCGCGGTGCACGCGTCTCCGGTGGCGTACGCGGCCTCGGCGGCCTCGCCGCCGGGCGCCGAGGCGACCGCGAAGGCCGCCTCCGTCACGGAGACCCGGGCCACCGCGGCGACCGCGAGGACCAGGGCCGCCGCGGGGCGCGCCGCCACGGCCAGGACCGCGTCCGCCGGGAAGGGCGACCCGACGCCCACTCCGACCCCCGTCCCGACGCCGTCGCCGACCTCGACGTCGGCCACCGACCCGCTGCTGCAGGACGTCTCCGTCGACACCGTCTCCTACGGCCCGCACGTCCGTCAGCGGATGGACGTCTGGCACCACGGCGACGGCGTCGGGCATCCGGGCGTCTTCCTGATCCATGGGGGCTGGTGGTCCTCCGGGGACAAGAAGTACATGACCGCGATCAGCCGGAGCTACGTCGAGCAGGGCTACACGGTCTTCAACATCAACTATCGCCTCTCCACCGACGCCGCCTGGCCCGCCCAGCGCACCGACACGCTCGACGCCATCGCGACCGCGCGCAGGCACGCCCTCCTGTGGGGCTTCGACCCGGCCAACTACGTGGTCGTCGGCTTCTCCGCCGGAGGCCACCTGGCCACCGCCGCCGGCACCTACAAGAACGGCGGGCTGCCCGGCCTGCGCGGCGTGGTCGGCGTCTCCCCGGTGATCTCACCGCTCACGGCCTACAACGAGGGCGCCGACACCATCGACGCCAACCAGCGCAAGCTGCGCGAGTCGGCCATCCGCCTGGCCGGGGGCTGCGAGCCGGACAAGTGCCCCAGGATCTGGAACAGCATGGAAGTGCCGTTGCACGCGAGCAGCGGTGACGTGCCCGTCCTGAGCGTGCACTCGCAGGACGAGTTCGTGCCGGCGGCGCACAGCATCCGGCTCCGCGACCGCCTGGCCCGCTTCGGCGTGGGCATGACGGTGCTGACCGAGCCGGGCGTCGAGCACAGCTCACCGCTCTACCGGCTGCCCGGCGTGGCCGAGACGGTGCACGCCTGGATCGCCGCCAAGCTGCTCTGACCGGCGGGAAGCCCGGCGTCTGACAGGCATCCGACCGGCGGGAAGCCCGGCGTCCGACCGGCATCTGGCCGGCATCCGACCGGCGGGAAGCCCGGCGTCCGGTCGGCGGGAAAGCCGGCGTCCGGCCGGCGGGAAGATGAACGGCTCTCACTTTGTTGCCAATGAGCGCCGAACATCACATGAGGGGATTTCCACAAAATGGCGCTGACTGTTTACACCACCACCTGGTGCGGCCCCTGCAAGCGGCTGAAGTCCCAGCTCACCCGGGAGGGCATCTCCTACCGGGAGATCGACATCGAGCGGAACCCCGACGCCGCGCAGTTCGTCATGAGCGTCAACAACGGTAACCAGACAGTGCCGACCGTGCTGTTCGACGACGGCACGGCCGTGACCAACCCCTCGGTGCGAGAGGTCAAGGCCCGTCTGAGCGTCTGATCACCAGTCGCTGGTCAGCGGTCCGCCGTACCAGGTCTCGATCAGCCTGCGAGCGATCGAGACCTCGGGCGGCAGGCGCACCTCGCCGCTCTCCAGGGCGGCCAGCAGCTCGGCGCGGCTGAACCAGCGCGCCTCGGTGATCTCCTCGAGATCGAGGACGAGCTCCGTCGACGTGGCGCGCGCGAAGAAGCCGAGCATCAGGCTGCGCGGGAACGGCCAGGGCTGGCTGCCCAGGTAACGGGGGTCGACGACGTGCACGCCGACCTCCTCGACCACCTCGCGCGCCACCGCGTGCTCCAGCGACTCGCCCGGCTCGACGAAACCGGCGAGCACCGACAGCCGCCCCTCGGGCCACTGCGGCCCCCGGGCGAGCAGGCACCGGTCCTCGTCGTCGTGGACCAGCATGATCACCGCCGGGTCGACGCGGGGGAAGTGCTGGCTGCCGTCGCTGGGGCAGACGCGCACGTGCCCGCCGGCCCGCACCTCGGTGTGGCTGCCGCACCGCGGGCAGAACTCGTGGGTGGAGTGCCACGCCTCCAGCGCGACCGCGTAGACCAGAAGGCCGGCGTCCAGGTCTCCAAGCAGCGACCCCACTTGGCGGAGCCCGGCGGCGACGGCCTGCCCCTCCCGCAACGCCGAGGGGGCGAGCGGGGCGACGATCCGGTTGAAGGAGTCGCCGTGGGTGACGCCCTCCAGCGAGGCCGACACGGCGAAGTAGGCGACGCCGTCGACGTCGACGCCGAGCAGGTAGCGCTCACCTTCGGGCGCCTCGGCCGTGGGCAGCAGCACCAGCGCCGCCTCGTCCCCGTCACGCCGGACCAGCGCCTGCCCGTCGTCGACGACCACGACCCGGCTCGCGCCGTCCGCCCATGCCCGCTTGAGCCACTCGGCGTCGCCGCGGAGCGCCGCCGAGCGGTCGATGGCGCTGCGCGCGAGCAGCAGCGGTCCCAGTAGTCCCTCTTGTGTGGTGATCTCCACGTCGTCCCGCCTCCCAGACCGATTGGACATCTTACGCCGCAGGACAGGGCCGATCTCGGGGTCCCCTCATCTCTCCGGATCCCTCGACCTGGACGGCGGGCGGCTCTGGACGAGGGACTCCCCGGACGAGATGTCCCCGAATCCGCGATCACGCCAGCGCGATGATCTCCACCCGGCTAAGATACAGCCGGTTAGGTTAGGCTTACCTGATATCGGGGGTCCCTGCATTGCGGCTGTACCTCACCGCGCTCAAACCGACCGACTCGGTCACGGACGGGTTCCTCCCGGCGGCACGCGCCCTGGGCTGCGACGTCACGATCCTGACCGACCGGCCGGAGCACCATCCGCACACGGGGACCGAGGTGCTCCGCTGCGACGTCCGCGACGCGCGAGCGGTGATCGACATCATCGCGCACCACCACACGCCGGACGCGGTTTTCTCCAACTCCGACCACATCCAGGCGGAGACCGCCCTCGCCGCCGCCTACTTCGGCCTGCCCGGCAAGGACTGGCGCGCCTGCGTCACCACCAAGAACAAGGCCCTCACCCGGCGCCGGCTGGCGGCGGCCGGGGTCGAGGCCGTCCGTTCGGTACGGCTGGCGCCGGGCGACCCGGTGCCGCCGGACCTGCCGTTCCCCGCTGTAGTCAAGCCGCGCGAGGGCGTGGCCAGCGAGGACGTCGTGCTGGTGGGGGACGCCGGCGAGCTCGCGGCGGCCGTACGGGCGATCCGGGACCGGCGGCCGGGCGAGACGCTGGTCGTGGAGGAGTATCTCGACGGTCCCCTGCACACGATGGAGACGCTCGGCGACGGGCGGAGCGTCCAGGTGCTCGGCGGCTTCCGGACCACGCTCGGGCCGCTGCCGTACTTCGTGGAGGAACGGCTCGACTGGGAGCCCCCTCCCGCGCGCGACCATGTGCTGCGGGCTCTGGAGGCGCTGGGGGTGGGGTTCGGGGCCTGCCACACCGAATACGTGATGACGCCCGCCGGACCGCGGATCGTCGAGGTCAACTACCGGGTGATCGGCGACAACTGCGACTTCCTGGTCGGCAGCCTGTTGGACGTCCCGCTGTTCGAGCRCATCCTCGGCGTCCATCTGGGATGGGGGCTGCCCGGCCCGCGCCACGCCGGCGGGGACGGGCACGGCACCCACCCCGGACGGGCGCCGGGCGGCCCCGGGCCGCACGGGACCGTGCTCAGCCTGGTGGCGGACCGGCCGGGGACCGTGGTGAGCGCCCCCGGCGCGGTCGCGCCGGGGGCGGACGACCCGGTCCGGCTCTGGCACCGGCCGCTACGCGCCGTCGGCGACCGGATCGAGCTGACCAACACCAACCGCGACTATCTGGGCATCGTCCGCGCGATCGGCCCCGACCGGGCCCACGTGGACGCGGCCGTGGCGGCCTTCACCGCCGAGAGTCCATGGGTGATCGCATGATCGGCGGACGCGCCCCGGGAGGGCGGGAGCCGTACCTGTCGGCCCGTGTCCTGAACGCGCTGCTGCGCGAGGACTACGGCGGCCTGGCCGGGCGGGTGACGCGGAGCAAGGACGGCGTCGCGCTGCTGCTGCCCGGGGGGCGCAGGGTACGGCTGACGCCGGGTTCGCTGTTCCAGGACTTCGTAGTGGCCCCGGAGGAGGCGCTCCGCCTGGAGGAGGTCCTGAGCGCCCTCAGGGAGATCTCCGACCCGGCCGACGCCGCCGGGATCGAGGCCTTCACCCGCGAGTGCCACGAGGCGCTGCGCGCCCTCGGCCTCCACGACGCCCGCCGCGACGAGGTGCTCGCCCGGCTGGACCGTGACWCCCTCACCGCCCGCCCGGAGCACGGCGCCCTCCTCCCCTCCCGTCCGGACCACGGCTCCCCCCGGCCCGGACACGACGTCCCCGCAGCCTCCCGGACCCGCGGGCGGCTCGGCGCGGTGCGCTACGAGACGCTGGCGGCCTCCGTCGACCATCCGGTCTACCCGACGGCGCGCTGCCGGGCGGGCCTGTCGGACGAGGAGCTGACGGCCTACGCGCCGGAGTTCGCGCCCGTCTTCGCGCTGCGCTGGGCGGCCGTGCCCCGGGAGCGGGCGGCCGGGGCGGCGATGCCGTTCGCGCCGGACTTTCCGGCGGCCGGGCTGCCCCGGGAGCTCGCCGGGACGCACGTGCTGTTCCCGGTGCATCCGCTGACGGTCCCGGCGGTCGAGCGGATCCCCTGGGCGGTCATGGGGCCCGAGCCGTACCTGGAGGTCAGGCCCACGCTGTCGATGCGCACGGTCGTGATCGACCCGGCCACGCACCTGAAGCTGCCACTGGCCACCAGCACGCTCGGGCTGCGCAACCGCAGGTCGATCAGGCCGGACACGCTGGCCGACGGGGCGCGGGCCGAACGGCTGCTGCGCGAGATGCCCGACCCGGGGGTGCTCCTCGCCGACGAGCAGACCTACGGCCACGCGGGCCACGAGTATCTGGGCTGGCTCGTCCGCCGCCTCCCGCCGGGTGAGATCGTCACGGTGGCCGCGCTGCCCGCCCCCCTGCCGGGCGGCGGGCTGGTCATGGAGGAGATCGCCGGGCGGTGGTACGGCGGGGACGTGACGCGGCTGCTCACCGACTACCTGCGGCTGCTGTTCGGTTTCCACGTGCGCCTGTTCGTCCGGTACGGCACGGCGCTGGAGGCCCACCAGCAGAACCTCTCGCTGGTGCTGGGGGACGGTCCCGCCAGGCTGCTGGTCAAGGACAACGACGGGCTGCTGACCTCGCCGGACCGGTTGCGCGCGGCCGGAATCGCGGTGCCGGGCTTCGCCGACGCGCGGATGCTGACCGACGACCCGCACGCGCTCGCCGACGTGTTCGTGACCATCACCCTGCACCTGGCGGCGGCGGCGGTGACGTTCGGCGCGCTGCCGTCGCCGCAGGCCTCCCGGCTGGTCCGCGACGCGCTCCGGGAGGCACTGGCCGAGCACGGGGACGACCCGATGGCCAGGCTGCTGCGGGCCAGGACCCTCGACGCCGCCCGGCTCGTCGGCAAATCGATGATCACCGCCGGGACCCTGGTGGACAAGGCGCGGACCGGGGCGCGCGACGTGAACAAGTTCTACGGCACCAGCGGTCCCAACTACCTGCGCCAGCCACCTCAGGCCCTCCAGAACGTGATCATGCGAAGGACGCCATGACCAGCCTCGCACTCGACTCCTCTCCAGCCGCCGTCGCCGAGGAGGCGTCGCTGGCGGCACTGCTGCGGTGCTGCGTCAGGGAGGTGGCCGGACCGCGCGGGCAGGTCTGGCCCGCCGAGCCGTACGTGCTGCTGCGCGTCGCCGGCACCCTGCTGCGGGTCCGGACGCACGGCGGGCTCGCGCTGCGGTTCGAGGGACCGCCCGAGTGGCTGGAACGCGGCTGCTGGCAGCCGCTCTCCGTGGACCTGCTCGTCCGGCTCGTCGAGGCCGAGCTCGGGGGGAGCAACGAGGAGTTCGCGGCGCAGGTGGAGGCGAGCCGCACCGCCATGGCGACGCTGCTCTCGGCCCGCCGGGACGCCGCGCCGCCGGCGGATCCGTGGCTGGCCTCCGAGCAGGGGCTGGTGTTCGGGCATCCGTTCCACCCCAGCCCGAAGGCGCGCGGCGGCGCCGACTGGCTGCGCTACGCCCCTGAGGCGCACGCCGGCTTCCCGCTGCGGCTGCTCGGCGTCCGCGACGACGTGCTGGCCGAGGCGGGCGACACCGGCGCGCTGGACGGGCTCGGCCCGGCGCCGCACGGCTACACGCCGCTGCCCGCGCATCCGTGGCAGCTCGACCTGCTCGCGGCGGAACTCGCCGCCCCGCTGGCCGACGGGCGGTTGATCGACCTGGGGCACGGCTCCCGGACGGCGGTCCCCACCTCGTCGGTCCGCACGGTCTACGAGCCGCGGATCGACCGGTGCCTGAAGTTCAGCCTGGACGTGCGGATCACCAACTGCGTCAGGAAGAACTCCTGGTACGAGCTGGCGGGCGCGGTCGAGCTGACCCGGCGCCTGGGACCGGTGTTCGAGGACCTGGCGGCCAGGTTTCCGGGCACCCGCTGGCTCCCCGAACCCGGCTACCGCTCCGCCGATCTGGGCCCCCGGCTCCTGGAGGGGCTGGGCGTGATCATCCGTACGAGCCCGTGGTCGGTCTGCCGCCCGGGGGTGACCCCCCTGCTGAGCGGAGCGCTGGCGGCGGCGTCCCCGCGCGGGTCATGCCGTTCCTGGCCGGTGGCCCCCCTGCCGAGCGGAGCGCCGGCCGTCCCGGGCGACCCTCCGGCCGAGCCCGTGCGCTGGTGGCGCGCCTACGTGGAGCGGGTCGCGCTACCGGTGCTCGACGCGTACCTGAGCCACGGCGTGGTGCTGGAGCCTCACCTGCAGAACGTCCTGATCGGCGTGGACGAGGCGGGGCTGCCCGTGGAGGCGGTCTTCCGCGACATGGAGGGCACCAAGCTCGTCGCCGGCCGCCACGACCTCTCCGGCCTGCCGGAGCGGGTCGCCGAGGCCCTCACCTACGACGCGGCCGGCGGCTGGGACCGGGTGGTCTACTGCCTGATGGTCAACCACCTCGCCGAGATCGCCGCCTCCCTCGCCGGGCCCGGGTCCACGCGGGAGCTGTGGGCGGCGGCCGGGGAGGTGCTGGCCGGCTACGCCGACTCGGTGGGGTGGCCGCAGCCGCTGTCCGACCTGCTGGCCGGGGCGCCGCTGCCCGCCAAGGCCAACCTCTCGGTCCGCTGGGCCCGCTCGGCCGACCGCTCGGCCGGATACGTACCGGTGGCCAACCCGCTGGCGGTGCTCGCGTGACCCCGGACGGTGTGTTCTCAGACGGCTCGATCCCGGACGGCGTGTTCTCAGACAGCTCGATCCCGGACGGTGTGTTCTCAGACGGCTCGATCCCGGACGGTGTGCTCACGGACAGCTCGATCCCGGACGGTGTGCTCACGGACGGCTCGATCCTGAATGGGCCGGCACCGGACAGACCGCCTCTGGACAGGCCGGTTCCCGACGAACCGCTCGCGGCCGGCCGGCTGCCGGACGGGCTGACACCGGACGACCTGCCCGCCTACGTCTACGACCTGGCCTCCCTCGACGAGCACGCGGCGGCCGTACGGGCCGCGCTGCCGGGCATCGAGCTGTACTACGCAGTGAAGGCCAACCCCGACCCGGAGCTGCTGCGGGTGCTCGCGCGGCACGTGGACGGCTTCGAGGTCTCCTCGGGCGGGGAGCTGGCGCACGTGCGCGGGCTGTTCCCCGGCGCCCGCGTGGCCCTCGGCGGCCCGGGGAAGACCGACGCGGAGCTCTTCGGCGCCGTCACCCGGCTGCACGTGGAGAGCCCCGGCGAGCTGCGCCGCCTGCTGGCGTCGGGACGCCGCGCCGACGTGCTGCTCCGGGTCAACCTCGACGTTCCCGTGGCCGGGGCGTCGCTGGCCATGGGCGGCGGCGCGACCCCGTTCGGCATGGACCCCGGCGGGATCGCCGAGTGCGTGACGCTCCTGTCCGGCCAGGAAGCGGTACGGCTGCGCGGCATCCACGCCCACCTGGCCAGCGGGCTGGCGGCGCCCGCGCTGCTGGAGCTGGCGGCGGCCGTGCTGGAGTACGCGCGCGGGCTGGGCGTCACCGAGATCAACCTCGGCGGCGGCATGGCGGTGTCGTACACCGACCCGGACGCGCGATTCGACTGGCGCTCGTACGGCGAGGGCCTGGCGGGGCTGCGCCGTCCCGGCGAGGTGCTGCGGATCGAGCCGGGACGGGCGCTGACCGTCTACTGCGGGCGGTACGTGACCCGGGTGATCGACGTCAAGCGGGTCCACGGCGAACTGTTCGCGGTGGTCGCCGGGGGCACCCACCACCTGCGCACGCCTGCCACCAAGGGCCACTCCCAGCCCCTGGCCGCGCTGCCGCCGGGCGAGCCGGTCACCATTGTCGGCCAGCTCTGCACGCCCAAGGACGTCCTGGCCCACCGGATGCCGGTGCGCCTGGCCGTGGGGGACATCGTGGAGTTCACCATGGCCGGCGCCTACGCCTGGAACATCTCCCACCACGACTTCCTGATGCACCCGAAACCCGGCTTCCACTACGGGTGAGCGACCGCATGCGTCTTGTGGGAACACATGTGGTCTTGTGGGAACACGTGGCCGCTCACCCGGTGCCGGGAACGGCCGGCGGGCGGGCTCAGACGCGGAGGCGAGAGCGCGGGAGCGGGTCTGCACAATCGGCCGTGCGGGGCGCGTCGGATCGCCCGCAGGGGAGCCGCCACGCGGCCCACACCGTCTTACCGACCTTGTCGCGGACGGGGATGACGCCCCACTGGTCCGCGGGCGCCTCGACGATCGCGAGCCCTCGGCCGGAGGTCGCGTCCTGACCGAGGTCGAGCCGGACCTGGTTTCCGCCGCCGAAGAGAGCAAGACCACCTTGCAGGTCATACCGTTCAGCGCAGGTGCTCATGCGGGAACGAGTGGTTCGCTCGTCATTCTGGGATTCCCGGAGCCGACCGACCCTCATGTGGTGTACGTCGAGACTCTGACCGGGGACCTCTATCTGGAAAAGCACAGCGACGTTGCCGCCCATAGCATTGCATTTGAACGGTTGTGCGCTACGGCTCTGTCGCCGGACGACTCCATAGGCCTGACGAGAAGAGCAGCCGACAGTCTGAGCTAGAGCCCAAAGCAGAGAAGGAGCCGAGGGATGGACCAACCCGATCCCTCCTGTCTGGTCTGGCACAAGAGCTCCTACAGCGGCCAGACCGGCAACTGCGTCGAGGTGGCCAGTCTGCCCGGGGGCGGCCGGGCCGTACGGGACAGCAAGAACCCGGACGGGCCGATGCTGCGCTTCACCACCGACGAGTGGCAAGCGTTCGTCGGTGGCGTGAAGGACGGCGAGTTCGGCTGACAGGACAGGGCTTTTCACCAAAGGCCTCCATGTCACTGCCGTCGATCATCGGCACCCCCGGATGTGACGCGGCCACCGGGCCGGCGATCAACGCCCCCACCCGCCGATCGTTGATCGTTGATCGTTTCCAGGTCATACGCCGATCGCATCCGGCCTGGGGTGGTCAAGTCGGTGGGCGCCCGGTTCTGAGCGCGCTCGACGGTCTCGACCTCCCAGGTCGTCCCTCACCAGGGGCGACACCCGTTCATGCCCCACTGAATGCGGGCTTTGGCCTTACCCGCCCCCCTGAGCCGTCTCAACACGCGCTACCGGATATTCGATGGAAGCGCAGGCGGGGACGCTGCCAGACTCCCTACTCGTGACCGTACCCCGTGTTGATCTTCTGATCCGGCAGCTCGACACCGCCTGGGCGCTGTTCGAATACCACCTCAAAGACCTCGACGACGCCCAGTGCCTGTGGGAGCCGGCGGCCGGCTGCTGGACCGTCCGCCGCCAGGACGACGGCCGCTGGACGGCCGACTGGCAGGTGCCCGAACCCGATCCCGTGCCCACCCTCACCATCGGCTGGCTCACCTGGCACATCGGCTTCTGGTGGACGACCACCCTCGGCCACTGCTTCGGTGACGGCGCCCCACCCCGCGAGGAGATAACCTGGCCGGGCGACGCCGCGGCCGCCGCCGACTGGCTGCGCGGCCTCAGGGACGACTGGCGGGCCCGTCTGAGTGAGCTCACCGACGCCGACCTGGACTCCACCGACCGCACCGCCGGGCTGTGGGGGCAGGACGATACGCTGGCGAACGTGGCCGGCTGGGTCAGCGTCGAGCTGACCAAGAACGTCGCCGAGATCGGCTACGTACGCCACCTGTACGCCGCCCGCGCCTGACACGACCACCCACCCTGCTGGTCGAACCCGGCCGACCATCAGGGGCACGATCTTTGCCAGGACTCACGGTCCAGTAGTTACGCGTGCTCACCCGCCGGCGGCTGTCAGCCGCGTCGCCGGCTCAAGGCGCTGGCCGGCGTACCCGTGTGCCTTGCCACCACGACGACGACGTCCGCGCCTCGCCCGGCGACCCTGACCTCCGCCTGGACGGCCAGCCGGAAGGTGTCGTCGAGCAGGGTGTACGTGTGTTTCGCACGATCGAAGGAAGCGACTCTGACGGCCGCCAGCTTCTGCAGTGCCACGGCGGCGGCCGGTGGGTGCAGCTTGGCCCGTTCGGCGACCTCGGCCACGGTCGAACTCACCGGCGGCCGTACCGCGAAGACCACCAGCTTCACGGCCTACCAGCAGATGGGCTGGACCGATGCCAAGCCGTCGCTGCCCGCCAAGCGCGATTGCCCCCCTCCGTCCCCGGCCCGGGCCCGATGCGCGGCACCGGGCCTGGGCTCGCGCCCTGGCGATGGAAGGGTGATCACCCGCCAAGCCGCCGCCACTGCGGCGCCCTGAACCGCCGCCGACCCCGCGCCCGCCGCGCTTCTCACCCCGTACGGCGGCTTACGCCGTACGGCGGCCCGTCTTCTCCGGCCACAGGCAGGCCGATCAGATCCCGGTTCTCCCGGACGGCGATCCGCGCGCGGTCCCGGGACTCCTCCTGGGAGATGAGAACGCGCGCCCACCTTTTCAGCGCCTCACTCCACGCGCGCCGCGCCGAAGTCACTTCGGCGGGAAAGCTTCTGCTCCGGCGAATGCGGTCGTATTCCTTTGACAGGGCCTCGACCCGCCGGTGTGCTTCATCGAGTGTGGGGGCCGAATGGTCGGCAGCAGAGGAAAGGACATCCGCTCCGGCACCCGCAGCGGGACGGCCTCCGTCAAGGACCTCTTCCCGGACGGTCAGCGTTCTTACCCACTCCGTCAACGCCCAGATCCAGGCCTGCCGTGCCCGCGCCAATTCGGCAGGCGATCCGTTTCCCTCATCGAATGCCTGCTGTGCCTGACCATAGCGGCCCTTGGCCCAGCGCACCTCGCTCCCGGCCTCCCGGAATGCCAGCCGAGCCTCCTCGCGCCGCCCCCATTCATGTCTGCGCTCATCCCTCACAATGCGAGGCTACGAAAATAAATTCAGCCATTCAAGGGTAAAACAGGGTTTCGCCCTTGATGCGGTTACAAGGATCCGGGAAAGAAGCTCGGCCATTCGCCGGGACGAGAACCTCCACTCACGGTTCCCTCACCGTGGCCGACGCCGTCCGGTGGAATACGGCGGGCCTGTGCGGAACATATGCCGCCGGCAACCGGTCCGGCTCCGAACACAACCAGTGGCACACCTTCGTCGGCAATGTGAGGAACGGCGAGTTCGGCTGACAGGACAGGGCTTTTCACCGAAGTCCTCCATGTCGTTGCCGTCGATCATCAGCATCCCCGGATGTGACGCGGCCGCCGGGTCGGCGATCAACGACTCCAGGCGGTAGGCGGTGAGAAAGGTTGAAATAGTAGGCGGATGTTCAGCGAGAGTCTCGTGGCCGTGTCCGGTCAGCCCGTCGTGGAGCTGTTCGTCGCGCGGAGCCGGGGGCCCGCCGAGCGCACGCTGCTGGTGATCCACGGCGGTCCCGACTGGGACCACACCTACCTGCGCGAGCCGCTCGCGGAGCTCGCCGGCCGGCACCGGGTGGTCCTGCCGGACCTGCGCGGCTGCGGGCGTTCCACCCGTGGGCTCGCCGACGACCGGTACACCCCGGCCGAGGCCACCGATGACCTCGTCGCCCTGCTGGACGCACTCGGCACGCCGCAGGCCGACGTCCTCGGGTTCTCCTACGGGGGCCTGATCGCCCAGCGTCTGGCCCTGGCCGCTCCCGAGCGCGTCCGGCGGCTGATCGTCGCCTCCAGCAGCGTCCTGCCGGTGCCCCCGGACGCCTTCGACGGCTGGCGCGAGCGCGAGGAACGGCGTGCCCCGGAGGCCGCGGTGTGGGCGGATCCGGAGCTGTCCGGTCCGGAGCTCACCCGCGCGGCGGCGATCGCCGGAGCCGGGGCGAACGTCTGGCGTCCGGAAGCGCTGCCCGCCTACCTGGATCGCCTCGCGGACGTCCGTTTCTCCGCCGAGTGGGCGCGCTCCTGGCGGGCAGGTAGTCTGCCCACCGCCCGTCATCAGGACGCGGCCCAGCGGCTTGCCGCGCTCGGCGTCCCGCTGCTCCTGCTCCAGGGACGGCAGGACATGGTCTTCCCCGCATCCCTTGCCGAAGAGACCGCCATGCTGATGCCCACCGCCCACGCCGTGGTGATCGAGGAAGCGGGCCACATGACCCACATCGACCAACCCCGCGCATGGCTCGACGCCGTCGCCGGCTTCCTGTCCTGACTGCTCGGCCGTCTGTCCGGGGGCGGGGCCGTACGGGACAGCGGGAACCTTGAGGCCTGGGGGCTGAGACTTCCCTGATCCCAGGAGATCGACCGGGTAGGAATCGGAGAGATGGTCGACTCGTCGTTCACCCGCCTCGGCGCGATGACGACAGGCGCCGGCCGGAACCGTGGCCCCGGCCGGAACCGGTCAGGAGGGCAGTGACTTGTCCTTCTTGACGTCCGAGCCGACGGCCGCGTGCTCCTCGTGAGGGTGCTCGCCGTCGAGCGGGATCTTCTCCCCGCCGTAGGCCTTGCTCAGCTTGGCGCGGAGCTTGCCGAGCGGGCCACGCATCCCCTTGGGCGGGATGCCGTCGCCGTCGGCGGAGGTGCCGGTGATCATCGGGACCGGCGTCTTGCCGCGCATGTGCGCCTCGATGGCCTCGTTCGGCGGAACGTGGACCTCGATGTACTCACCCGAGGGCCGGCGCTTGATGACGCCGGACTCCACGCCGTGCCCGATGACCGCGGCGTCGCTGCGCTGCAGGCCCAGGCACATCCGGTAGGTGACGAAGTAGGCGACCGCGGGACCGACGAAGATCAGCACCCGGCCGACGTAGGTCGTCCAGTTCAGCGAGACGTGGAAGAACGCCGCGATCTCGTCGTTGGCGCCCAGCAGCCACAGGACGCCGTAGAAGGTGACCGCGGAGATGCCGATCGAGGTGCGGTGCGGGTTGTTGCGGGGACGCTCGGCGATGTGGTGCTCGCTGCGGTCCCCGGTGACCCACCGCTCGGCGAAGGGATACAGGGCCAGGCCCGTCATGACGATGCCCATCGGCACCAGCGCCGGGATCAGCACGCTCAGCGGCAGCGTGAAGCCCAGGAAGTTGATCTCCCAGGAGGGCATCAGGCGGAGCGAGCCCTCCAGGAATCCCATGTAGAAGTCGGGCTGCGAACCCGCCGAGATGTCGGCCGGGGTGTAGGGACCGAACAGCCAGATCGGGTTGATCTGGGCGAAGGTGCCCAGCAGCGCGATCGCGCCGAACGTGAACATGAAATAGGCACCCGATTTAGCCATGAAGGCCGGATATAGCGGAGCCCCCACCACGTTGTTGTTCGTGCGGCCCTTGCCCGGCATCTGCGTGTGCTTCTGCACCCACATCAACATGAGGTGAGCGGTGATCAGCGCCAGCAGGATGCCCGGGATGAGCAGGATGTGCATCGAGTAGAACCGGGAGACCACGTCCTCGCCGGGATACTCGCCACCGAAGAGGAAGAAGGTGATCCAGGTGCCGACCACCGGCAGCGCGATCATCACACCCTCGGTGATCCGCAGACCGGCGCCCGAGAGCAGGTCGTCGGGGAGGGAGTAACCGGTCAGACCCTCGAACAGGGCCAGCGTCAGCAGACCGACGCCGATCAGCCAGTTGAGCTCACGCGGCTTGCGGTACGCACCGGTGAAGAACACCCGGAGCATGTGCACCATCATCCCGGCGACGAACAGCAGGGCGGCCCAGTGGTGCATCTGCCGCATCAGCAGACCACCGCGGACGTCGAAGCTGATGTGCAGAGCCGAGGCGTACGCCTCGGACATCATGACGCCCTTGAGCGGCTCGTAGGAGCCGTCGTAGACGACCTCGCCCATGGTGGGCCTGAAGAAGAACGTCAGGAACGTGCCGGTCAGCAGCAGGATGACGAACGAGTACAGCGCGATCTCACCCAGCAGGAACGACCAGTGGTCGGGAAAGATCTTCCGTAAATTTCGCTTGAGGAAGTTCCCCGCGCCCAGACGGTCGTCGATGAAGCTGCTTGTGCTCGCTATGGGCTTCGGAACGGTTCCGCTGCTCATGCGCGCCCTCCGTTTCACGGACCTCGGCCTCAGCGTCGCCGTGCTCCCGGAAACCGGGACCGGGTGGAACGGCGAAGTCCGTTGTGGATGACCAGGTATCTCCATCATCCGTGGCAATGGGTAGATCGAGGCAAAGGCCGGGCGGCCGGACCGAGGACAAGAGCACCGGCGATGCGGAGGAACTTTCCCCTTTCCCGCCGTCTCCTCGGGTCAGCCGAGGGCGGGGATCGACTCGATGAGCCTGATCAGGCCCCGCTCGTCGAGAAGGTTGACCGGCCTGACCGTCTCGTTGAGGCGGACGAAGTGGAAGGCGGCGCTCACCTGGTCGAGGGGGACGTCGGCCAGGTGGGACCAGGCCAGGCGGTAGGCGGCGAGCTGGACCGCCGCGGCGGCCTCGGCCTTCTTACCCTCGGGGCGCCGGCCCGTCTTCCAGTCGACGACCTCGTAGCGGCCGTCCGGGAGTTCGAACACGGCGTCCATCCGGCCCCGGACCAGCCGGTCGGCGATCATCGTCTCGAAGGGGACCTCGACGTCCAGTGGCTCCCGGCCGGCCCACTCACTCTCCTCGAACCGGTCACGCAACTGGTCGAGCTGGATGTCGGTCTCCTCGAAACCGTCGGACGAGCCGGGCAGCTCCATCTCGTCGAGCAGGCGCTGCTGCCCCCACCGCGACTCCAGCCAGCGGTGGAAGGAGGTGCCCCGGCGGGCCAGCGGGGTGGGCTTCCTGGGCACCGGGCGGCGGACCTGCCGGGCCAGGGTCTTGGGATCGGAGGCCAGGGTGACCAGGGACGAGACAGTCAGATGGGTGGGCAGCTCCACCTGCCCGCCGCCGCGCCGCCGGTTCACGGCCCGCTCCCTGAGCAGGAGCTCGGTGTCGCGCTCCCACGCCTTCGCCCGCTCCCTGTCCCAGCCGCGCAGGTCCGCGAGGGCACCGGCCCGCTCGTTCCCCGGTCCCTGCTCCTCCTCGGGCACGCGTCGATGCTCCGGTCCCGGCTCCCCCTCAAGCAGCACACGCCCGTTGCCCGGCTCCCCCTCCGGCAGCACACGCCCGTGCCCCGGCTCCCCCTCGGGCGCGCGCCCGCCCTCGTGTACGGCCTCGGCCGGGACATCCCGCCGGGCGCGAGAGACGCCCTCCTCGTCGTCCGGGTCGTCGAGGAAGTCCGGGGCATCCAGGAAAAGGACGTCCTCGTCCTCGGGCTCCTCGGGGAAGGGGATCTCCTCTCCCTCCGGCGGGACGTCGGGGAAGGGGACGTCGGAAAAATCGGGAAAGTCTGAAAAAGGGGCGTTCTCGGCTCCGAGGGCCTCGGCGGAACCGTCCCGGGGACGGGAGGCGGCCGGATCGCCGCCCTGTGCGGCGAGGTCCGTGAGGGCCGCGAGGGCGGCCTCGACCATGGTGGCGCCGTCGAGGACCGCCTCGTAGCGGAGGCCGTCGGGGGTGACGGGCCAGTCGGCCTCGGCGGGTTCGGCGAGCAGGGGGTTGGTGGCGCCCTCGCCGGCCTCGGGCGCCCAGACGGAGACGCGCCCACAGGTCTCGCGGATCTCCACCAGGAAGTCGGAGGGCTCCAGGGGCTTGGCCGCGCTGCCCCAGCGGTAGCCGGAGGCGATCAGGAGGTAGTGGGCGCGGGTGACGGCCACGTAGGCCAGGCGGCGCTCCTCCAGCAGGTCCCGGTCACGGCAGCGCTCGTCGAACTCCGCCAGCTCCTCCTTGCTCAGCCCGCCCAGCCGGGGCAGGTCGGAGGCGTCGCCGCGGAGTGGGTAGGGCAGCTTGCGCGGGTTGTCCGTCCACTTGGGGCTGGTCGTCGGGCGGGCCGGGAACATCGTGCCGACGGTCAGGGTCCCGGCCTTGGACAGCGCCTGGGACATGCCGGGGATGACGACGACCGGCCACTCCAGGCCCTTGGAGGCGTGGATGGTCATCAGCTTGACGCTGTTGCTCTCCCCCACCCGCCCGGCGTCCAGACCGTTCTCCTCCTCGTCGGCCGCCTTGAGGAAGGCCAGGAACGCGCCCAGCGTCGGATCCTCGGAGTCGCCCGCGAACCGGGCGGCGGCGTCGAGGAAGGCGTCCAGGTCGGCCCGGGCGGCGAACGGCCCGATGGCCGTCCCCCGCGCCGCCACCTCGATGTCCAGGCCGAGCCTGCGCTCGATCTCGATGATCAGGTCGGGGAGCGGCTGGCCGGTGTGGGCGCGCAGGATCCGCAGCTCCTGCGCCATGGCGAGCAGCCGTACCCGGGCCAGGGGGGAGAACAGGTCCTGCCACTCGGGACGGTCGGGCAGCTCGTCGAGGGCGTCGATCAGGCTGCCGCGCTCCTCGGCCATGTCCGCCACGACCTGGTCCAGCGGGTCGGACGCCATGGACCCGCCCTCGCGGGTCTCACGGTTCAGCTCGCGCGCCCGCTCGCCCAGCTCCTTCAGGTCGGCCGGGCCGATCCGCCAGCGGGGACCGGACAGCAGCCGGACCAGCGCGTCGCCCGCGGTCGGGTCGTAGAGCACGCGCAGGGTGGAGACGATGTCGGAGACCTCCGGCACGGTCAGCAGGCCGCCCAGGCCGACCACCTCGACCGGGATCCCCCGCTCCTCCAGCGCCCGGCGCAGCGCGGGGAACTGCGACCGCTTGCGGGCCAGGATCGCCACGTCGTGCGGCTGCAGGCACTGCGGGCCGCCCCACGCGCTCTGCTTGGCCTTCTTCCGCTCGCCCTCGCCCCACGGCATGCCGTCGGGCGCGCTCTCACCGCCCAGCACCCTGGCGATCCCGTCGGCGACCCACGCCGCCTCGTCGTCGGCGGTTTCGTGGAAGGCGCACACCACCCGGCCGCGCTCGATCCGGTTGCCGCCGGGCACCAGCACCGGCACCTCCCGCGCCTCCATCCGGAGCGGGAGCTGCACCCGGGCCGCGACGTCGAGCACAGCGTCGCCGTTGCGGAAGCTGATCGACAGGCGGCGGACCGGGGCGGGTTCCCCCGAGGCGGTCGTGAAGTCACGGGGGAATCGGGTGAGGTTGCCCGCCGAGGCGCCGCGCCAGCCGTAGATGGACTGGCAGGGGTCGCCCACGGCGGTCACCGGGTGACCGCCGCCGAACAGCGAGCGGAGCAGGACGAGCTGGGCGTGGCTGGTGTCCTGGTACTCGTCGAGGAGGACGACGGCGAACCGGCCCCGCTCGATCTCGCCGACCTCGGCGTGTTTGGCGGCGATCCGGGCGGCCAGCGCCATCTGGTCGCCGTGGTCGACGACCTCACGGCTCCGTTTGAGCCGGTCGTAGGCCTCGACCAGCGGCAGGAGCTGCTCCCTGGCCCGCTGGACGGCCAGCGGCCTGCGCTGGGGCAGGGTGGGCGAGCCGGGCAGCTCGCCGTACCGGTCGGCGAGCCAGGCGCCGATCTCCCGCACGTCCTGCGGGCCGCGCAGGTGCTCGGACAGCTCCCCGGCCAGCTCCAGCACCGCCCGGGTGACGGTGGCCGGACCCCACTCGATCTGCTCCATGGGCCCGTCGTAGGCGCTGACCACACGCACGGCGAGCTGCCAGGAGACGGCCGGGCTGACCAGGCGCATGGTGGGCTCCAGCGCCTCACGCAGGGCGTGGTCGGTGACCAGCCTGGCCGCGTAGGCGTGGTAGGTCGAGATGGTCGGCTCGCCCTCCAGCAGCTCGGCGGGGACCTGCTCGGCCGCGACGAGGCCGTTGAGCCGCTCGCGGACCCGGATGGCCAGCTCGCCGGCGGCCTTCCTGGTGAAGGTCAGGCCGAGCACCTGTTCGGGGCGGACCAGGCCGTTCGCCACCAGCCAGACGACCCGCCCGGCCATGGTCTCGCTCTTGCCCGACCCGGCTCCGGCGACCACGACCATGGGTTCGAGACCGGCCTCGATCACCTCGGCCTGTTCGGGAGTGGGGGGGAGGATGCCCAGCTTGGCGGCGAGCTGGCTCGGGCTCAGCACGGGGCGTCCCCGCGGCGGATCGTACGGCTCAGCACACCTGGTCCCCGTTCTTGCTGACCGGGCAGCTCGCCCGCACGGCGCAGGTGCGGCATCCGTCGTTGACCTTGGCCTGGAAGAACGGCCCGGACATGCCGAGTGCCACGGTGTCGACCATGTCGCGCGCCCAGCCGGGGTCGGCGTCCTCCGCCAGGGGCGGCTGGGCCTGCTCCTTGGCTTCCTTCTTGCCCGCGGCGTCGCCCACCTGGACCAGGGCCGCGCCGCCGGGCTCGGTCATCCCGTGCCGCTGGAAGGCTCCCAGCAGCGCGGCGAGCTGGTAGACCCCCAGCTGGGGGTGGCGTTCGATCTCGGCGTCCTTCGGCCCGTTCTTCCCCGTCTTGATGTCGATGATCACGGCCCGGCCCTCGGCGTCGCGTTCGACCCGGTCCACCCGCCCCTTGATCTGCACGCCCTCGGAGACCATGGCGGTGAACGCCTCCTCCAGGCCGACCAGCTCGCGGGGGTTGTCCTGGTGCCAGCGGACGAACTTGGAGATCATCTGCTCGGCGACCTGGCGCTGTTTGCGGTTGTACCAGACGCCGCCGAAGTCCAGCTCGTGCCAGATCTCGTCCAGGCGCTTGCCGAGGGTGTCCTCGGCGGGCATGCCCGTCGCGGCGAGCACGGCCAGCGCGTGGATGACCGTGCCCAGTCCCCGGGCCGCGTCGGTGCCGCTCGCCCCCACGGAGGTCTCCAGCAGCCAGCGCAGGCCGCACTTGGTGAAGTTCTCCACCGCGGAGGGCGAGATGCGCACGACGTCGTCGGGCCAGCTCAGCGGGCGGTCATCGGAGATCGGGGTGAGGGCGTACCACTCGTTGGGGTGGGCGCCGGACACCCCCTCGGCGGCGAGCCTGGCCAGGTGCCCGGCGGCGGCCCTGCGCAGGGAGGCGGGCCGGGTCGGGTCGGAGACGGCCGAACGCAGGTCCGCCACCAGGGCGGACATGCTCAGCCAGCGGGAGCGCTCGTCGACGGCCGTCTCCTCGGTCGCCCCGGGGACCAGCTCGGTGAGGAAGCGGGAGGGCCGCTCCTCGCTGTCCTCGCCCCCCACGGCGGTGACGACGAGCCTGGTCCTGGCCCTGGTGGCCGCCACGTAGAACAGGCGGCGCTCCTCGGCCAGGAGCTGGGAGGCCAGCGCGGCGGAGACGGCCGCCGGGTTCTCGTGCTCGGATCCCTCGGCCCTGGCGACCATGTCGTCGGTGCTCAGGATGGAGCCGCGCAGCCGCAGGTCCGGCCAGGCGCCCTCCTGGACCCCGGCGACGACCACGACGTCCCACTCCAGCCCCTTGGACCGGTGGGCGGTCAGGATCCGCACCGAGTCGGTGTCGGGGGCGCGGTCGGCGAGGGAGTCGCCGGGGATCTCCTGGGCCACCAGGTCGTCCACGAACACCTCGACACCCGCGTGCGGCAGCCGGTCGACGAACCTGGCCGCGTGGTCGAACAGCGCCACCACCGCGTCGAGGTCGCGGTCCGCCATGGTCCCCCTGAACCCGCCCGTGACGCTGACGCCGGTCCACTTCTCGGCCAGGCCGGTGGCCTGCCAGACGGTCCAGAGCACGTCTTCGGCGGTGCCGCCCTGCCGTACGGCCTCGGCGGCGCCGGAGATGAGCTTGGCGAGCCGCTCGGCGGGCAGCGCCACGTGCGGCTCCACCCGGACCAGCTCCCGCACGTCCTTCAACGCCGCGACCAGCAGCTCGCCCGACGAGCGCGGCCCGGCGACGTCGCGCTCGCCGGAGTGGTCGACCATGTCGCGTTCGTCGGGGTGCGTCATCGCCTCGTGCTCGGCGATCCGCAGGGCTCTGCGCAGGCGGCGCACACCGACCATGTCGGTGCCGCCCAGCGCGCCGGTCAGCAGCTCCTCGGCCATCGCCTCGTCGAGGGTCTCCGGATGAAGGGCGACCTGGATGAGCCTGATCAGCGGTCGCACGCCCGGCTCCTGGAACAGCGGCAGCTCGCCGCCGCCGACCACGACCGGCACCCCGGCGGTGACCAGGGCGCGGCGCAGCAACGGCACCTGGCGTGTGGCCGATCGCACCAGCACCGCCATGCGCGACCAGGGGACCCCGTCCAGCAGGTGCGCCCGGCGGAGCGTGTCGGCGACGACCGCCGCCTCCTGCGTGGCCCCGTCGGTCACCAGCACCCGGACGTCACCGGGCTCGGCGTCCGGCAGCGCCCGCAGGTCCCGGTGCGCGGCGCCGCCCGGCGTCGCGGGCAGCCGGGCGGCCACGCGGCGCGACGCCCTCAGGAGCTCGGAGCCGCTGCGACGGCATACGCGCAGGGCGATGACGGGCGCGTTCTCGCCGTCGGCCCCGGGGAAGCGCTCCGGGAAGCGCATGATCCCGCGCACGTCGGCGCCGCGGAAGCCGTAGATCGACTGGTCGGGGTCGCCGACCGCGATGAGGTCGCGCCCCTCCCCCGCCAGCTGCTGGAGCAGGGACTCCTGGGCCGGGTCGGTGTCCTGGTACTCGTCCACGAGGACGACGTCGTAGGCGGCCCGTTCGCGGAGCCGTACCTCGGGGTCGGCGAGCAGGCCGACGGCGGTGCGGATCAGATCCGAATAGTCGAGCACCGGCTCCATGTCCAGGTCGAACCTGGCCTGGTAGCGGTCGGCGAACCGCCCGGCGGCCACCCAGTCGGCACGGCCGTGACGGCGGCCCAGCTCGACCAGCTCGTCGCCGTCGAGGCCGCGCTCGGCGGCGCGGGACAGGAAGTCGCGGAGCTCCTGGGCGAAGCCGCGGGTCTTGAGCGCCTCGCGCATGTCGTCCGGCCAGTGCGGAGCGCCGTCCTCCAGCTCGCCGTGGAGCAGCCGCCGGACCTCCAGGAGCTGCTCGGGGCCGGTCAGCAGGCGGGGCGGGACGCCCCCGGCGAGCACGGCCTCGCGGCGGAGCAGCGCGTAGGCGTAGCTGTGGAAGGTCAGGGCGAGGGGCGTGCGGGTGGTGCGGCGCATCCGGCCGGTGATGCGTTCGCGCAACTCCTCGGCCGCCTTGCGGCTGAAGGTGAGGACGAGCACCCGCTCGGGATCCACGCCGCGGCGCTCGATCCGGTCCACCACGGTCTCCACGATCGTGGTGGTCTTGCCGGTGCCGGGCCCCGCGAGCACGAGCAGCGGGCCGCTCTCATGGGCCACCACCGCACGCTGATGCTCGTCGAGCACAGGGGCAACAGCTCTCCCCGCACCCTCACGACGCACCAAACGCCAGCTCTGGCCACTCACAACTCGCCATTCCACCAGATCCCGGACGATGATCGTGCCGAGTCCGGGTGCGCGGTATGGCGGACCTCCCGACTCGACCAGCTGGATGATCAGCCCGTCCCGGCTCCCTCCGATGATCGGTGCGAGCGCACGCCCAGCTCAGGCCGGTGCGGGCCGGGCGTGGCGCCGGGCACGGCCCCTGCCGGTCCGGCGCCGCGCCCCGGCGAAAGGGATCGCACAGTGACGCATGCCATCTGATCGCCGGGGCGCGGCCCCGCCCCGGACGGGTTCAGGAGACGAAGACGTGGTCGACCAGCCGGGCTGTCGCCTTGCCGTCGTCGCGGGGAGCGTAGACGCGCCGGAACCGTTCGTACCGTTCGGCGTGCGCGGCGCTCACCTCGTCGACCGTCCGGACCGCCTCGATCACCTGGGCCCCGGTGGTCAGCAGCGGCCCGGGGGCCTCGGCGGCCAGGTCGAGATAGAGGCCGCGCTTGGCCGAGTAACGCTGCAGGTCGTGGGTGAAGAAGAGCATGGGCCGTCCGGTCGCGGCGAAGTCGAACATGACGGAGGAGTAGTCGGTGATCAGCACGTCAGCGATCAACAACAGATCCGACATATCCGGGTAAGTCGTGACGTCACGCCCGAGGCCCTGGGGCATGTTGGGCGCCGCCTGCATCGAGTGCGCCCTGATCAGGAACTCGTAGCCGGGGCCGAGCACCCGCCGCGCCTCGGCCAGGTCCAGCCGGAGCGAGGCGTTCTTACGGTCGTAGTCGCGGAAGGTCGGCGCGTAGAGCACCACCTTGACGCCCTCGGCGACGCCGAGCCGGTGGCGCACCCGCGCGGCCATCTCGTCCCTGTCGGGGGCGGACAGCACGTCGTTGCGGGGGTAGCCGCTCTCCAGGACCTCGCCCTGGTAGCCGAACGCCTTGCGCAGGATCGGGGTCGCCCACGGGCTCTGCGAGACCAGCAGGTCCCAGCCCCGCACCTCCACGGCCTGCCGGTGCCAGGCCGGCGGCCTCGGATCGCGGGACATGTGCGGCAGGTCGTTGCCCAGGCGCTTGAGCGGGCTGCCGTGCCAGGTCTGCACGACCATCTGGTCCTCGCGCGCCCGGAACCACGGCGGCAGGAAGCCGTTGGTCACCACGTACCGCGAGCGTGCGAGCACGGCGTAGTGCTCCCGGCTGCCCGCGCGGACCACGGTCGGCCGGACGTCCGAGCCGAACCCGAGCTCGGCCGCGGTCGGGGGCGTGAACGCCCCGTCCTTGACCACCCAGATGTGCTCGCGGTCGTCGCCGCGCCGCATCCGCTCCTCGTAGATCGCGCGGACGTTGCCTTCGTACTGCCGCCCGTCGTAGGCGACGTAGACGGTCGCGTCGTTCAGCTCGCGGGCCCGCTCGGCCGGGTAGAACGAGCGCCGCAGCGCGTACAGGCCGCCGGCGCCCCTCTCGTCGTCGGGCAGGTCCTCGGCGACGGTCAGCACCGGCACGTCGAACCGGGTGGAGATCAGTCGGTACTCCCGGCCGTCACGGACCTTCGGGTCCTCGTCCAGCGAGTCGAGGATGGCGTGGTCGACGCGGAGCGGCACGATCTCCCCGGAGGGGTCGCGGACCGCCATGCTCCAGCTCCCGCTGCCCAGCGGCACCGTCTCCCCGAAGCGGGGCATCGCGGCGGGCGCGAACCGCACCGAGAAGCGGGAGTCGGCACGCTCCAACGCCACGGTGTGGATCAGTCCGGTGCGGTGCCGGAGCGTCAGCTCGGCCGGCCCGGAGCCGGGGTACGAGCCTTCGAGGGTGAGCACGCCGTCCTCGCCCCAGGTCACCGCGGAGACGACCGGGCGGATCCGGTGCGCGGAGACGATCACCCGGTCACGCCGGTCGCCCAGCACGGTGATCTCCCGCTCACCGACGACCGAGCGGCTCTCCGCGGCCCGGCCGAGCATGACCGCGGCCGCGGGGTCGCCCTTGGGCTCGATCCAGAGCCGGCCGCCGTCACGCTCCTGCAGCAGCGACGGTACGGCCAGCGGCACGACGACCTCGGTGCCCCCCTCCACAGGGGTGAAGTCGGCCGACATCCGGTGGCCGTCCAGGCGCGCGTGGCCCTTGCCATGCCCCCTGCCCGGCAGGAACACCGTCAGCTCCAGCCGGTCGCCGTCCAGCCGCACACCCGTCAGCTCGGCCCGGGTGGGCTGCAGCACGACCTGGAGGGCGCGGTCGGAGGTCCAGACCGGGCGGGCCCACCAGCCTCGGCCGAGATCCAGTCCCCGGGGACGCTCGGTGCGGCCGATGGAGGGGCCGCGGAGCAGGCCGGTGGCGCGGGCGCCCCGGCTCCAGATCACGATCTCGGCGCGCCAGGTGGTGGTGTCGCGCACGACGGCCCGGCGGCGGAGCAGCCGCYTGCCCCCACGCACGACGGCCCGCACGCCCGCCCGCCAGCGCAGCGACCACGGGTGCAGCTCGGCGGTGAAACCGGACCAGTCGTAGTTGCAGCCGGCCTCCTGGGCGCCGTAGGTGGCCTCCGGGTGGAAGACCCTCCGGGTGCGCAGCCGTACCGGCGGCAGCCAGCGGGGGCCGCGCAGCACGACGGAGGCCCGGTTGAAGCGGGGGCCGCGGACCGAGAGCCCGGCCAGGTAGGCGTGGCCGCTGATCCGCAGCCGCCCGCCGGACCAGGAGACGTCCTCGACCTGGGTCATCGGGATCAGGTCGGCGGCACGCAGCCGGAACATGGCCTCCGGAAGCTCGTCCTGGAACGGCAGGTCCGCGTACCAGCGCAGCTTCCTGCGGACCCGCCTGGACGGCTCCGCCGCGGCCGCGGCGATCTTCTGCAGCGCGTCGCCGTCGGCGAGGTCGTCCACCTCCCGGTGCTCGACCAGGTGGAAGGCGATCCTGCGGGCCACCGGCAGATCACGCTTGACCCGCGCGTCCACACCGGCGATGTAGGGCTTGAAGAGGGTGACGAACTCGCGCCGGCGGGCGGCGCCGCGTTTGACCGCCAGGTCCAGCCGGGAACCGAGGGGACCGGCCAGGGCGTCGGCGTCGAACCTGCGGCGCTCGGCCGGGGTCAGTCCCCCGGCCAGCACCGCCGCTACAATGGATTCGAGTGGTTCTCCCCGGTCACAGAGATCTTGAACAGCCCGTAGACGGTCGGCGACGGGATCGCCGCCGGATCGCGCGGGTGTGGCGCCGGTGGCCATGGGGGAGGCACCGCCTTTCGGACAGAGCGCTGTCCTAGGCCATGTTAGTGTGCCGCGCCCAAGCCGGTTACGCCGTGTTTTCGGGCGCCCCGTCCCACCGCGCCGCGCGCATGTCCGCGCGGGCGCCCCTCAACGGGGTCCGCTCCTCCCGCCACCTGGCCAGACACCTCTGCTCGTGGCCCGGCGGCGGGGTCCCGTCGGCATGCACGACACGCCACCAGGGCACGCCGCCGCCCCAGGTGGACATGACCTTCCCGACCTGGCGAGGACCCCCCTCCCCGAGGTATTCGGCGATGTCGCCGTAGGACATCACCCTGCCGCGCGGGATGCGTTCGACCAGGTCGAGCACCCGCTCCGCGTAGGGGGGCGGGTGACCTACCGGCTCCATACGGCCGGCCCGGCCGCGAGGATCTCGTCGATCTTCCCGAACTCGTAGGCCGCGGAGCCGTTCAGCTGCTCGACGAGGCCGTCACGGATCGCGTAGGACTCCCCGTCCTCTCCGACCAGGCGCGCACCCAGCAGGGCCGACACCCGTGCCAGCTGGGCCACCTGCCAGTCGGATCCGGGCGTGCCGGACAGGCCGCCGCCGTTCCAGACGGCTATGGCATGAACACCTTCACCATGGCGGGCCAGGACCTCGCCCGCCTCCTGTGAACCGCGGAACTCGAACCCCGCCTGCCCCAGCACAGTCGCGAGCTCCGCGAAGGCGAGAGGCGCAGGGCGCTCCACGCGCAACTCGTACCCCATGACGGGCGACCCTAGCGAATATTTGACGGTCCTCGAACCATCGGGGCCGTCATCGACCCCACCGCATCCGAACAGTGTCCAAAACGCGTTCCAATCGAATTCAACTTACGTCATGTCCTCCCGGCCGTGGATCACGGCCACGGCCGCCCCTGCCCCGTCATCGGCGCGCCCGACGCGGGGGCGGACTGCTCCGACCGCCGGTTCAGCATCACCACGGCCCCTCCGAACGCCAGCAGCCCGCCCAGCAGGCCCGCGCCGTACAGCCAGAGCCGCAACGGCTCCGGACCGGGCCGGGCGGGCTCCTGGGGCAGCGGGCCCCCGCCGAAGTGCTCGACCACGGGCGCCGGCGCCGGCGTCGTGCGGTTCATCAGCTCTCCCGCCCTGGCGAGCGCCGCCCCGGCGTCGACGACGCCGAAGCCGACGTGGTCGTCGTATCCGGCGACGGGGGCGGACCTGGCGGTGGAGGTGAGAGCCTGCACCACCAGATGCGGCGAGATATCCGGATATTTAGCTTTTATGAGGGCGGCAACCCCCGCCACCAGCGCCGTCGCCGCGCTGGTCCCCTCCGAGGAGCCGTAGGCGCCGCCCGGGGTCACCACCGGCACGTCCACCCCCGGCGCGGAGACCAGCACCGACAGGTTGTCGCTGCTGAACGTGGCCGGCCGGCCCTCCGAGTCGACCGCGCCCACCCCGATGACCCCGGAGTATCCGGCGGGGAAGTTCCAGAAGGAGGTGGCGTTGTCGAGGGCGTACTCGGAGGCGCCGTCGTTGCCGACGGCCGCCACCAGCACCACCCCCCGCGACAGCGCGTAGGAGACGGCCTCGCGCTCGGCCTTGTGCGGCCCGTAGGCCCCCAGGGACATGCTGACGACCTTGGCCCCGTGGTTGGCGGCGTAGCGGATCGCGCGGGCCAGCGGGCTGTCGGTCCGGGTCCGCAGGTCCGCCTCCGGCAGGCCGGCCCGGCCCTCCGTCCCGCTCCGCAGGACCAGCGGCAGGGAGAGGATCCCCGCGTCGGGGGCGGTCCCGAGGAGGCCGCCGCTCCCCCTGCCCGCTCCGGCGATGAGCGAGGCCATCGCCGTGCCGTGCCAGGCCGCGGCGGGCCTGCCGCTCGCCTGCTGCGCCGAGCCCATGTCGGGACCGGAGACGACCCGGCCGCGCAGCTCCGCGACGGCCCCGTCCACCCGGCCGTCCACCAGGGCCACGGTGACGCCCGCCCCCCTGGTGGTCTTCCAGGCCTGCTCGACGTTCATCGCCTCCAGCACCCAGCGCTGCTCCTCGCGCACGTCGGCCGCGCCCACCGGGACGGAGACCGTCAGGGAGAGCCCGACCAGGGCGCCCGCCGCCCAGAACCGCCGCCTCAACACACGTTCCCCTGGGTGCACTGCGGCACGGCGTTGGGCTCGTCACCCAGGGCGCGGGCGATGCGCCCGGCGACCGCCTGCGCCGCCGGCCACAGCTCGCTGTGCAGGATCTCCTCCGGGGAGATCGACTGACGGGTGCGTCCGTCGCTGTAACCGGCGGTGGAGAAGACGACGTAGGGACCTACCGGGATCCAGGCGTTGCGCTGCCGCTGGGCGGCGCCGAACAGCTCGCTGGCCGTGCCGGGGAACGCCACGGGCCGCACCCCCACGCGGTCGTCGACCGGGAGCTGCGCGGTCGCGGCGGTCCGCGTCTCCTCGTCCCGCAGCACCGCGATGCCCACGGTGATGACGAAGGTGGACGTCTGGTCCACGTAGGTGGCCCGCAGCAGCGTGCGGCAGCCGTACTGGGCGAGGACGGAGCCCGTCGAGGCGTCCGTGCCGGACCTGCAGGGGGTCTCGGGGGCCAGGCCGACCCGCCGGGCGTACTGCTGGGCCCGGCCCAGACCGATGTACTGCAGCTCCAAGGGGAAGACCAGGTCGGTGGACCAGGCCTGCCAGCGCCTGGCGATGTCGTCCTTGATGTAGCGGGTCTGCTCGGCGGCGGTGAGCGGGCGGGCCGCGGTCTCGCGGAACAGCCCGACCGCACCGGTCAGCACGTTGCTCGCGGCGATCGCCAGGATCGTGCCCATCAGGATCAGGAAGATCGTGCGGAACCGGATCCCCTGCTCCAGGGTCGCCAGCTCGGCGCGCTCGGCCGCCAGGCGGTCGCGGCCTGCGGCCGACCAGGCCCGCACCCGGACCCGCCGGGCGCCGGTGCCGGTGCCGGTGCCGGTGCCGGACGGAGGCGCGCGCCGCACCCGGGCGCTGCCCGCGCGCGGCGTCCAGGAACCCGGTGGCGGCCAGCCGTCACGGGCAGGGGAGGCCGAGGCGTCCCTGCGCCGTCCCGGCTCCTGTGACCGCTCCGGCTCCGACATACTTCGATGCTACGTTGCAGGGCTCTGCCGCCCTATCGTCGGAACGTATTTATGGCGTCACCCTCCGTACGGGATTCCGTCTCGCGCCCGCGGCCCCCGGGCCGTCAGGGTGCGGCCGGGGAACCGGGACCGAGGGGCTCCGCCGTGTCCGCGAGACCGCCCGTGGGACCGCCCGCCAATCCGTTCCCGGAACCGGTCGCAGGACCGTCCACGGGGCCGCCCGACGGCCGGGCGGTCCGGCCGACGGACACGGCGATCACCACCAGGGACAGGGCCGCGCCGAATCCGGCGGCCACGGCCCCCCCTCCGTACATGGTGATCTTGCGCTGGTCCCGCTGGACCACCTGGACCGGCTCCACCCCCCTGCCCATCGGGCGGGCCGGATCGTGGCTGCCGGGTCCCGTGGCGGTAAGGGTGTGGCGGGAGATCCTGGCGGCCTCGGCGAGCGCCCGGGTGGCGTTGACCACGCCGAAGCCCATGCCGGTGTCGTACCCTCCGGTCGGCCGCCGGCTCGCCCCGGCGGTGAGCGCCTGCGCGACCAGCGCGGGCGACATTTCTGGATATTTCGCTTTAATCAGTGCAGCGACGCCGGAGACCAGCGCGGTCGCCTGCGAAGTGCCGCGCCCGACCCAGTACTCGTCGCCGGGGCCCGCGCCGAAGATGTCCACTCCGGGCGCGGCCACCAGGACCGAGGGGTTCCGGTTGGAGAACGAGGCTCTGCGCAGCCCCCGGTCGGCCGCGGCCACCGAGACCACCCCGGGGAAGGCCGCCGGGTAGGAGTAGGGGGCGTAGCCGGTGGAGTCGGGCTTGCCCGCGCCCTCGTTGCCCGCCGCCGCGACCAGCACGACCCCCCGGGAGATCGCGTAACGGATCGCCGCCCGCTCCTCCCTGGTCGCCAGCTCCTTGGAGATCGACATGTTGATCACGTCCGCGCCCTGGTCCACGGCGTATCTGATGCCCCTGGCCACCACGTCCTCGAACCGCTCGGCGGTGTTGAACTCGCGGAAGCCCGGCTCCTCGTCCTCCAGGATCACCCGGACCGACAGCACCCGCGCCCTGGGCGCGACACCGATCACCCCGTCGGCTCCGCCGGGGCCGTGCCCGTGCCCGGCGATCAGCGACGCCATGTAGGTTCCGTGCAGCCGCAGCGGAGCCACCCCCGGCGGGTTGGCCCCCGCGGTGAAGTCCTTGCCCTCGGTCACCGAGCCCACCAGGTCGCGATGGCCGGGATCCACCCCCGAGTCCAGCACCGCGACGGTCACGCCCCCGCCCTTGGAGATCCGCCAGGCACCGGGCAGGTCGAGGGTCCGCAGCACCTGGCGCTGACTGCCCCGCACGTCGTCGGCGTGCGCGGCGGGCGCCGCCCCCAGCGCGATCACGGCCAGCACCCCGGCGACCCCCGCCCGCCTCAGCATCGCCACTCCTCGGAGACGCAGTCGGGCCGCACGGGCGTGGACAGGTCKGCGAGGATCCTGTCGGCGATGTCGCCGGTGAAGGCGAACATGGCCGGCCGCTGCTCCCCCACGGCCTTGGCGGGACGCCCGTCGATCTGCCCGACCGTGGTCATCACCACGTACGGCCCGGCCTGCCGTACCAGGCTGCTCTGCCGTCCGGCGGCGGTGAACCGGTCGGTGACCGTGCCTGGGAAGGCCAGCGCCCTCAGGCCCGGCGAGGGGCGGCCGGCCCTGGGCAGCGCCGCCTTGGCGGCGGCCGCGCCCGCCTCCCCCGTGAAGGCCACGACGCCGACGGTGACGACGACGCCCTGGAGCGCGTCGATGTAGGTGGCGCGCAGGACGGCCCGGCAGCCCGCCCGCCGCAGCGCCTTCCTCAGCTTGGCGTCCACGCCCCTGTCACAGCGGGTCTCCGGCGAGATGCCCACCCGGCGGGCCCTCTCCTCCCCGCCCTGCTCGGCGGCGTAGCTGATGGTCTCGGGGAAGACCCTCCCGGCGGGCCACACCTGCCAGCGCAGGGCCATCTCACCGGCGGCGGCCCTGTCCAGCTCCGCCTGGCTCGGGCCGCGCGTGAGCTCGGTCCCGGCGGTGCCGGCGGCCACCCCGGCCACCGCCGCGCAGAGCAGCGTCAGCGCGGACGCCACGACCAGCGTCGGCCAGGCAGGCCGCCGCTGACCTGGGACTTCATTCACGCCCTCGACCTTAATGCGGAGAGGAGGGTGTCATCCGCCGTTCCGTCCGGATCCGACGTGTTGGAAAGTATTCGACGGTACGGAATAGCGGGGTGTCAGGTCCGTCCGGCCCAGGCGGCCGCCCCGCGGGCCGCCGCCACCCGGTCTCACCCCGCAATGACACGGCGCCCCGCGGAGCGGGGCTCCGCGGGGCGCCGGACGTGGGCGACTAGTAGCTCGGCAGGCTCGGGTCGACCGTCTTGACCCAGCTCAGCACGCCGCCGCCCACGTGGACGGCGTCGGAGAAGCCGGCGTTCTTGACGATCGCCAGGACCTCGGCGGACCGGGCGCCGGACTTGCAGTGCAGGACGATGCGCTTGTCCTGCGGGAGCTTCTCCAGCGCGGAACCGTTGAGGAACTCACCCTTGGGGATGAGCACGGCGCCGGGGATGGAGACGATCTCGTACTCGTTCGGCTCGCGGACGTCGATCACGTAGATGTTCTCGTCGGCGTCCTGCATGGCCTTCAGGTCCGTCGCGGTGATCGTGGAGCCGGAGGTGGCCTCCTGCGCCTCCTCGGAGACCGCGCCGCAGAACGCCTCGTAGTCCTCAAGGAGCTCGGTGACCGTCGGGTTCTTGCCGCAGAGCACGCACTCGGGGTCCTTGCGGACCTTGACCGAGCGGTAGTTCATCTCCAGGGCGTCGTAGATCATCAGGCGGCCGACGAGCGGCTCCCCGATACCGGTGAGGAGCTTGATGGCCTCGTTGACCTGGATGGAGCCGATCGACGCGCACAGCACGCCCAGCACGCCGCCCTCGGCGCAGGAGGGGACCATGCCGGGGGGCGGGGGCTCGGGGTAGAGGCAGCGGTAGCAGGGCCCGTGCTCGGCCCAGAACACGCTGGCCTGGCCGTCGAAGCGGTAGATCGAACCCCAGACGTACGGCTTGCCGAGCAGGACGGCCGCGTCGTTGACCATGTAGCGGGTGGCGAAGTTGTCGGTGCCGTCCACGATCAGGTCGTACCGGGAGAAGATCTCCATGACGTTGTCGGTGGTGAGCGCCACGTTGTGGACGACCACGTCGACCAGCGGGTTGATCTCCCTGACGCTGGCCGCGGCGCTCTCCGCCTTGAGGCGGCCGACGTCGGACTGACCGTGGATGACCTGACGCTGCAGGTTGGACTCGTCGACGACGTCGAAGTCGATGACCCCGAGCGTGCCCACGCCCGCGGCGGCGAGGTACAGCAGGGCGGGAGAGCCCAGGCCGCCGGCGCCCACACAGAGCACCTTGGCGTTCTTCAGGCGCTTCTGCCCGGCCATGCCCACGTCGGGGATGATCAGGTGGCGCGAGTAGCGGCGCACCTCGTCGACGGTCAGCTCGGCTGCCGGCTCTACCAGCGGTGGCAACGACACAGTTCTGCTCCCGTTTCAGGGGGTCTTGAGGGTACGGCTGAGCACAGCACGCACCACTCACAACCTAATGCGATGCCTCAGTCATTCCCAATCGGGATGGGGGCAGTCTCACGTATCAGACGCCGGGCCTCACGGGCCACCCTTCCGGGCAGCTCCATCTGCGCCACGTGCCCGGCGTCGGGCAGCAGCACGAGCCTCACGTGGGGGAAGGTCCGCCCGGCCCGCGCGGCCATGCGCGGGTTGACCAGGCGGTCGTGACGCCCGTGGACGACCAGCGTGGGCGCGGTCACCTGGGCCGCCTGCCGCCACAGGTTCTCCGCGCCGCGCCTGAAGTACTCGGCGACGAGGCCCCGCGCGGAGCCGACCAGCGCGGCCGCCGCGTACGGCAGGCCGTCCCTGCGGCGCAGCTCCTCGGCCGCCTCCCGGAGCCGCTCCGGGTGGATGCGGCCGAGATCGGCGTAGCACATGCCGAGCGTGGCGTTGAGCCGGCGCTCGGCGGGCAGGGCGCTCAGCTGTGTCGCGGCCCACTCGCCCAGTCTCGGCACCGCCGACAGCGCCACCCGTGCCGGGCCGTACCTGGGGAGCAGGTCGGGCAGGGCCGGTGAGATGAGCGTGAGGGAGCGGACCAGGTCCGGCCGGGTCGCGGCGACCCGCACCGAGACGGCGCCGCCCAGCGAGTTGCCGAACAGGTGGACCGGGCCGCCGGCGACCCGGTCGATCAGCGCGGTGACGGTCCGGGCGTGGGCGTCGATCGAGTAGTCGCCGCCGGGCGGCTCCGGTGAGTGCCCGGCCCCCGGCAGGTCGATCGCGTGGCCGGTGACCACGTCGGACAGCTCGCCCATCAGGTCGGTCCAGTTGGTCGCCGAGCCCGCGAGGCCGTGCACGTAGACGGCGGTCTCCGAGGGACCGGGCGGGGTCGAGCGCACGTGGACGCGCCGCTCCCCCAGATCCATCAGCTCGCCGGGCCAGCTCGGAATCGGCTCGACACTCACGCGTCCTCCCTCGTTCGGCTTCCCTCCGACGATAGTCCCCGCCGGACAGTCCGTGTACAAATGCGACATTAAAGGCATTTCATTTCAAAACTCACCATCAAAGTACCACATCGTCAATAAAGCGATAATCAGAGAGCAAAACGCGCCAATCTCCGTTTGTCACCCGACATGCGAGGAAATTAAGACAACCAGGGACGGCCCATTAGCGGCCATCCCGGACATTTTCCGATCACTCCGGAAAATGTTGAAAACGGGGCAACCGATCCTTTCAAGGGGGAAACGCAATGCCCAAGCTCAAGAGTGTCATGGCAGGTCTCGCGCTCAGCACGGCGATGGCCGGCGGAGCCGTCGGCATGGGCGCCGCGACCACGGCGACCAGCGCCGGCGCCACCGCCGGTACGAACACCACCTCCATCGCCTCCTTCCAGACCAACTTCGGCTGGGCCAGCTGCGGCTGCAACCGCCGCTGGCGCTGTGGCGGCGGCTGGGGCTGCCACCGCCGTCACAACCACTGGAGCAACCGCCGCCACCACCAGAAGTTCAACATCAACATCAACAACAACAACAACAACGAAGAGGACGCCCAGAACGACAACAACAACAACAACGTCTAGCCTTCACGGCCGGACGCCGGACCGGGGCGCTCGCACCTGAGCGCGGTGCGCGGTCGAGCCAGATGACCGCACACGACCCGATCCACCGTTGTCACAGGCTCCGGGCCCACGGCGGGGCATGAGCTTCGGGCCCACGGCGGGGAGCAGGGTGCCCGTGTTCGCTGGGATCGCGGTCCCCCACAGGGGATCGTGACCACACAGGGAACACGGGCACTTCAAAGGTGATTTCGATTATCCGATTCTCAGCCGGCGCGAGACGCTGTTCTTTTCCGCGTTTCCGGGTGGGGGTCCCATGAATATCCGATCCATGGGGCCCCCATTCCGCGGAGACCGATTCCCGGCGCCGCCGTCCTCACGCAGGACGGCCGGTCCTCCGTCCACCGGGAGCCTCTTCCCCTCCGGCCCGGCCCTTCTTCGAGGGCTCGGCGGCGGCCTTTCCCTCAGCCGGCCCCTTAGCCGGAGCCGCGCCCCGGCGTTCTTTCTTGGCGGCCTCGACGCTGGCGCGCAGCGCGGCCATCAGGTCGGCCGGCGGCCCCTCCTCGACCGGCGCCTCGGCGGGCACGATCTCCCTGCCGGCGATCTTCGCCTCGATGACCTCCTGGACCGCCTCCCGGTAGCCGTCCCTGTGCGCGGAGGGGTCGAAGTCCGCGACCATCGTCTCGATCAGCGACTCCGTCATCCGCACCTCCTGGGGCCTGACGTCGACGCCCTCCTCCAGGAACGCGAAGTCCGCCGGGCGCACCTCGTCCGGCCAGAGCATGGTCTCCAGCAGGAAGACCCCGTCCCGGACCCGGAGCGCCGCGAGCGACTCGCGCTGCCGCAGCGCCACCTTGACGACCGCCACCAGCCCCGAGCGCTCCAGCGCGTCACGGAGCAGCACGTACGGCTTCACCCCCTCGGGATCAGGCTCCAGGTAGTAGGCCCTGTCCAGCAGGACCGGATCGATCTGGTCCGACGGGCTGAACTGGAGCACCTCGATCCTGCGCGAGGTGGACAGCGGCAGGTCCTCGAAGTCGTCGCCGGCGAGCACGACCATGTCGCCGCCCGGCAGCTCGTAGCCCTTGGCCACGTCGGCGAACGGGACCTCCTCCTCGCACGCCTGGCAGAACCGGCGGAACCTGATCCGGCCGCCGTCCTCGCCGTGCACCAGGTGGAAGGTGACGTCGCGGCGCTCGGTCGCGGTGAACAGCCTGACCGGGATCGTGATCAGCCCGAACGAGACCGTGCCTTTCCAGATGCTCCGCATGGCGTCTCCCTGCCTTTGAGCTTCCCATCGAGTTTCGCACACACGTTCGGAAGCGGTGTCAGGTGGATGTAAACACTCACCAACGGGGCAGGTACCCGTCATGGCGGATCCGATGCCGTGGCTTTCTCAGCCGGCGGGACGCGACGCCGTACGCTTGGCGATGTCCGGTGTTCGCAGGAGAACGGAAGCAGGGCGGATGTCAGAGATGGATGTGCGCGACGACAGCCTGCACGGCGAAGAGCCCGAGGAGATCGGGGTCGAGGTGCCCGAGGCCGACGTGGCCGAACAGCACCGCCCGGCGGACGAGGACACTCCCGACTGGCCCGAGGAGATCTCGACCGAGGTGCCCGAGGCCGACGTGGCGGAGCAGCGCCGTCCGGTGGACGAGGACGGCCCCGAGTGGCCCGACCACATTCCCCTGGAGGCCGATCCCGCCGACGCCGCCGAACAGAGCCGGACGGTGGGGCCGGACGAGGACGACTACCGCTGACCCGGGTTACCCGCGCGTAGGATGATTCAAGACACCAGGAGCACCCGCAAGGAGAACCCCGTGACCGCTACCCCGGACGCCAAGCCCCGGGGCACCCGGCTGCCCCGAATGGCCCGTCGCCGCCAGCTGCTCAGCGCGGCGCAGGAGGTGTTCGTGGAGAACGGCTACCACGCGGCCGCGATGGACGACATCGCCGAGCGGGCCGGGGTCAGCAAGCCGGTGCTCTACCAGCACTTCCCCGGTAAGCAGGAGCTCTACCTGGCCCTGCTCGACCTGCACGTGGACGACATGATCGCCCGCTGCCGCGACGCCCTCGCCTCCACCACGGACAACAAGCAGCGCGTCCAGGCCGCGATCGGCGCCTTCTTCGACTTCGTCTCCGGCCAGGGCGAGGCGTTCCGGCTGGTCTTCGAGTCCGACCTGCGCAACGTCGCCCCGGTCCGCCAGCGCATCGAGCGCAACCTCCGCGAGAGCGCCGAGATGATCAGCCAGGTCATCCGGGAGGACACCGGCTGCTCAAGCGACGAGGCCCGCCTGCTGGGCGTCGGCCTGGTCGGCATGGCCGAGGTCAGCGCCCGCTACTGGATCAGCAGCAACGGCTCCATCCCCAAGGACGCCGCCACCCAGCTCATCGCCCGGCTGTCCTGGCGCGGCATCTCGGGTTTCCCCCGCACGACCGCCGAGCACTGACGCGTCTGTTCGCTTGACGCGATCAACCGGCGCGTCGGGCCGCCGTTGGGGCGACCATGGGACGAGCAACCCTCGTCGAAAGGGAGCACGATGGAAATCAAGATCGGCGTGCGTTCCGTGCACCGTGAACTTGTAGTGGAGACCGACCTCTCGGCCGAGCAGGTCGAGGAGGAGCTCGGCAAGGCCCTGACCGCGGACCGGGGCATCTTCGGCATCAGCGACAGCAAGGGCCGCAGGGTCCTCGTCCCGATCTCCTCGCTCGGCTTCATCGAGATCGGCGAGGAGGAGGCCCGGCCCGTCGGTTTCGGCGGCACCCTCTAGAGATCTCAGGGCTCGCGCCAGGCCGTCGTCCTCCATCGGCCATGGCGCGGGTCCGAGGGCCGGAGCACGGCGCCGGCTCAGTCCCCGCGACATCCCTCGCGTTCGCCCAGAGCGCAGCCGTGCGGACGGCGAGCGCGGCGGACGCGGTGCCGCTCCAGACTGATGGCCGGACAGTCCGCGCCACCCCTGCGTAACACAGCGCGCGAAATCCAGCGGTTCGGCCCACATCTCGTCAAGGAACTGCCGTAGCGGCGCGAGGCCCTCATGTCTCGCACGGTACAACCGTTTGGCACCTTCACGCTGCTCGATCGGCAGACCGGCTCTCCCGGAGACCCGCGTGCGCCGCCGTACGCCGGGCCGGATCTCCTCCCGGCGGGGCTCCCGCCCATGAATCCGCCCCCCGGCCGTCCCCCCGGCCACGGACACGCGTCACGGGCACACGCCACGGCTCCCGGCGCGGGCACGCGCCACGGGCACCCGCTACGGCCCCGGGGTCAGCCCCATCGCGGCCATCCGCCGGCCGTGCGCCTCGGTCAGCCGGGCGAACATCCGGGTGATGTCCTCACCCGCCGCCTCCACCAGCAGCTTCGCGAGTTCGGGCCGGGCCTCGGCCACGTGCCGGCCCTGGCTGAGCGCCTCTCCCACCATCCGCCTGGCCCACAGCGCCAGCCGCCCGCTCTGCGTGGGGTCCTCCTTGATGGCCGTGCCGACCCGCTCCACGACGAACTGCGACCGCCCCTCGTCGACGAGCACCTCCTCCACGAGCCGCCGCGTCTCGGCGTCCACGTGGGCGGCGGCCTCGCGGTAGAAGTCGAGCGCGATCCCGGTGCCGACGTAGGCCTTGACCAGAGCCTCCAGCCAGTCTCCCGGCGTGGTCTGGGTGTGCCAGTCGTCCAGCGGCCCGACGAACGGGGCCATCGCCTCCTCCGGGTCGATCCCGAGCGAGGCGAGGCGGTCGTGGAGCAGGCGGAAGTGGGCGTACTCGGTCGCCGCCAGGTCGCCCAGGGCGGCCCGGTCGGCCAGTGAGGGGGCGTGCCGCGTGGCGTCCTCGGCGAGACGGAGGAAGGCCGTCAGCTCGGCGTAGGCAAGGACGCCGAGCAGGTCGCCGACACCGGCAGGGGAATCACTCATGCAGGCAGCCTACGAGTTGACACGCCCAGCGATTCACCAGGAATACTAAGAAATCGGTTCCGCGTTGTGGTATCGAGTACACTGCTCTGAGAAAGTGCGACCGCACTGTGTCAATCCGGGAGATCTGCTCCTGGAAGCCCCCTAAGTCGGCATCATGCCGCAGCGGTCGCTGATGACATTGAGAGGGCTGGCCCTTCCGCGAGGACCCGGCACGGGGAAATTTTTTTTCAGCCCGTGGTCCCGGCAGGACTGCCTTCACCGGAGATTTAGGCAGGCCAAGCTGACGACGTTCCGAGACCTCGGAGTCACACCGGAGATCGCCGATGCCCTCGAGACCGAGGGCATCATCGCGCCGTTCCCCATCCAGGAGATGGCACTCCCCCTGGCCCTCAACGGCCAGGACATCATCGGCCAGGCGCGCACCGGCACCGGCAAGACCTACGCCTTCGGCGTGGCGATGCTGCAGCGTGTCGGCAAGCCCCGGAAGAACCGCAAGAAGCCCCGCGGGCTGGTCGTCGTGCCGACCCGCGAGCTGGCCGTCCAGGTCACCGAAGACCTGGTGACGGCCGCCGGCAAGCTCGGCTCGCGGATTCTCACCGTTTACGGCGGGCGCGCCTACGAACCCCAGGTCGAAGCGCTCAAGCAGGGCGTCGACGTGATCGTCGGCACCCCCGGGCGCCTGCTCGACCTGGTCAAGCAGAAGCACCTCGACCTCGGCCAGATCGACGTGCTCGTCCTCGACGAGGCCGACCGCATGCTCGACCTGGGCTTCCTGCCCGACATCGAGCGCATCATCAAGCTCATCCCGGAGCAGCGGCAGACGATGCTGTTCTCCGCGACCCTGCCGGGCGAGATCGTCGCCCTGTCCCGGCGTTACCTCACCCGCCCCACCCACGTGCGGGCCGAGAACAACGACGCCGAGGCCGAGGCGACGCCGCAGACGACCCAGTTCGTCTGGCGCGCGCACCGGATGGACAAGATCGAGATCGTGGGCCGTCTGCTCCAGTGCGACGGGCGCGGACTCACGATGATCTTCTGTGAGACCAAGCGCGCCTGCGACATGGTCGTCGAGCAGCTCAAGGAGCGCGGCTTCGCCGCCGCGGCCGTTCACGGAGACCTGGGCCAGGGCCAGCGCGAGCAGGCTCTGCGGGCCTTCCGCAACGGCAAGATCGACGTGCTGGTCGCGACCGACGTCGCGGCGCGCGGCATCGACGTGGACGACGTCACGCACGTCGTCAACTACGACTGCCCGCAGGACGAGAAGGCCTACGTGCACCGGATCGGCCGCACCGGCCGGGCGGGCAAGACCGGCGTCGCGGTGACCTTCGTGGAGTGGGAGGACCTCACTCGCTGGAAGGTCATCAACAACGCGCTCTCGCTCGACTTCGCCGAGCCGGTCGAGACCTACTCGACCTCCCCGCACGTCTTCAGCGACCTGGGCATCCCCGCGGGCACCAAGGGCGTGCTGCCGCACGCCAACCGGTCCCGGGCGGGCCTGGCCGCCGAAGAGGTCGAGGACCTCGGCGAGACCGGCCGTGTCCGCTCCCGCGGTCCCCGCAGGGGACGCGAGGAGGAGCGGGACGAGCGACGCGAGCGCCCCGCCCGCACTCCCCGGGAGCGCCGCCGCACCCGCGGGGGCCGTGCGGACGCGGACGCCGCGGAGCCCGTGGCGAACGTGCGGGAGGAGACGGTCGCCGAGGCGGCGCCGGTCGAGGAGCCCCGGCGCCGCCGCTCACGTGCCGGCCGTGCCGCCGAGGAGACCCCGGTTCCGGTCACGGAGCAGGAGATCCAGAGCCCCGTCGTCGAGCTCACCGAGGTGGAGGTGGACGTGACGTCTCGCAAGGACGACAACCGTGACGACCAGCCCGCCGAGACCGCGCCCCGCCGGGGCCGGACCCGGAAGGCCGGGCTGAACCCGGAGGTGAGCCTCACCGAGGACACCGAGGTTCAGGCGCGCAGGGAGCCCGTGGCGGAGCAGGCCGACAGGCCGCGCCGCAGGCGGGAGCCGGTGGTCGAGGTTCCGCAGTGGGAGGATGAGTCCGTGGACGGTCACTGGGACGACGAGCCCGTGGCGGAGGCGCCCGCGCCCCGGCCGCAGCCGGAGAAGATCATTCCGGCGAGTCCGTTCTCGGTGATCTTCCAGTCGCCCGACCTGGCGACGGACGACGACGAGATCGCCCCGTCGGCGGCCTCCGAGAGGGCGCAGAGCCGCCGTCGCCCGCCGAGCAGGGGCCAGCAGCGGGGCCCACGCCGTCCGAGCTAGCCGTACCAAAGAAAAAGGGGCGCGACCGCAGGGTGGCGCCCCTTTTCGCGTCCTGGGACGCACAGAGCCATGTCACAGACGCACAGAGCCATGTCACCAAGAGAGGTATCGTGGGGCCACGTGAGTACGCCGCGATTTCTGACCCTGCCTCCTGGCGTCCGATCCCGTCAGGTCGATACGACGGTGGGCCCCTTCGCCGTTCTGGAGGCCATGCCGGTCAGCGGCGTCCCCGAGCGCTGGCCCGCCCTGCTGGTCCCGGGCCTGACGGGCAGCAAGGAGGACTTCATCGCGGTCCTGCAGACGCTGGCCCAGTCGGGACGGCGGGTCATCGCGGTCGACATGCGCGGGCAGTTCGAGACGGCCGGCCCTGAGGACCCCCGCGCCTACACCTGCGCGGCGCTCGGCAACGACATCGACGTCCTGGCGTACACGATCGGCGGGGGTGAGCCCCTGCATCTGGTCGGGCACTCCTTCGGCGGCCTGGTCACCCGGGAGGCGGTCATCGACGGCCGCACCAAGTTCGCCTCCTACACGCTGATGAGTTCGGGCCCCGCCTCGATCGTCGGCGTGCGCGAGCGCGCGGGCCGGACCATGCTGGCCGAGCTGCCCGAGTTCGGCCTGGAACACATATGGCACACCCGGATGGAGCCGGAGGTCCTGGCCGCCGGGGTGCCGGACGAGATCATCGCGTTCCTGCGCAAGCGGCTGTTCGCCAATTCCCCGACCGGCATGACCACGATGACGGAGCAGGTGCTCTCCACGCCGGACCGGTGTGACGAGCTCACCCAGGTCGAGGTCCCCACCCTGGTCCTGTACGGCGAGCACGACGACGGCTGGCCGCCGCGGACGCAGTCCGAGATGGCCGACCGGCTGAACGCCGAGTGCGTGGTCGTTCCCGGCGCCGCCCACTCCCCCGCGGTGGAGGCCCCGGAGACGACGGCCGCCGCGCTCACCCGGTTCTGGAACGCCGCCGAGGCACGCCTGCTGGGCTGAGGCCTCCCGGCCCGGCCAGGAGGCTCCCGTACCGGCGCCTTCCGTTGCGCACCACCCCTGTTGGACGCCCCGTCGAATGCCATGTAATCATCTACTTACTATGGCGAGCATCGAAGACATCGTCGTCCAGCCCCCGCACACCGCGACCTGGCTGGTGCACATCGACCGCTCCATGTGGATCGGCGGGGTCCGGGGCCTCATGCTCCAGGCGCTGCATCCACTCGCGATGCGCGGAGTCTGGCAGAACTCCAACTTCCAGGAGGACCCGTTCGGACGGCTCCGCCGTACGGCGGACTTCGTGGGCCGGGTCACGTTCGGCAGCCCGGCGGAGGCCGACGAGATCGGCCGCCGGGTCCGGGGGATCCACCGCCGGCTGCGCATCGACGACCCCGACACCGGCAGGACCCACCGCGTGGACGATCCCGAGCTGCTGCTCTGGGTGCACTGCGCCGAGGTCTCGTCCTACCTGTCCGTCGCCCGGCGGGCGGGCCTCGGCCTCACCGACCGCCAGGCCGACCGCTACCTGGCCGAGCAGCGCCGCAGCGCCACCTACGTGGGCCTGCACGCCGAGGACGTGCCCGGCTCAACGGCTGAGATGGACGACTACTTCGCCGGGATACGGCCCCGGCTGAAGGTGACCCCGGAGTCCGCCTCCACGGTGCGCTTCCTGCTGTGGCCGCGCCTGCCCGCCGAGCTCCGGATGCTCACCCCCGGCAAGCCCGCCTACTTCCCGTTCGGCGCGCTGTGCTACTACTCGCTGCCCGACTGGGCCAGGAAGCTGTACGGCGTGCTGCCCGACGTGCCCCGGAGCACCGTGGGCGCGGCGCTGAAGGCCTTCCGGCTGGGCATGAACTCGGTGCCCGAGACCGTGCACGACCGCGCGTTCATGCCCTCCACCCGCGACATGCTCACCGGTGCCCGGACGCGCCTGGACGCCGCGGGCTACGACCTGGGCAAGGGACTCAAGGGCCTGACCGACCCCCGCCGCTGGCCGGACGGGGTCGCGGAGGCCGCCTGAGCCCGTGTGTGCCCGGGGTCAGTCGGCCAGGCCGTCCCAGGGCAGGCGGTCGCCCCCGGCCGCCTGCCCTTCCGGGCAGTGCCTGCGGAAGTCGCACCAGGAGCAGAGGGGGCCGGGCTTGGGCGGGAAGAGCGCGTCGATCTCCGGGGGGACACGGGGCGGCGTGCGGTCGGCGCCCCTGGTGCGCGCCGTACCCGACCAGTCCCTGTAGCGGTCCTCGGCGTCGGAGGCCTCGACCGCGATGTCCTCGGCCCGGCTCAGATGGCGGGCCAGGGAGGCGTCGGTGTGCTCCCACTCGGCGATCGTGCCGGTCGGCAGGTGGTGGAGCTCGACCCGGTGACACGGGCGGTGCATCACCCGGGAGGAGGCGACGGCGTAGACGGCCAGCGCGAGCGAGGACCGGGCGTCGTCCGCGGTGAGGGGCCGGCGGCCGGTCTTGTAGTCGACCACGACCAGCTCGTCGCCACGCCGGTCGAGCCGGTCGACGCGGCCGGAGACGGCGATGACGGAGGTCCTGGCGGCCACGGTCCGCTCGACGCCGACCGGCTCGTCGGAGGGGTCGAGGCTCGCGACGTATCCGGCGGTCATCTCGCGGGCCCGGTCACGCCAGGCGGCCGACTGCTCGGCGTCGCGGAAGCCCTCACCGATCCATCCGCGGGTGACCAGAAGGGCCGCCGTCCCCGGCGTCCGCCGGTCGTACGGCTCGCGCCACCAGGCGGCCAGGGCGTTGTGCACGCTGACGCCCACGCTGTTGTGCGCCCAGGGCGGGCCCTTCTGCGGCGAGGGCCGGTCCATGTAGGCGAACCGGTGCCGCCGGGGACATTCCAGCCAGGTGTTCAGCCGCGACGGCGTGCAGGAGTACAGCCGCCGCGGCATGCCCTCAAGGGGGAGCTGGTCCACGGAGGACTACTCGTCGAGGAGCTTCAGGTTGATCTTGGCCGCCCGCGTCCCGTCGCTCAGCGGGCCCTCGGTCTTCTCGATCACGTCGCCACGGGTCAGCGAACCGGACAGCCACGCGTCGAACTGCGGCTCCAGGGCGCCGATGGTGGTCTCCTCACCGTGCGCGGGCAGCACGCGGGTGCCGTGGCGCAGGGTGAACAGCCGGCCGCCGATGGCGGTGAGCTGGTCGGCCAGCGCGGGATACTCCCCGCCGATCCTGCCGGGCCCGTCGGCCTGCAGGGACTTGCCGGTGAAGACCGTTTCGAGGGCCTCGCAGTAGAGCGAGACACCGCCCTGGGAGACACCGGGGGTGGACAGGACCTCCAGCTCGACGTCCGCGACGCCGAACACGCCCTCGTCCTCCATGTCGATGTCCGGCCAGGTGTCCGGCCAGGTCAGCCGCCACAGCGGCCGGTCCTTGGGGTGGAGGGCCACCACGGCCTCGTCGCGCGCCGCCACCTCGATGGCCGCGCCCACGTGGTCGGGCAGGCCGTGGGTGCAGACGACGGCCAACACCTCCCGCTCGCCGACCTTCTCCAGGATCTTCTCCGCGTCTCGCGCGGGGTCGATGACGATGACCTCCTCATCGTCACCCAGGATCCAGGTGTTGTTCTCGACCTTGTGCTCGGCGCCGTCGACATCGACGACGCCCTCGGTCACCACTCGTTCGATACGCGCTGTCACGCTTCCGAACTTTACTGCCTCGCTCCACCCTGCGGCTCGAGCACAGGTAACGGATAGTCTTCCCATTCACCCTATTCGCCCGCCTATTCACTCCTCATCACCCGTTTCAGGCCAACAACGGGTCGAACGGCGCTATCCCGTCGCGAGAAGTGTGCGGATCGCCGTGATGATGAGCTGCACGGCGAGAGCGGAGAGCAGCAGGCCCGAGACCCGGGTGACGAGCTCGACGCCGTTCTCCTTGATGACCCGGAGGATGGTCACCGAGAAGCGCATGAACACCCAGAGCAGGATGTGCACGGCCGCGATGGCCAGGGCCAGCGCCAGGATGCCGCCGTTCTTCTGGCCGGCCTGCTGGGCGAAGACGATCGTCGCGACGATGGCTCCCGGCCCGGCCAGCAGGGGGGTGCCGAGCGGGACCAGCGCGACGTTCACGTTGGACTTCATCGTGTCGGGGGGCGGCCCGGTCTCGCCGGTGAGCAGTTGCAGGGCGACCAGCAGGAGCAGCAGGCCTCCGGCGATCTGCATGGCCGCCACCTCGACGTGCAGGTATCCCAGGATGGCCCGCCCGAAGACCGCGAAGAGCACGATGAGGCAGAACGCGACGATGGGCGCCTGCCAGGCGATCCGCGTGCGCTGCCGCTCCGTGCGGCCGCGGGTGTAGGCCAGGAAGAGCGGGATGATGCCGGGCGGGTCCATGATCACGAACATGGTGACGAACGCCTCGACGAAGAACTGGACGTCCAACGCGCACTCCCCTTGAGCCGTCGTGAGGGGAGTGGTCGGTGCCGGGTCAGACGTCCTCGCCGCCCAGGCGCGGAGAGAACGCGCCGAAGGGCAGGTCGAGAGCCTGGTCCTGATCTCGCAGGTCACGTAAAGAGAGCTCGGCCAGGGTGATCAGGTAACCCGCCTCGGCCGGCCAGACGACCGTCCACAGCCAGTTGCCCAGCGCCTCGCCGGCGTAGACCGCCCGGTCCGGGGCGGCGTCGACGCACCACAGCGCCGCCGGATGCCCCTTGATCTCGACCTTGGCGTGCGGCGGCCCCTCGTCGAACCCCGTGCCCGGATCGGTGCCGTCCAGACCGGCGAACCCCGCCCCCAGGCCCACCCCCGGCTCCTCGGCGAWGATCAGCAGGTCGGCCGGGCCGGGAATGAGAGAGGGGCCGGAGAGCGCGATCACGGTGGCCCTGACGCCACTGCGCTCGTCACCCGCCTCGGCCAGCCCGGTGACCAGCCAGCCCTGTGGCAGAGGCCACGGCAGCCAGGCGGGGACCAGGGCGTCTCGGCTGATCGCCTCCACAGCGGCGGAGGAGGGGCGTCTCGGCGGCTGCAGTGGCAGGACGTCACCGTGCGGACCACATCGCCAGGCGCTCGACCAAGCGCTCGGCGGACGGAGCGGGCCGAAACACCGCGGGCATACAGGCGCGGCTCTCACGCCTACCCACGGTGCTTTGTCAGTGGCCCGTCCGTCAAGGGCACACCGCGTTATCGAGCCGTAATCTTATCAATGTGCGCGTAAATTGTGTGGGCGCGATCATCCACGACGGCTCCGGGCGGATGCTTCTCATCCGCCGCGGGCGCCCGCCCGGCGCGGGCCTCTGGTCCGTCCCCGGCGGCCGGGTCGAGCCGGGCGAGCCGGACGCCGAGGCGGTGGTCCGCGAGGTGCTGGAGGAGACCGGCCTGACGGTCACCGCGGGCCGCCTCGCCGGCGCCGTCGACCGCCCCGGGCCGGACGGCCTCGTCTACGAGATCCGCGACTATCTGGCCGAGGTCTCCGGCGGCACGCTCGCCGCCGGGGACGACGCCGCGGACGCCCGGTGGTTCACCCACGAGGAGCTCGTACGGCTCCCGCTCGCCCCCGGCCTGCTGGAGGCCCTGGTCGAATGGGCGGTCATCGGGCCGCGGTCAGGGTCGAGCGCCACAGCGTGAGGTGGTCGGCGTCGTAGGTGGTGGACCTGCCCAGGGCGACGAGCCGGCCGCCGGCGACCGCCACCGCGCCTAGCCACTGGGCGCCGTCGCCGCCCAGGCTGTCCTGGGTGGGGGTGTGGCGCTGCCAGTCCAGCCCGTCCTCGGAGGTCCAGGCCACGCTGTCGCCCTCGCCGGGCAGCCCCTGCCAGCCGACCGCCACCACTCCCTCCTCCGTCGCGGCCAGATCCTGTACGGCGGCCGCCCGGTCGGCGGGGAGCCAGGAGAACTCCCACGTCGTGCCGTTGTCGGCCGAGACCGCGCCGAAGGCCCGGAGGCCGTCCCCGGTCCGGGCGGTGCCGGCGGCGACGACGTGGCCGCCGTGCAGGACCACGTGCCGCAGCCCCGCCGACGTCGCCCCGGGGGGCAGGACCGGCTTGCGCGCGGTCCAGTCGACCCCGTCCGCCGAGACCCAGACCACGCCGGTCTCGTGTTCCGCGTTACCCGCGCCGCCGACGGCCACATACCCGGAGGAGGTCGCCGAGACGTCGTACAGCCGCACCCCGCCGCCACCGGCGGGGAGCTTGCCCGCCCTGGTGTAGCGCTTCAGGTCGGGCGAGAACCACACGGCCGGGACGGTCCCCGCCGGGCCGCGGTCCTCACCGGCCAGGACGTAGCCGGACGGTCCTGCGGCGACCGCGTGGGGAGCGAGGTAGTCGTGCTCGGCGGCCGGGGCGAGGGCGCCCAGGACGGGCACCCGGCGCCAGTTCGCGCCGTCGGCGGAGGTGACGAGCAGGGGCGCGGTGGAGGAGGCGTCGGTCATGGTGCTGCCCACGGCCAGCCAGCCTCGCCGGCTCTGCGCGACGTCGCTGAGCGCCTGCCGCCGCGAGCCGCCGAGGACCTGCGCCGGGCCACCGGCCTGCCAGCTCTCGCCGTCCGTGCTGGTCCAGATCCCCGCGTCGCCGGACGCGGCGCCCACGGCGACGAACTTTCCTCCCCCGGCGGCCACCCTGGCGGTCTCGCGGGCGGCCCTGGCCAGCCCGTCGATCTCGTCCAGGGGGACCGTCCGTGCCCGGCCCCCCTTGGGCGCGGTGATGAGGACCAGGCGGTTGTCCACGTCGGCGGCGCGTTCGTCGCCGCCGACGACGAGCGTGCCCTCGTCGGAGACGGCGAGCGCCCGCAGCGAACCGGGCATCCGGCCGAGGTCGGCGGACTTGCTCCAGTCATGGCCGTCCTTGCTGGTGTAGACGGCATAGCGTTCGAAACCGGATTCGGTGATGGCGGCCACCCCGGTCGAGGAGGAGGCCAGGCGCTTGACGCCCGAGCCGTCGGGGGCCAGGCCGCCGATGGTGCCGCACCGGGTCCAGTCGGCGCCCTGGGGCGAGCAGTAGACCTCCACCTCGCCCTTGTCGCTGCGCCGCTGGGTGGGGACGAGCACGAACCCGTCGGCGGCCACGGCCAGCGCGCCCGGCCCGGGGACGGCGGACGCCCGCGACGCCTCGGTCCGCAGCCAGGTCCTGCCCCCGTCGGTCGAGCGCGCGATGACAGGGGTGGACCCGCCCGGGGCCGGATCACCCAGCGCCACCACGGCGTCGCCCTTGGCGACGACCGCCTTGAGACCCCGGGTCCCGTCCGGCAGTCCGTCCTTCCCGGCGGTCACCCGTTCCCAGCCCCGCTCGTCGGACAAGAGCCACGCGACGGCTCCGGTGGTGCCGTCCGGGAGTACGGTCGTCCCCACCGCGACGAAGCCCGAGGAGGTCCTGGCCAGGTCCATGATCTTGTCCCCCGCCGCGAAGGCGTCCAGCACGCCGGTGTCCACCGCGCTCCAGCTGTGGCCGTCGGCGCTGGTCCACAGGCCGCGTCCGGCACCGAGCAGGTCGTTCCCCGCGGCCAGCCAGCGGCCGTCGCCGCCCGCCACCAGTCCCACCGTGGTCGGTCCCGTCCCGTAGCCCATCGGTCCGGTCACCTTGCCGAGCCGCCAGGTGCCGCCCCCGTCCGGGGAGACCAGGAACAGCGGCCTGGGGACCGGGCTGGTGGTGTCGCTGCCGACGGCGACCATGACGGTGCCCGCCGAGGCCACGGCGTTGAGCACCTGACTCGATCCGTCGCCGCCGGCGTCGGGCGACGGCACGAAGTTCGCGTCCCCCGAGTGCGCCTCGTCGCCGACCAGCCGGAGTCCGGTGGTGAAGGGGCCGCTCACCCACCCCCACAGCACCAGGCCGCCGCCGACCGCGACGGTCAGGACCAGCACCATGAGGAAGGGGATCACCAGGCCACGGCCGCGCCTGCGCCTGGTCGGGCTGGAGCGGCGCATCGCGGAGGGCGCGGGGGCGGTGCGGTGGTGCCGCCCGCCGTTCGGCCCCCGCCTGCCGGGCGGGCCCTGGGCCACCAGCAGGTCCGGACGGGCCGGCCGGCCCTCCGGAGGGCGTCCCACCCGGCGCACCGGCTCGAAGTCGTCCTGAGCCGGTACGGCGGGCCGGCCGGATCCCGGTTCCGGTGCCGCGGGAATCCCGGCCCCGCCCCGGATCCCGCCGTCGGGCCCGTACGTCTCGTCGTAGGAGCCGTACGTCTCGTCGGGCCCGTACGCCTCGTCATGGGAGCCGTACGCCTCGTCGGGCCCGTACGCCTCGTCGCGGGAGCCGTACGCCTCGTCGGACCCGTAGGTGTCGCCCTGGGACTCGTGTGGCGGTCCGGAGGCGGCCGGAGGGGCGGGCCGGGTCTCGTCCCCGCGCTCGCGGGGCGGCCCGGAGGCGACCAGCAGGTCCGGACGGGGGCGTTTCCCGGGCTCGCGGGGCGGCCCGGAGGCGACCAGCAGGTCCGGACGG
>NZ_NGFP01000230.1 GCF_002149035.1 Streptosporangium minutum
GCCCGGACCCCGGCCCGGTCGGCGGGCGGGCCTTCCCGCTCCGCCGCCGCGAGTACCCCCGCCCGCCACTCCCATCCGGAGACACCGGAGACACCGGACACACCGGACACACCGGACACACCGGTCGCCGGCGGTGCCGTACGGCGGGCACCCGCCCCCGGCAGGCCGACGTGGACGCCGGTGTCGGGGTGGAGACGCAGCTCCAGCCCGTCGCACCCGTACGCCGTCGCGATCCTGATCGCCTCGGGCAGCCCCGAGCCGGGCAGGCCCAGCGTGCTGAAGGAGGTTCTCACTCCGGCTCCCCTTGCTCTCTCGAAGGACGGCGGAAGGGCGGCTCGCCCCGTGCGGACTCGATCTCTACCTCCCCGGCCAGGTCATGGACCGACTCCGGCACGCGTGCGCCCGTCCCCGCCGGCCGTACGGCGGGCGTGCCGGGGCACCGCGCCGGGCCCGGCGGTCATCCGTACCGGGGGACCGTCGGGAAGGGCGCGGCCTCGAAGGCGCCGAGTCCGGAGCCCGGCCGTAGCGGAGCGGTCTGGCCGGACCCGCTGACGGGCAGCCCCCTGCCGTCCGCCGCCGGGTCGACGTACCGGGCGAACCAGGCGTCCAGCTCTCCGGCCAGGCCGGCGCGCGCGGACGCCGCCTCGGGGGCGTCGGCCAGGTTGCGCCTCTCACCCGGATCGGCCACCAGGTCGTAGAGCTCGTGCGGGCCGTACGGATGCCGGTGCACGTATTTCCAGGCTTCGGTCCGGATCATGCGGACCGGCCCGTACTCGTCGAACACCACCACCCTCGGACGGTCCTCGCCCGGCGAGCCGCCGAGGACGTCGGCGAACGATCGGCCGGGTCGCGCTCCGGCGGTGGCGGCGGGAAGCCCGAGATGTTCCAGCAGCGTGGGCCGTAGATCGTAGGCCGACAGCAGTGCCTCGCACACCCGGCCGCCGGGGACGCGTCCCGGCTGGCTCACGATCGCCGGGACCATGACCGAGCTGTCGTAGACGTTCTGCGGGAAGGTGCCGTTGCCCTTGCCCCAGATCCCGTGGTGGCCGCAGTTGAAGCCGTTGTCGCTGGTGAAGACAACCAGTGTCGACTCCGTGAGCCCCAGCTCCGCCAGCCGGGACAGCACCCGGCCGATCCCGGCGTCCATCGCCGACACCGCCGCGAAGTAACCGGTCAACGCGGCGCGCACGTCGGGCTCGCCGCCGACCGGGGCCCCGTCCGGGCCCACCGGCTGCCAGGGGTGCGGCGGCTCCTGCGGGCAGGAGTCGAACGCGCAGCCGTCGTAGAGCGCCTCGAACGCCTCCGGGTGCTGCCCCTTCCACGGCGTGTGCGGCGCGGTGTAGTGCAACGACAGGTAGAACGGCTCCTGGCGCTCCGCCTCGCCCGACAGGAACGCGCACGCCTCGTCGGTCAGCACGTCGGTGAGGTACCCGGGAGCCTCGACCCGCTCGCCCCCGTCGTAGAGGACCGTGTCCAGGTACGGCCCGCCGCCGCTCTCGTGCGCCAGCCAGCGTACGAACCCCGGCCGGGGCCGGTCGTTGGCGCCCAGGTGCCACTTGCCGATCAGGCCGAGCCGGTAGCCCGCGTCGTGCAGGTCGTCGGTGAAGAGCCTGCGCCCGGCCAGGAAGTCCACCCCGTCGTCGCCCACGTGCCCCCGGCTGATCCAGTCGTGCACGCCGTGCTGGGACGGGATCTCCCCGGTGAACAGCGACGCGCGGGCCGGGGAGCACACCGGGGAGGCGCAGAAGAACCGTGACAGCCGCACGCCCGAAGCCGCCAGGGCGTCGAGGGCGGGGGTGCGGATGTCGTCGTTGCCCGCGCAGCCCAGGGCCCACGGGCCCTGGTCGTCGCTCAGTATGAGCAGGACGTTGGGCCGGTCGGGATCATGACTGGCCAACGAGGCACTCCGTCCGCATCGGGGTCCCGCTCGCCGCCGAGGCGTAGGCGGCCAGCACGACCTCCAGCACGTGCCGCCCGTGCGCGCCGCCCACCGCGGGCGCCTGGCCGTCCCGTACGGCGTCCGCGAAGTCGGCGAGCTGGGCGGCGAAGGCCGCGGGGATGTCGTCGGGACCCGGCCGGTGCAGCCACGTCGTCACGCCGTCCTTGTGCAGCGCCGTACCGAGGTGGGGGGAGACCGACAGCGTGCCGCTCTCCCCGACGACGGTGATCTCGTCGTGCTGGGCGGGCGGGCCGGTGCTGGTCACCGCGACCTGCGCGGTCAGGCCACCGGACAGGGTCAGCCTGACCAGGGCGTCGGTCTCGATCGGCGAGCCGTTCACCGAGGCGTCCACCTGTTCGACCCGGCGGCCGGACAGCCACAGCAGCCGGTCCACGCAGTGCGCGCCGATGTTGATGAACACGCCGCCGCCGGAGAGCTCCGGGTCGAGGAACCAGCCGGGCCGCGAACCCGGCCGGTAGTCGGAACCGCGCCGGTCGGACATCAGCAGCGGCTCGCCGATCTCCCCGGCCGCCAGTGCGGCCATCGCCGCGACCTTGTCGGGCAGGAAGCGCTGGATGTGCCCGACGGCCAGCCGGACCCCGGCGGCGGCGCAGGCGTCGATCATTAGGTCGCAGTCGGCCAGCGAGGTGGCCATGGGCTTCTCGACCAGGACGTGCAGCCCGGCCGCCGCCGCGTCGCACACGATCGCGGTGTGCAGCGCGTGCGGGGTGTTGACCAGGACCGCGTCCACCTCGCCCGAGGCGATCAGGTCGCGGTGGTCGGTGTGCGCCGGCGCGCCGTGGGGCGCGGCGACCCGGCGCGCGGTCTCCAGGTTCAGGTCGCAGACCGCGCCCACCCGGAGGCCGCGCACCCGCAGCGACGCCTCGGCGTGCAGCACGCCGACGGCGCCCGCGCCGATCAGGCCCAGACGGAGTTCAGTCACTTGTCATCTCTTCCGAGGAGGCGCCGCATGATCGGCGCACGACGATGCCGGGGCGCAGCCGTACCCGGTGCATGGGCAGGTCCGGCTCGCGCAGGCGGCGGAGCAGGAGCTCGGCCGCATGGCGGCCGAGGTGGCGCTTGGGCGGGGACACGGCGGTGAGCGGGACCTCCGCCAGATCGGCGATCTCGTCGTCGTAGGCGACGATCGCCAGATCGCCCGGTACGGCCAGACCGGCCCGCCGGGCGGCGGAGACCATCAAGGTGGCCTCGCGGTCGCCGAAGCAGACGACGGCCGTGGAGCCCCCGGCCGTGATGCGGCGCACCTGCTCGTCGGCGACCCCGGGGTTCCACTCGCGCTGCGGCGCGGAGAACGGCTCCGCGGCCCGCAGCCCCAGGTCGGTCACGGCGGCCGCGAAGCCCTGGCCGACCGGCGCGCTGGTGGGGTTGCCGGAGCGGGTGAGCAGGACCAGCCGGGTGTGGCCGAGCGCGGCCAGGTGGCGCACGGCCGCGTAGCCTCCGGCCTCGTGGTCGGTGCGGACGTGCTCGCTGGGGTCGTCGGCGCCGTCCAGGCCTCGCTCGATCAGCACGACGGGCACCGGCAGGCCGGTGAGGCGGTCGACTACGGCCGCCGGATCCGCCCGGCCGATGAGCGTGGGGACGACGAGCAGGCCGTCCACGCCGGAGTCGAGCATGCGCTTCAGCGCGGCCTCCTCCTCCGCCGGCTGGTAGTGGGAGCAGGCCAGCATCAGCCGTGCCCCGGCGGCGGCCAGCGCCTCCTCTATGCCCTCCAGGACCTTCGGGTAGTAGAGCGTGGTGTCCGGCACGACCACGCCGACCAGCGCGGCCCCGCCCCGGACGGCCGGGGCGTGCTCGGCCACGAAGGTGCCCGCCCCCTGACGCCGGATCACGAGCCCCTCCTCGACCAGCTCGTCCACCGCGCGGCGGACCGTGGTGAGGCTGACCTCGCGGGTGTGGGAAAGCTCCTGCTCGGTGGGGAGCTTCGCGCCGGACGCCCAGACACCCGAGCGGATCTCCGCGCGGAGCTGGGTGGCGAGCCTGCGGAACTTCAACTCCCGTGAATCCGGCATGGCGTCAGCCCTCATTTCACTGAACCGAGGGTCATGCCCTCGATGATCCGTCGGCCGAGCCAGATATAGCAGGCGAGGACGGGTAGCACGACCGTGCAGACCCCGGCGAACAGGCCGCCCCAGTCGGCGCCGTTGTACTGCATCCGCTGCAGGAAGCCCAGCAGCGCGAGGGAGAGCGTGGCCTTCTCCTCGCTCTGCAGGAAGACCAGGCCGAACAGCGTCTCGCCCCAGTGCTGGATGATGTTGAGGATCATCGCGGTGATGATGCCGCTGCGCGCGAGCGGCAGCATGATCTGCCAGAACGTGCGGTTGGCGGAGGCCCCGTCGAGCGCCGCGGCCTCCTCCAGCTCCTTGGGCAGTGAGCCGAAGAAGCCGGTCAGGAAGAAGACCGTGAACGGCATCGAGGTCGCGACGTAGAGGATCCACAGGCCGGTCAGGCTGTCGACGAGGTAGAGCTCGTTCATCATCACGTACAGCGGCAGGATGATGACCTGCGAGGGGATGCCGAGGCCGAGCGCGAAGAACGCGGTGATGCCGCTGTTCCAGCGGGTCAGGATCCGGCTCAGCGCGTAGGCCGCGGGAGCGGACAGCGCGATCGTGGCGACGGCCGTGCCGAAGACCAGGATCACCGTGTTGAGGGTGGCCCCGGCGAAGTCGCTGGCGGTCCACGCGCGGGCGTAGTTGTCCCACTGCGGAGTGGTCGGCAGCGACCAGGGCTCGGCGAAGATCGCGCGGGTGGACTTGAGCGAGGTCAGCAGCATCCACACCGCGACGGCCACGCTGAACAGGGCGAACAGCCACGCGAAAGGCGAACCGAGCAGTTTGGACGGGCCGGGGAACTTACGGGTCATTGCCATGGGAGCCCCCTTTCAGAACTGGACCGTGTCACGGCGGAACATCCGGCGCAGCAGCACGACCAGCACGCCGACCAGGGCGAGCATGACCATGCCGGTCGCGGCGGCGGAGCCGTACTTGGGCACGCCGCTGGCGAAGGCCTCGGCGTAGGCGTACAGGGCGGTGTTCCACACCTTGGTCGGCGGAAGCTGGCCCGCCGCCCCCGCGAAGGCGTAGATGAACTCGAAGATCTTGATCGCGCTGATGCTCCAGAGCACCGCGCAGACCCCGACGACGTCCCACATCAGGGGGAGCGTCACGTGCCGGAACCGCTGCCAGGCGTTGGCGCCCTCCAGGTCGCACACCTCGTAGAGGTCCTTCGGGATGCGGTCCACGGCGGCCATCAGGATCGTGGTGAAGAACCCGGTCTGCACCCAGACCAGACCGATCATGATGACGGAGAAGAGGTTCTCGGTGCCCAGCCAGTTCGGCGGATTGTCCATGCCGAAGGTCCGCAGCGCCTGGTTGACGACGCCTTCGGCCTGGAAGAGGAATCCCCATAGGATCGACAGCACGATGCCGGAGATGATGTTGGGGAAGAAGATGATCGCCCGGACCGCCTTACGCCCGGCCATGTCGCGCAGGATCATCGTCAGCAGGAAGCTGAGGGCGAAGGTCGCGCCGCCGACGGCGAAGAGGATCGTCAGCGTGTTGGCGAAGGAGCCCTGGAAGACCGGGTCGAGCAGCAGCCGCCGGTAGTTGTCGAGCCCGGCGAACTCCATCGGCCCGGCCCCGGCCCACTTGTTGAGGCTGATCCAGGCGGTGGCGAGCGTCGGCAGGATGTAGAAGACGACGTAGAGGACGAGCGCGGGGGCGATGAACGGCCAGAACAGCCGCTTCCTCCCCCGGGCGAGCGGGCTGCTCTGCGCCGCGGGGACGGCCGGCTGCCGCTGGGCGGGCTCCGTCTCGCGGACGGCGGTCGCGGTCATCAGCCGTTGAGCTTCCAGAAGTCGACCGAGGTGCTCTTGAGCTTGGCCACGAAGTCGGCCGCGGAGACCTTACCGGTGATCAGCTCGGTGTTCACCGGCTGGAAGACCTTGGTGTACCAGTCGGTGTGGTCCATCTTCACGCCGTCGAGGGCCGGATGGGTCCGCGCGGTGTCCAGCGTCTTCTTCACGTCGGCCAGTACGGCGGGCACCTCGATGTCCGCGCGCGGCGTGATGTTGTCCGTCTCGGAGGCGATCTTCGACAGCCGCTCCTTGTTCATGAAGTACGCGACGAACCTCTTGGCCGCCTCGGCGTTGCGGGCCTTGGCCGGGATCGCGAACCCGATCAGCGAGATCTCCTGGGTCTGCTCGCCCTTGGCGCCCTCGGGGAAGGGGAAGGAACGGTAGGCGAAGCCCTCCTTGGCCGACGGCTTGGTCTCGCTCGGCGCGAAGGTGCCCAGCAGCAGGAAGTCGGCCCCGCCGCCGGCCCACTTCTGCTGGACGGCCGGGAACTTGCTGCCGTCGTAGCCCTTGACGAAGTAGCCGCCCTTGACGAGCTGCTCGATCTTCCGGACCGCGGTCACGAAGGCCGGGTCGTCGAACTTGGCGCCGGTCGCGTCCGTCGCGGCGGCGCCGAACGCGCCGGGCCCGAGGTCGCGCAGGATCGCGTGGTAGGTCCAGAAGGCCGAGTAGTCGGCGATGTCGGCGTCCAGCGCCAGCGGTCCGTCGCCCCGCGCGGACTTGCGGCTGTCCAGCAGGGATACGAAGTCGTCCCAGGTCTTCGGGGGCGCGGCGGCCACGTCCTTGAGCGCGTTGCCGTCGTACCAGATCTGCTCGGCCAGCACCTCGTACGGCACCAGCCAGGCCTTGCCCTCCGAGGTCGCGTACTCGCGGTACTTGGGATCGATCACGTCGCTGACCTTCTTGCCGGTCTCGCCCGGGATCTCCATGTCGTAGACCGGGGAGAGGTCCAGGCCCTGTCCGGTGGCGACGAAGGTCGACTTCACGAAGCGGTCGGCGGAGTCGACCAGGTCGGCGGGGACGTTCCTGGTGTTGAGCGTGGGCGCGAGCTGCTTGGAGACGTCGCGCCCCTTCCACTCGACCTTGACCTTGACGCCGGTCTCCTTGGTGAAGGAGGCGATGGCGGACTCCAGCACCTTGGCCTGGGGCTCGCCCGCCTTCCACATCGACCAGTAGACGAGCTCGTTGGAGGCCTCGCCGGTCGAACCGCCGCCGCAGGCGGCGGCGCCGAGGCCGAGCGCGCCCGCCACGGTCACGGCGGCGACGGTCCTGAGCACCTGGCGGCGGGGGAGGAATCCGTTCATCGAACACTCCTGGGGGAGGGGGTGGATGTCGGAATCCTGGACGTGAAGTCATCCCTAAGTCAACATAATGAATTAGGGATGAATTCTGCGGTCTGTGCGGTTTTCCCGTGTCCGCAGGGGGTTGGCCGCGACAAACGGTCCCAAAAATCTTGAAATACTTCTTTATTCATCACTTTTCTCTCCCGTTGGATACGGCTCATCCGATCCGAAGGAGGGGCCGTGCTGGAGATCACTCGTAGGACCGCGCTCAAGGCCGGAGCGGCGGGTGTGGCGGGAGCCGTCTTCCTGCGGCCCGGCACGGCGTCCGCCGCCGTGAGCGGCGACCTGGAACAGCGGGCCCTGGCCATGAACCCGCCGGTCTTCCTGCTGGAGACCGCCGTCCCGCCGCAGATGACCGCCGGACCGGGCTCGACGCTGAGCATCACCGACCGGGCCGCGATCTGCGGGAGCCACTCGCTCCGCTGGGAGCACGGCCGCCGATCCACGATCACGGTCAGCTGCCCCATCGGCTTCGCCCCCGACCCCTACCGGCCCATGGACGACCAGGCCTGGCAGGGGACCGTGGACACCTTCTCGGTCTGGATCTTCAACGAGACGCCGGTGGACGACGCGGTCCGCTTCGAGTTCGGCAGGGGGGACCGGACCGACGCCTGGTTCGAGTTCCGGCTCGACTTCACCGGCTGGCGGACGGCCTGGGTCCGCTACGACTACGACATGCACGGCCGGCCGCATCCCGGCATGGACACCCTGCGGGTCATCGCGCCCCGCCGCAGCGGGACGCTCCATCTCGACCAGCTCATGCTCAACGTGGCGCTGCGGCCGGACGCCCCCACCCGCGACGCCCAGGTGCCGGACGTCGCCAGGGAGGGCGAGGACTACGACAACCAGCACTGGCAGGCGCTCTACCTCTACGACACCCTGCTGACCAAGGCCCGGCCGGACACGGCCGCGCCGTCGGCGGAGGAGACGGCCTCGCTGCGCGCGCTGGTCACCCGCTACCGGGACGAATACCTCGTCTCACCGGTGAAGGTGGACGACGCGTCGGTGGCCGCGCTCGCCGGCCAGGTCGCCGCGCTCGGCGTCCCCGAGGCGTCCTCCAGCGGGGTGGGCCGCCCGGTCTTCTCCTACCAGTCGCAGATCTACCCGCCGGAGATCGCCGCCGAGCTCAAGACGTTCGTCAACGCGGTCACGCTGCGCGCCTACACCGACCTGATGAGGACCGTGGCGCTGGCCTTCACCTCGGCCGGAGCGGCGCACCGGCCGGCGCTCGCCGGCCTCTACACCCGGCTGGTCGTCCACCTGCGCGACCAGGGCTGGACCCGGGGAAGCTGCCAGGGCACCATCCACCACCTGGGCTACGACGCGCGCGGCTACTACGACTCGGTCTACCTCATGAAGGACGCGCTGCGCGAGGCCGGACTGTTCGAGCAGGTCCGCGCCGACCTGGCCTGGCTGACCGGGCTCGGCCGGATCTTCCGGAGCTGGGAGCACCGCAGGTCCTACGGCAGCGTCATCGACATCCTCAACACCACCTTCCGGGGGATGCTCGCGGCCGTGCTGCTCCGCGACACCGAGGCCGAGCAGGTCGCCTACCTGCGGGCGTTGCGTGACTGGCTGAACCGGGCACTGCTGCCCAGCGCGGGCATCCAGGACGGGCTCAAGGTGGACGGGGCCACCTTCCACCACGTCGGGTTCTTCCCCGACTACGCCCGCGACGGCTTCGTCGGACTGGCCCCGCTGGTCTACGTGCTCAGCGGCGGAGCGTTCCGCCTCGCCGCCGAGTCGCACGCCTCGCTCAAACGGGCCGTGCTCGCCATGCGCGTCTACGCCAACAAGAACCACTGGCCCATCTCGATCAGCGGCCGCAACCCCAGCGGGCTGACCGCCCTGTCGCCGGTGCCCTACCAGTGGCTGGCGATCTCCGGAACCCCTGACGGCTCAAGCGACGTGGACCCCGAGCTCGCCGCCGCGTTCCTGCGCCTGCTGCCCGCCGCGCCGAGCACCCAGCAGAAGCAGCTCGCCGCACGGCTGGCGGCACGCGGCATCGTCGCCGAACCCGACCCCAACGGCAACTGGACGATCAACTACGCCGCCCTGGCCGTGCACCGGCGGGAGAACTGGCAGGTCACGGTACGCGGGCACAACCGCTACCTGTGGAGCACCGAGGTCTACCACGGCGCGAACTGGTACGGCCGGTACAACACCTACGGTCAGATCCAGGTGCTGCACCGGGGCAGCCCGGTCAACAACGCCGACAGCGGCTACGCCCAGGCGGGCTGGGACTGGAACCGCAGGCCCGGCACCACCGTCGTCCACCGGCCGCTGGACGAGCTGCGGGCCGACCTGACCGGGGCGATCGAGGAGATGCTGCTCACCGACTCGCGGTTCGGCGGGGCGAACACCATCGACGGCCGCAACGGCATGTTCGCCATGGAACTGCGCGAGCACCCGAAGTACGAGGGCTCACACCGCGCGCTGAAGTCGGTCTTCCTGTTCGACGACCGGATCGTGGCCGTCGGCACCGGGATCGAGAACGACTCCCGGCAGGAGACCGAGACCACGCTCTTCCAGACCCGCCTGCCCGGCCGGGCGGCTCCCACCTACGTCGACGGGACCGAGCCGGTCGTGGCCTTCCCGCACGCCGCGCCGGACCTCGCGCCGCGCTGGCTGCTGGACGACAAGGGCATCGGCTACCACCTGGCGGCCGGGCAGAAGGTCGGCCTGACGCGCTCCACCCAGACCTCGCGCGACAACGCGACCGAGGCCCCGACCAGCGGCGACTTCGCGACCGCCTGGATCAGGCACGGCACCGCCCCACGGGGCGGGAGCTACCGCTACGCCATGGTCGTCGACACCACCCCCGAGCGGATGGCCGCGTTCGCCGACGCGATGGACGACCCGGCGAGCGCGCCGTACGCCGTGCTGCGCGCCGACACCTCCGCACACGTGGTGAGCGACCGGGCGACCGGGATCACCGGTTACGCGGTCTTCAAGCCCCTGGAACTGGCCGAGGGGCCGGTGCGCGAGGTGGACACGCCGTCCATGGTGCTGGTCAGGGGCGACGGGGACGACGGCCTGGTGCTGGCGGTGTGCGACCCCGATCTGCGGCTCTACAACGGCGTCGACCATGACCAGTACGAGCGCGGCCGGTACGTCGGCCACTACAGCCCCTGGTCGCGGCCGTGGCTGACCAGCCCGAGCCACCCCCACCGGATGCGGGTGACCCTCGACGGACGCTGGCGCGCGGACGGCGACCAGCCGTGCGAGGTGCGGGCGCGGCGCGACCGGACCGTGGTCGAGTTCGAGACGGTGGACGGGCGGCCGATCCAGGTACGCCTGCTCAGGGGATGACGGGCGTCTGACACGGACGGCCCGGCTCAGGAACCACGGGCGGTCGGCGCGGGCACGGCCTGGCTCAGGAGCCATGGGCCGCCGGTGCGGGTACGGCCCGGCTCAGGGGATGACGGGCGGTGTCCGCGCCGGGCCGGCCTGGCTGGGCCCCAGCTCGGCGCCGAAGTCGTTTGCGATCTTCCGCATGCCCTCGGCGAGGTCGTCCCTGTCGAGCGCGTCGATCCGCTCGGCCGGGCCCGACACCGACATCGCGGCGACCATCCGCGAGCCGTCGTGCACCCCCACGGCCAGGCAGTGCACGCCGAGCTCCTCCTCGCCCAGGTCCATCGCGTATCCCCGGTCGCGCACCCGCTCCAGCTCGGCGAGCATGCCGGGCAGGTCGGTGATCGTGTTGGCGGTCCGCCTGGGCATGCCGGTCCGCTCGACGAGCGAGGCCACCTCGGTGTCCGGCCGCCCGGCCATCAGGACCTTCCCCACTGCAGTGCTGTGCGGCAGCACCCGCCTGCCGACCTCGGCGAACATCCGCAGCCGCCGGGGAGAGGGCACCTGGGCGACGTAGACGATGAAGTCGCCCTCCAGCACCGCCAGATTGGCCGTCTCACCGGACAGCTCGACCATCTTCGCCAGGTACGGCTGCGCCCAGGTGCCGACCATGCGCTCGGCCACCTCGCCGAGCCGCACCAGTGCGCCGCCCAGCGCGTAACGGCGGTCGGACTCCTGGCGCACGTAGCCCCGGGCGAGCAGCGTGCGAAGCAGCCGATGGATCGTCCCGTACGGCAGGCCGGTCCTGGCCGCGATCTCCGAGAGCCCCGCCTCCCCGCCCCGCTCGGCGAGCGCCTCCAGCACGTCCAGCGCCCGGTCGACCGACTGCACCCCACTCATACGATCTCCTCGCCTGGCGGCTCGGAGTCCGCATTCGCGGACACCCTGTGCTGATCGATTCGCTCGCTGCGCTCACTCATACGATCTCCTCGCCTGGCGGCTCGGAGTCCGCATTCGCGGACACCCCGGGCTCGCTCATGGGACCCCCGGCAGGCCGCGCAGGGACGCGTCCAGGACCTGGGCGATGTGCGCGACGGGGAGCGCTCCGGCTCCCCGGCGGCGGATGGCCGAGGTGATCTGCATGGTGCAGCCGGGGTTGGCCGAGACCAGCAGGTCGGCGCCGGTGGCCAGCACCCGCTCCGCCTTGCGGTCCCCGAGCTCGCGGGCGGCCTCGGGCTGGAACAGGTTGTAGGTCCCGGCGGAACCGCAGCAGATGGATGACTCCGAGATCTCTCTCAACTCCAGATCGGGGATGGCGGTGAGCAGTTGACGGGGTTGGGATCGTATCCCCTGCGCGTGGGCCAGGTGACAGGCGTCGTGGTAGGCCACCGTGAGGGGCAGCGAATGCCGCTCGGCGGCCGGGCCGAGTTCGGCGAGATACTCCGTCAGGTCGACGGTCCGGATGGCCCGCGCCCGGTCCGCCCACTCGCCTTCGAGGATGTCGGCGTACTCCTTCATCGCCGATCCGCACCCCGCCGCGTTGACCACGACCGTGTCCACGCCCGCCCGTTCGAAGGCGGCGATCGTCCGCCTGGCGAACCGCTCCGCCTGCCCCTGCAGCCCGGAGTGCAGCGACAGCGCCCCGCAGCAGCCCTGCGAGGGCGGGATCACCACCTCGCATCCCTCCAGCGCGAGCACCCGGGCCGTGGCCGCGTTGACCTGCGGGAAGAACTCGCCCTGCACGCAGCCGGTGAGCATCCCGACCGTGGCCCGGCGCCTGCCCCGCGCCCCGACCCTGTGCGGCAGCCGTACCCTCGCCGGGACCGCGGGAGCGAGTTCGGCCATCGCGGCCATCGACGGGTTGATCCGCTCCAGCCTCGGCGCGATCCTCCGGCGCAGCCCCGCGCTGAGCCGGAGCGGCAGCCGCATCGCCCGCAGGCGCCGGGGGTAGGGGAGGAGCTGGAAGACCACGGCCCGCAACGCCCGGTCGTCCGGCCGCCTGACGTGCGTCCGCTCCACCTCGGCCCGCGTCTGCTCGATCAGCCGGTTGTAGCGGACCCCGGAGGGGCAGGCCGTTACGCACGCCATGCACCCCAGGCAGGCGTCGAAGTGCCCGGCCATCTCCGGCGTCAGCGGCGTGCCCTCGACGTGCTGTCTCATCAGATGGATCCGTCCGCGCGGCGAGTCCATCTCCTCGCCCCACAGGACGTACGTCGGGCACGTGGGCAGGCAGAACCCGCAGTGCACGCAGTCGTTGATCAGCTCGGGGTCCATTCAGATCCCTCCCACGGAGCGGCCGGGAGACATCCTCCGGCCGGGGTCGAACCGCTCCTTGACCCGCCGCAGCAGCGGCAGCGCGCCGACCGGGCCCCAGCGGTCGACCCGGCCGACGAGTTCCTGCGGCGCGGTGAGCACGGTCAGTCCGCCGCCGAGGCGGCCGAGATCGTCACGCACGCGTGACACGAACTCCGCGAACGCCGATCCGCCGACGTCCGGGGGCAGGGTGACCTGCAGGGCCGCCGTCGCCAGCGATCCGCGTACGTGCGCGGGCAGTCCCCGGGCCATGACCGCCCGCAGCGCGCCGCCCGCGCGGGAGGGCGGGACCCGCACTTCCAGCAGCACGTCCTCGCCGGGCAGCGTCCCCCACCAGCCGGGCGGCCCGGTGGTGATCCGCGCCGTCCCGTGCCCGGCCATCAGGTCCCGTACGGCCCGCGCCCGCGCGTCGGCCGCCCTCCCTTCGACCAGCACGGCCACGACGGGCCCGCCCCGGGCGTCCGGCCAGTCCACCTCGATCGCGCTCGGCTCGGCCTGGGACGCCGCGAGCTCGGCGGCGAGCACGTCCAGGCCGGGCGGTGAGCCGGGCCGCTCGGGTGCGTCCGGCCGGCCGTCGCCCCGCGCGCCCTGCGCGGCCCCGGCGCCCGGGGTTCCGGGCGTGGGCAGTTCGGCGATGATCCAGCGGCGGTCGTCCGGGATGGGATGGAGGCGGAAGGCGGCCTCGGTGATGACGCCGAGCGTGCCGTAGGAACCGGTGAACAGCTTGCCCAGGTCGTAGCCCGCGACGTTCTTGACGACCTTGCCGCCGGACTTGGCGGTCGTGCCGTCCGCCAGCACGACTGTGACGCCGATCAGCAGGTCGCGGGCCGTGCCGTGCCGGAACCTGCGGGGGCCCGCGATGGCGGTGGCGAGCACGCCGCCGACCGTGGCGCCGTCGAGGGGGACGTCGAGGGAGAGCTCCTGGCCCTCGGCGGCGAGAGTCTCGGCCAGCGAGTCCATGGTCAGGCCCGCCTGGACGCGGACGACGAGGTCGCCCGCGGCGTGTTCGAGCACCTGGTTCAGGCAGCAGGTGTCGATCAGCAGGTCGCAGCGCTCGGGCGGGGGACCCCAGTGCAGCCGGGTGCCGCCGCCGACCGGGGTCACGGCGAGATCGTGCTCGGCCGAGACGCGCATCAGCGTCGCGACCTCCCCGGTGTTCTCGGGCAGCGCCACCCAGCGCGGCGGGACCCCGGCCACGGCGTCGTCGGGGCCGGCCTCCCGGATCGTCACGCCTGTCCCGCGCAGCGCGCCCGGCAGGAGCGCCTCGCCCGTCCCGTGCAGCGCGCCCATCAGAACTGTTCCGCCTGTCCTGACTCGACCAGCGGGTGCACGCCCTTGCGGACCCCGGGGACCTCGCCGCACAGGCGCGGGGTGGGGAAGACCTTGCCCGGGTTCGAGAGGCCGCGGGGGTCGAAGGCGCAGCGCACCAGTTGCATGGTGTCGAGGTCGTCGTCGGAGAACATTTTCGGCATATATCGGGATTTGTCTACACCCACACCATGCTCACCGGTGATGGACCCGCCGTGCTCGACACAGAGATCGAGGATCTTCCCCGAGACCAGCCCGGCCCGCTCGCCCGCGCCGGCCTCCGCGTCGTCGAACAGCACCAGCGGATGCAGGTTGCCGTCCCCGGCGTGGAAGACGTTGGCCACCCGGATGCCGTACTCCCGCGACAACCGGTCGATGCTCGCCAGCACCTCGGGCAGCGCGGTCCTGGGGACGACCCCGTCCTGCACGATGTAGGCGGGGCTGATCCGGCCCACCGCGGCGAAGGCGGACTTGCGGCCCTTCCAGATCGCCGCGCGCTCGGCCGGGTCGGCGGCGACCCGCAGCTCGAACGCGCCGTTCTCCCGGCAGATCCGTGTCACCTCGTCGAACTGGTGCGTGACCTCCGGGACCGGGCCGTCCAGCTCCACGATGAGCACCGCCCCCGCGCCCTCGGGGTAGGCGCAGGCCACGGCCGCCTCGGCCGCCTCGATCGCCAGGGCGTCCATCATCTCGATCGCGGCGGGCACGATGCCGCCGCCGATGATCGCCGATACCGCCTGCCCGCCCTGCTCGATGCCGTCGAAGGCCGCGAGCAGGGTCGTCACGGTCTCCGGCGCCCGCGTCAGCCGTACGGTGACCTTGGTGGCGATGCCGAGTGTGCCCTCCGAGCCGACGAACGCGCCCAGCAGGTCGTATCCGGGATCGGTGTCCGACAGTTCGACGATGTCGCCGTCGGGCGTCACGATCTCCAGGGCGAGCACATGATTGACCGTGAATCCGTACTTCAGGCAGTGCGCGCCGCCCGAGTTCTCCGCGACGTTGCCGCCGATCGTGCAGACCTGCTGGCTGGAGGGATCGGGCGCGTAGTAGTAGCCCAGGTCGCGGACCGCCTCGGTGATCGCCAGGTTGGTGACCCCGGGCTCCACCACGGCACGCCGGTCCGCCACGTCGACGGAGAGGATCCGCCGCATCCTGGAGGTGACGATCAGCACCCCGTCGGTCGGCGGCAGCGCGCCGCCGGACAGCCC
>NZ_NGFP01000231.1 GCF_002149035.1 Streptosporangium minutum
CGCGCCCCGGCCGCGCCTCACCCGGATCAGCCCGCCCCCGTGTTGTCCGGCCCGGCCGTCTCCCATCGGGACAACCCCGCTCCGGCGCCGCCGGGCACGGCCGTGTCCCATGCGGATCCGGCCTTCCCCGTGCCGCCCGGTCCGGCCGTGCCCCATCAGGGCAATCCCGCTCCGGTGCCGCCCGGTCCGGCCGTGCCGTACGGCTTCCGCCTGCCGCCCGAGGTCGCGGGCCGGTTGCGGCAGACGGCCCGCGCCTGCCGGACCACGCCCGCCACGGTGGCGCTGGTCTGCTGGGCGGCCACGGTCTCCCTGGTGGAGGAGGTGCCGGATCCGGTGGTGCTCGTGCGCGAGCCCGGCCGGGCCGAGCCCGCCCACGCCGGCATGGTCGGCCCGCTCGCGCTGGACGTCCCCGTCCGGATCGCGCTGGCCGGCGGCCTCGACGACCCCTCCGACCTCCTGAAAACGGTGGAGTCGGCCGCGACCCGGCCGTCCCCGCCGTCCGGGCCGCACACCGCCCGCTTCCTCTTCGAGGGCTTCAGACCCGAGCCGTACCTGCCCGGCCTGAAGTCCGAGCCCCACCCGCTGCCGGTGGCCGCACCCGCCGACGGCAGGCCCCTCCTCACCCTCACCGAACAGCCGGACGGATCCATGTCCGGCGTCTGCGCGGGACCCGGCGCCGAGCGTCTCGGCCGGCGGTTCCAGCACCTGTGCGACGACCTCTCTGTCTCCTGAGCTCCCGCGGCCTTTCGGCCCTCCGAGCTTTCAGCACTGATCGGAAGTGATGTCAGTGACGTCCGAGATCGACTCCCCACCCGTCCCGGCCTCGCTCGCCCAGCAGGGAATCTGGTTCAACGAACGGCTGGGCGGCGTCGGGACCGTCTACACGATGCCCTTCTCCGTCACCTTCGCCGGCCCGCTCGACGTGCCCGCCCTGACCGCCGCCTGCCGGGCGCTGATCGACCGGCACCCGATCCTGGCGAGCACGGTCCGGGAACGGCAGGGCGTGCCGTACGTCGTGCCCGCCGCCACCCGGCCCTCGCCGGTGGTCGCCGACGTCACGGCCGCCCGGCGTGACGACCTGATGAGGGCGGAGATCCTGCGCCCCTTCGATCTGGCCGCCGGTCCGCTCGTGCGGATGACTCTGTACGTCGAGGATGCGGGCCGGGCGACGCTGCTGGTCGTGGCCCACCACCTCGTCTTCGACGGCGAGTCCACGTCGGTGTTCCTGCGGGACCTGGCCGAGCTCTACCGGGCCGAGGTGACCGGCGTCCCCGCCGACCTGCCCGCGCTGGACCACGACGGGCTCGCCGGGCGGGCCGCGGCCAGGGTCGAGGCCGGCCTCTCCTTCGCCCGGGAGTTCTGGAGCTCGCGATGGCGCCCGCCCGCCGAGGTGATCCTGCCCGGCGTGGCCGGAGCGGTGCCCGCGGTGGACGAGGGGGCGGCAGTGGAGTTCGCGCTGCCGCCGGAGTCCCGGGAGGCGCTGGCCCGGCTGTCGGAGGAGATCGGGGCCGGCAGGTTCGAGATCGTGCTCGCCTCGCTGCACGTGCTGCTCCACCGGTACGGCAACGCCGAGCCGACGGTCGCGGCCGACCTGGGCACCCGCTCGCCGGACACCCGCGACCACCTGGGCGCCTTCGTCAACGAGCTGCCCGTCACGGCCGCGCTCCGGCCCGAGTGGGGCTTCCGCCGGTTCGTGGCGGACCAGCGCTTCGGGTACGGGCTCCGCTCCGACCTGCGCGGCCTCTTCCGGGTCCGGGAGGTGCCGCTGTCGCGGGCGGTCAGCGGGGTCAAGCCCGGCGTCGCGCTCGCCCCGATCTCGCTCGGCTACCGCAGGCGCGAGGCCGCGCCCGCCTTCCACGGGGTCGACGCCCACGTGGAGTGGGCGCTGTTCAACCACACCGTCCGCGGCGCCATGCGCGTGCACGTCGTGGACGGGCCCGGCCGGTTCGGCGTCATCCTCCAGTACAACCCGCGGATCATGGCCCGTGAGGACGCCGAGCGGGTCGCCGCCCACTGGCGCGCGCTGCTCGCCGCGCTGGCAGCCGACCCCGACATGCCGCTGGCCGAGCTGCCGATGCTCGACGCGGAGGAGACCGGGCGGCTGCTGTCACGGTGGAACGACACCGCCGCCGGCCACCCGCCGCTCACCCTGCCCGAGCTGGTGGCCGCCCAGGCCGGCCGTACCCCGGACGCGACCGCGGCCGTGTGCGGCGCGGAGACGATGACCTACGCCGAGCTCGGCGCGGCCGTGGACGGCCTGGCCCGGCGGCTGCGCGGCGCCGGCGTGGGACGGGGGACGCTGGTCGCGGTCCACGCCGAGCGCTCGCTGACCACCCTGGTCGGCCTGCTCGCCGTGGCGCGGGCCGGCGGGGCCTACCTCCCGCTCGACCCGGACCATCCCGCCGAGCGCCTGCGCCTGGTCCTGGAGGACTCCGGAGCCGCCCTGATCCTGGCCGGCCCCGGCCGGCACGACCGCTTGGCCGGCTCCGGCGTGGCCGTCATCACGCTCGACGCCCCCGGCCCGCGGTCCGGGGAAGGCGATCGCGGGCAGGGAGGACATGGGGAGGGCGATCGCGGCGCGGGAGAGCCGCGGGAGGGCGGGTCCGTCCCGGAGCGGTCCGGGGAAGGCGCGCCCGGCGCGGAAGGGCCGGAGCCCGGCGCCCTCGCCTGGCCGGAGCCCGGCGACCTCGCCTACGTCATCTACACCTCCGGCTCCACCGGCCGTCCCAAGGGCGTCGAGATCCCGCACCGGGCACTGACCAACCTGCTGCTGGCCATGCGTGACCGGCTCGGTTCCGGGCCGGGGGACGGCTGGCTCGCCCACACCTCGCTGTCGTTCGACATCTCGGCGCTGGAGCTCTACCTGCCGCTGGTGACCGGGGGGCGGGTCGTCATCGCCCCGGACGCCGCGGCCAGGGACGGGCGCGAGCTCGTACGGCTGGCCGCCGAGGGGGTGAGCCACGTGCAGGCGACCCCGTCCGGCTGGCGGATGCTGCTCGACGCCGGGTTCGACCTGCGCCGGGTGACCGCCCTGGCCGGCGGTGAGGCCCTCCCCGCCCCGCTGGCCCGCGAGATCCTCAGCCGGACCGGCCGTCTGATCAACGTCTACGGCCCCACCGAGACGACGATCTGGTCGATGAGCGCGGAGATCACCGAGCCCGTCACGACCGTGCCGATCGGCGTTCCGCTGGCCAACACCCGGGTTTACGTGCTGGACGAGCGGCTCGGGCTGCTGCCGCTGGGCGTGCCCGGCGAGCTGTGCGTCGCCGGTGACGGCGTCGCCGACGGCTACCGCAACCGCCCCGAGCTGACCGCCGAGCGGTTCGCCGCCGACCCGTTCGGGCCCGGTCGGCTGTACCGCACCGGTGACCGGGTGGTCAGACGGGCCGACGGGCAGATCGAGTTCATCGGACGCCTCGACGACCAGATCAAGCTCCGCGGGCACCGGATCGAACCGGGGGAGATCGAGTCCAGGCTGCTCGAACACCCCGGCATTCCCCGCGCGGCCGTGGTCGCCCGGGAGGACGACAAGGGGGAGCGGCGGATCGTCGCCTACCTGGAGTGCGGGCAGGTCCCTGGCGACGTGCGCGAGCACTGCGCGGAGACGCTGCCCTCCTACATGATCCCGGCCGACTTCGTCGCCCTGCCCCGGCTGCCGCTGACCTCCAACGGCAAGCTCGACCGGTCCGCGCTGCCCGCCCCCGGCCCCCGGGAGAGCGGGGCCGGCCCTCACGGGACCGCGCCCGGCGTGGCCGGGCCGCACTCCTACACCGGGGTGGCGGCCGAGCTCCACGAGATCTGGTGCGACGTGCTGGGGGTCGAGGCCGTCGGGCCGCAGGAGGATCTGTTCGAGCTGGGCGGGCACTCCCTGACCATCACCCAGATCGCCTCCCGGGTCCGCCTGCGCCTGGGCGCGGACCTGCCGCTCCACATCTACTACGACGAGCCCACGATCAGCGCCGTCGCCGCCGCCGTCGAGCGCCTGAACGGGAAGAACTGAGCCGGTGCAGACACGACTCCCCGACGCTGCCCGCACGGACGGCGTCCCGCTCTCACCCGGCCAGGAACGGCTCTGGTTCCTGGACCAGCTCACCCCCGGTGACGCCTCCTACAACGTCTACGTCTCCGAACGGCTCCGCGGGCCGCTCGACTCCGGCGCGCTGGTCCGCGCGTTCGGCGAGGTCGTGGCCAGGCACGCGGTGCTGCGGACCCGATATCCGAGCCAGGACGGCCGCCCGGTCCAGGTCGCCGATCCTGCCGGGCCCGGCCTGCGGTACGCGGACCTCTCCGACGGGCCGGAGGGGCAGGCCCGGGAACCGTCCGGTGGGCCGGAGCGGCGTGCCCGGGACCTGGTGGCCGAGCTGACCAACCGGGGATTCGACCTCGCCGGCGGTCCCGTGCTGCGGGCCGCCCTCATCCGGCTGGCCGCCGACGACCACGTCCTGTGCCTCGTCATCCACCACATCGCGGTGGACGGCTGGTCGCTGGGGGTGCTCCGCGCGGAGCTGGCCGCCCTGTACGGGGCCTTCGCCGCCGGGCTGCCCTCGCCGCTCCCGCCGCCCGCCCTGCAGTACGCCGACTACGCGCTGGCATGTCGGCAGGACCCCGGCCGCGAGGAGGACCTGGCGTACTGGCGGACCAGGCTCGCCGACCCGCCGGTGCTGGCGCTGCCCACGGACCGGCCCCGGCCCCGGGTCCGGACGGCCAACGGCGCCTACGTCGCGCGACGGATCCCCGGCCCGCTGGCGGCGGAGGTCGCCCGGCTGGCCAGGACCGAGCGCTGCACGCTGTTCATGACGCTCACCGCGGCCTTCCAGGTCCTGCTGGCCCGCCACACCGGCCAGGACGACGTCTGCGTGGGCACCCAGGTCGCGGCGCGCGACCGGCCCGAGCTGGAGGGGATGGTCGGCTTCGTCGTCAACACCCTCGTGCTCCGCGGCGACCTGTCCGGCGACCCGTCCTTCCGCGACCTCATGCGCCGCACCCGGGCCGCCGCGCTGGAGGCCTACCAGCGGCAGAGCACGCCCTTCGACACCCTGGTGAACGAGCTCGGCATCGACCGGGACCTGTCGCGCACCCCGCTCTTCCAGGCGCAGCTCGTCCTGCACAACCAGGCCCAGGCAGGCCCGTCCCTGCCGGGGATCACCACCGAGCTGTTCGACGGCGGGTTCGCCCTGGCCAAGTTCGACCTGTCCCTGGAGATCGGGCAGGAAGAGGGGGAGCTGCGGGCGCACTTCGCCTACAACAGCGACCTGTTCGAGCCGGAGACGGTCGAGCGGCTGGCGGCCCGTTTCGAGGCCCTGCTGCGCTGCGCCGTCGCCGACCCGGGCACCCGGCTGTCGGAGCTGGAACTGCTCGACGCCGACGAGCGCCGGCTCATCCTGGAGCACTGGAGCAGGCCCGGCCCTCCGGGGCGCGCCGGCGCCTCCGGCGGCCCGGCGCCCGCGGGCGATCCCGGCCCGTTCCGGGGCGGGCCCCGGGACTCCGGTCCGTTCCGGGGCGTCGCCACCCTGCACGGGCTGGTGGAGCGGGCGGCCGCCCGGACGCCCGAGGCCGTCGCGGTCGTCTTCGGCGACGACGCGCTGACCTACCGGGAGCTGAACGCCCGCGCCGACCGGCTGGCGGCGGTCCTGCGCGATCACGGGACCGGCCCCGGCCGCCGGGTGGCGATCTGCCTGGAGCAGTCACTCGACCTGGCCGTGGCTGTGCCGGCCGTGCTGAAGGCGGGCGGCGCCTACGTGCCCCTCGACCCCGAACAGCCCGCCGACCGGCTGGCCCACATGGTCGCCGACTCGGGGGCCGAGGTGCTGGTGACCACCCGCGCGCTGGCCGATCGCGTGTCCGCCGGGACCACCGTCCTCCTCGGCGAGCAGGACGGGCCCGCGGTCCTCCCCGACGGGCGGGAGGAGCTCAGGGGCCTCCTCCCTCCGAGGGAGGCGGGCCCGGACGACCTGGCCTACGTCATCTACACCTCGGGCTCGACCGGCCGCCCCAAGGGCGTGGCCGTACAGCACCGGCAGGTGCTCAACTACCTGGCCGACGCGCACGAGCGGTTCGAGGTGGTGGACGGGGCCGGCTACGCCCTACTGCAGTCGCTCTCCTTCGACTTCGGAATCACGATCTTCTACCTGGCGCTCGCGACCGGAGGACGCCTCCACCTGGTGCCGTCCCGAATCTCCGGCCCCGACCTCGCCGACTACGCGGACCGGGCCCGGATCGACTACCTGAAGATCACCCCGTCCCATCTGGGCGCCCTCACCGCGGAGGTCGACCCGCGCCGGCTCCTGCCCCGCCGCCTGCTCATCCTCGGCGGCGAGGGGTCGGCCTGGGAGTGGACCCGTGAGCTGGCCGCCCTCGGCGTCTGCCGGGTGGTCAACCACTACGGCCCGACCGAGGCCACGGTCGGCGTCACCACCTACGAGGTGGGAGCCGGCGACGACGTCCGCGGGCCGGTCACCCCGATCGGGCGGCCGCTCGGCCACGCGCGGGCCTACGTCCTGGACGGGCGGATGCGGCCGGTGCCCATCGGCGTGGTCGGCGAGCTGTGCCTCGGCGGGGACCGGCTGGCCCGCGGGTATCTCGGCCGCCCGGACCTGACCGCCGAGAAGTTCCTGCCCGACCCGTACGGCGGGCCCGGCGACCGGCTCTACCGCACCGGCGACCTGGCTCGCTGGCTGCCGGACGGCAACCTCGAGTTCCTCGGCCGCCGTGACCTCCAGGTGAAGATCCGCGGCTACCGGGTCGAGCTGGGCGAGGTCGACGAGGCCCTGCGCGCCCTGCCGGGCGTCGCCCACGCCGTCGTCGACGCGCGCGGCGGGCCGGGGGCGCTGGAACTGGCCGCCTACCTGGTCGCCGCCGACGGGTCGGCGGCCCGGCCGGGGGTGGGGGAGCTGCGCAGGCTGCTGCAGGCCGTACTGCCCGACTACATGGTGCCGACCCGCTACGTCTGGCTGGACCGGCTGCCGCTGAAGTCGCACGGCAAGGTCGACCGCGCCGCCCTGCCCGAGCCCGAGACTGCCCGGCCCGACCGGGAGGCGGCGTTCGAGGCGCCCTCCGGGATGGTGGAGGAGGCCGTCGCGTCGGCCTTCGGCGAGGTGCTCGGCCTGGACCGGGTCGGCGCCACGGACGACTTCTTCGACCTGGGCGGGCACTCCCTGCTCGCCGTTCAGGTGGTCGCCCGGCTGCGCCGCCGGCTGGACGGGATGCGGCCGGTCAGCGTGATGGACCTGTTCCAGCACCCGACCGCGCGGGGCCTGGCCACCCTGGTGGAGGCGGGCGACGACGGGCCGCGCGGCCTGCTGTACGAGCTGACGCCCAGGATCGCCGCACCCGAGCTGACGCTGGTGTGCGTGCCGTACGGCGGCGGCAGCGCGGTGGTCTACCAGCCGCTCGCCGACGCCCTGCCCGCCGGGTGCGCGCTGCACGCGGTGGCCGTGCCGGGCCACGACCTCGGCCTGGCCGAGGAGCCGCGCCCCCTCGCCGAGGTCGCCGCCGAGTGCGCCGCGGAGATCCTCCGGAAGGTGACCGGGCCGCTGGTGCTGTACGGGCACTGCGGGGTGGGCGGCGCGCTCACCGTCGAGATCGCCCGCCGGGTCGAGGCCGCCGGGCGGCCGCTCGACGCGGTCTACCTCGGCGGCCTGTTCCCCTTCGCCCGGCCCACCCGAGGCGTGCTGGGCCGCTGGGCGCGGTTCACCGGACTGGAACGGCTGCGCGGCGACCGGGGCCAGGTGAACTGGCTGACCGGCATGGGCGCCGACCTGTCCGGCCTGACCGAGGAGCAGCTGGCGTTCGTCGTGCGCAACATGCGGCACGACTCCAGGCAGGCGGAGGAGTACTTCACCCGCCTGGTCGAGGAGGGCGCGGAGCCGCTGAGCGCCCCGATCATCTCGGTGGTCGGCGAGCGCGATCCCAACACCGAGTTCCACGCCGAGCGCTACACCGAGTGGGACTTCCTCTCGCCGCGCACGGCGCTGGCCGTACTCGACGAGGGCGGCCACTACTTCCTCAAATACCGGGCCGAGGAGCTGGCGGAGATCGTCACCACGGTCCATCCGGCTCTCACCGCGTCCGCCGTGCCGGAGCCCGCCGCCCCCACCTGGCGCGTGGCCGGCCGCTCCGACTCCTCGGCCCCCTCCGCGCCCGCGCGGCGGGGGACGGCGGCCCCCGAGCCCAGCCTGGGCCGGTTCCTGGCGGTCGCGATCGGCCAGCTCGTCACCATCGTCGGCGCCACGCTGACCGAGTTCGCGATCCCGATCTCCACCTATCTGGACAGCCGCTCCCTCACCCAGTTCGCCGTGCTCCAGGTGCTCGCGCTGATCCCGGGCATCCTGGTGGCCCCGCTGGCCGGGGCGGTGGTGGACCGGGCGAGCAGGCGGGCGGTCATGCTCGGCGGCAACATCGCGGCGCTCGCCGTACAGCTGCTCACCGGGACGCTGCTGTGGACCGGGGAGCTGGCGGTCTGGCACCTGTATCCGCTGCTCACCGCCCTGTCGATCGCGCTGACCTTCCAGCGGCTGGCCTACGTCTCGGCCGTACCGCAGCTCGTGCCCAAGCGCTATCTCGGCCACGCCAACGGGGTGGTCCAGATGACCACCGGCGTCGCGCAGTTCGTCGCGCCGCTCGTCGCGGTGGGACTGCTGGCGGCCATCGGCCTGGAGGGGATCCTCGCGCTCGACGTCGCCGGATACGTCGCGGGAGTGATCGTGCTGCTGTGCGTCGGCTTCCCGGCCAGGCTGGCGGGCGAGCGCCGCGAGTCCGTCGGGGCGGAGATCGCCGGAGGGTTCCGGCTCCAGATGGGACAGCGCGGCTTCCGGGCCATGCTCGTCTTCTTCGCCCTCTTCAACCTGGTGCTCTCGCCGGTCTTCCTGCTGTTCTCGCCGCTGACGCTGTCCTTCGGCACGCTCGCCGACGCCGGATACGTCGCGCTCCTCGGCGGGGCGGGAGCGGTGACCGGCGGGCTGGTCATGAGCGTGTGGGGCGGACCGGCGCACCGGCGCATGCACGGCGTCCTCCTCGCGACCCTGGCGCTCGCGGCCTGCTGCCTGGTGACCGGCGCGCACGGGTCGCTGCTCTTCGTCGGGTTCGGCGCCTTCGGGGTGGCGTGCTCGCTCGCGATCGTCAACGGGGTCTACGCGACCATCGTCCAGGTCAAGGTGGCCCAGCGCTTCCACGGGCGGGTCTTCGCCCTCAACCAGATGGTCGCGCTGTCGACCATCCCGCTCGGCGTGGCCGTGATCGCGCCGCTCGGCGAGCGCCTCCTGGAGCCGATGTTCCTGCCCGGCGGGCTCCTGGCCGGCACGGCCGGCGCCGTCGTCGGCGTCGGGCCCGGCCGCGGCATCGCGTTCATGTACGTGGTGTGCGGCCTGCTGGTCGCCCTGATCGCCCTCGTCGCGCTCCGCAGCCGGACGCTGTCCCGGTTCGACGACGAGGTCCCCGACGCCGTCGCCGACGATCTCATCGGGATCCAGGCGCTGAACGACAGAACCGGCACGACCGAACGGAAGGAAGCCGTCCCGTGTCCCTGACCGTACCCGCCCTCCACGTCAACTGGACCGGCCCGCACCGGGCCGGCCTCCGCCGCCACCGGGACCGGGCCCTGGAGAACGGCCCCTACGGCATGCCGGTCGAGGAGATCCTCACCTGCGTCCACAGCGCCCACGCCTGGCGGGCCTTCCACGGCGGCGTCGAGCTGGTGACCGACGAGCTGGGCGCCTCCTACGCGGCGGCGCAGGGGCTGGACGCGCTCTACGACCGGATCGACACCTCCCTCGACGGCCTCGACGCCCTCGACGTGGACCCCCTGTTCTACTTCGCGGCGGGCAAGAGCTACGCGGCCCGGCTGCGCGCCGCGCCGTTCGCCGTCGTCGACACCGACCTCTACCTGCGCCGCCCCGTCGACGGGCTGGAACGCGGCGGGTTCGTCTTCGCGCACTGGGAGTCGGTGGGCAACGCCGTCTACCCGCCGGTCCCGGAGGTCCCCAACCAGGCCGGCCTGGACCTGTCGCGCTGGACCTTCGACACCCCGGCGGCCAACATGGCGGTCTCGGTCTTCCTCGACGACCGCCACCGCGCCGAGTACGCCGAGGCGTCCATGGCGTTCATGACCGGCAACGCCGGGCCGTCGGACACCGCCCCGATCGTCCGCCAGACCTTCGCCGAGCAGCGCATCGCCCCCGCGGTCGCCCGCTCCCTCGGGGTGGACCTGCGCCCCGTCACCGAGCGCTTCTGGATCGTGGAGACGGAGGAGTGGGACGGCCCCTCCTACGCCGACCGCTTCCACCACACCTGGAACCAGAAGCGGCTGCTGCGCCAGTTCCCCGAGCTGCGCCCGGCCTACTGGCGCTACCTGCTGGAGGACCTGCTGTGGCGCTTCCCCGCCGCCGGCGACCTGCTGCTGTCGGTGCCCGCGCTCAAGGAGTGCGCCGACCTCGTCCGCGCCGTCCGGCGCGACCTGGCCGCCCACGGCCCCAGCCTGATCGAACGGAGCATCCCGTGACCGCCCCGACCACCGAGACGGAGCTCGTCGCCCTGTGGCGCCAGGTGCTCCGCGTGCCCGACGTCGCCCCCGGCGACAACTTCTTCGAGCTGGGCGGCGACTCCTTCCGGGCCGCCCAGCTCGCCGGCCTGGTCGGCGACCGCCTGGGGGTGCCCGTCACGCCGGCCCTCGTCTTCGACCGGCCGGAGCTGGCCGGGCAGGCCCGCTGGATCGACGACGCCCGCGCCGCGGGGCCCTCGGCCGCCGCCGGGCCCGCGACCGGCGGGGGAGCGCCGCTCAGCACCCAGCAGGAGGACTTCCTGTACTGGATGTTCGAGAGCGAGCCCGTCCGCGACATCGGGTCCTGCGCCACCGCGATCCGGATCCGCGACGCCTTCGACGTGGCCGTCCTGACCCGCGCGCTGGAGGCGGTGATCGCGCGGCACGAGCCGCTGCGCAGCGTCGTCACCGCGTCGGGGGAGGTGGTCGTCGCCGACGAGCTGCCGCCAGAGGTGGCCGAGGCCGTGGCCGAGGGGCGGACGCCGCAGGAGCGCGAGCGCGACGCCGAGCGGATCGTCTGGCACGAGCGCATGCGCCTCGACGACGTTCTGCGCGGCCCCCTCGTGCGGGCCCTCGTCGTGCGTCTCGGCGAGGACGACCACGTGCTGGTCCTCGCCGTGCACCACTTCGCCTTCGACGGCTTCTCCCTGGGCGTCATGCTCCGGGAGCTGGGCATCGTCTACTCGGCCCTGCGCACGGGCTACCCCAGCCCGCTGCGCCCGCTGCCCATGTCCTACGCCGACTACTGCGCCTTCACCCGCGAGCAGTGGCCGCGCAACCAGGTGTACTGGGACCAGGTCCTGGAGGGTGCCCCCCGCGAGCTGACGCCCTTCCCCGGCCGCAGGGAGACCACTCTGTTCTCCCGCCGAAGGCACGCTTTCGAGATCGACGCGGAGCTGGCCGGCCGGCTGCGGGAGACCGCTCGGGCGCGCGGCGCGACCACGTTCATGGCGGTGGCCGCGTGCTGGACCTGGCTGCTGCGCCAGTGGACGGGGATGACCGACCTGGTGGTGATGTCGCCCGTGCCCGGCCGTACCGCGCCCGAGCACGAGACGCTGATCGGCTGCCTGGTCCAGTCGCTCATCCTGCGCCTGGACGCCTCGGGCGACCCCTCCTACGGCGAGCTGGTCGACCGGGTCCGGGAGGTGTCCGTGGGGGCGGTGGCGCATCAGTTCCACGCCTACCAGGACGCCCGGCTCCGGGTGCCCTTCCCCTCGCGGATCCACTACGAGAGCTTCGGCGCCCCGCACTTCCCCGGCCTCATGTCCGAGGCCTTCCCCTTCCCCCGCGAGCAGGAGGGGCTGGAGTGGGGCGCCAATCCGGGCGAGGTGGACCTCAGCGCCCCGGAGCTGATCGTCGAGGAGCAGCGGGACGGCTCCATGCTGGCCGCCGTGGTCTACAACCACTACGGCTACGACCCCGCGACGGCCGCCGAGCTCGCCGGGGTCTTCCAGGAGTACGTCCGGGCCGCCGTGGCCGGTCCCGACTCCCCGCTGCCGCCGCTGCCGGTCCGCCACACCGGGGTGGAGGCCTGTCAGGGCTGATGTTTTCCGGGGACAGGTCTTATCCTGGACATCTCCCCGGAACCTTCGTGAAACCTGTCTAGGACACCCTGATGTCCGAGGAGAGGTGATCCACAATGATGTTGCGGCTACGGGTGTCCTTTCCCGATCGCCCGGGTGCCCTGGGTCAGGTCGCCCGGGTGCTCGGCACGCTGGGGGCGGACATTCTCCAAGTGACGGTGCTGGAACGGGAGACTGGCCGGGCCGTGGACGACTTCACCGTCTCCTGGCCCGGCGCCGCCGACGCCGACACGGTCCGGGACCGCCTGTCGGTCATCCCCGGCATACGCGTCGAGGCCGTCTGGCCCACTCGTGAGATCCCCGGCGCCGCCCCTGACTACGATCTGCTGAAGCACGTCGCGACCGATCCCGGCAGGGCCTTCGCCACTCTCGTGGACGCCGTGCCCGGCCTGGTGAGCGCCGATTGGGCGGTCACGGTGTCCTCCGGGACCGGTGAGCTCGTCCACCGCAGCTGGCAGGCCCCCGCCTCGCTCGACGAGGCGGGCGGTCTCGCCGGCGTCAAGGCGGGCGACCTCACCCCCCTGCGCCCCTTGACCCTTGCCGCGGGCCGGTACCGCCTGATGAGCCTCCCCGTGCCCGGCGCGGGCCTGCACCTGATCCTCGCCCGCACCGACGGGCCGGCCTTCCACCGGGCGGAGCTGGACCGTGCCATCCGCGTCGTGGAGATCGTCGCCATCCTCGGCCGCTGATCCTCACGGCGGTCCCGGCGGGCCCGCGCCGGAGGGCGTACGGCGGCGCCGTGCCGGCCGGTCAGCGGTGCGGCGGGTCGATGCGGGAGCCGTCGAGGGCGAAGAGCATCAGGCGGGTGACGTCGACGCCCACCCGGGCCGGCTCACCGGCCCGCCAGACGGGGCGGGAGCCGACGCGGACGATGAGGTCGGCTCGGCGGTGGGTGCCGGCGCCGACCTGCTCCTGCGCCTGGATGGGGGCGGCGTCGAGTCCGGTGCCCGGCAGCAGACGCCTGAGGACCGCGCGGGCCCGGCTGCCCGGAGCGGTGGCCGCCAGGTCGCGGGCCTTGTGGCGAGGGTCCGGGGGCTCGGGGACGGGCACGGTGGGGATGCCGCTCTCGACGTAGGCGAGCCACTCGTGGCCGTGGTACTCCAGGGCCCGGACACGGCCGAGGAAGACGGGGCCTTCGAACGTCTCGGGGACCGGGGCCAGGCAGTCCGGGCGCAGGCCCACGATGATCTGGTGGCCGACGTGCTGGGAGATGGCGTAGGCCCTGGGATCGGTCCAGGGGATCGTGATCTGGTGCACCCCGAAGTCCAGCAGGATGAACTGGTTCTGCGGGGTGCGCACGGTGGCTGCGAGCAGGTTGAGCTGCTGGGAGCTGAGGAAGGCGGCGGTGAAGGCGGTGGCCGGGTCGTTGTAGACCTGGCCGGGGGTGCCGACGTCCTGGAGCACGCCGCGGTTCATGATGGCGATCCGGTCGGCCAGGGTCAGGGCCTCGACCTGGTCGTGCGTCACGTAGATCGTGGTCACGCCGAGGGAGCGGACCAGGGAGGAGATCTCCATGCGGAGCTCGGTGCGCATGCCCGCGTCGAGGTTGGACAGCGGCTCGTCCATCAGGAAGAGCGAGGGCTGGCGGACGATCGCCCTGCCCATCGCGACGCGCTGGCGCTGGCCGCCTGAGAGCGTTCCAGGGCGACGTTCGAGGGTCTCGTCGATGTGCAGCGCCTTGGACAGCTCCGTCACGCGCTCCCTGACCATCGCCGGGTCCGCCTTGGCGATCTCCAGGGGGAAGGCCATGTTGCCGCGTACCGTGCGGTGCGGGTAGAGCGCGCCGTTCTGGAAGACCATGGCGACGTCCCGGTCACGCGGGGCGAGGTCGTTGGCGAGCGTGCCGCCCAGCCAGAGGTCTCCGGAGGTCACCTCCTCCAGGCCCGCGATCATCCGGAGCAGGGTGGATTTGCCGCAGCCGGACGGCCCCAGCAGGACGAGGAACTCCCCGTTTTCGGCGCGCAGGTTCATGCGGTCGACCGCCAGGTACCCACCGGGGTAGACCTTGCTCACATTGTCGAGGACGACGGTACTCATGCGCGCTCGTTCCTCCCGGGTTCCGCTGCCCGGATCCAGCCGTGTGATTGATGAGGTAGTACATCGCGCCACTTGCCCATGTGTCCATAGATGTCGTTAGAAATTGCACATCCGCTGGTTACTTCAATGTTCCTGGTGAGTAGCTATGCCGCGCATTAGAGGGTGCGGCCCTCCCAGGTGAGCGCCACGACCGTCTCCGCGGGTGGGGGATGTTACAGTTTGCGAAAAGTTTCGGAAACGAATTTCACGCCAGGGCGCCGAATGTCGTTCAGCTTGCGCCCAATTCAGCCGCATGGTGGGGTACCTCTGATGGACGGTGAACTCACGCATACCTCCCGGTCCCGCCCCGACGGCGCGGGTATCCGGCTGGCCGACATCGCCGCCCAGTCGGGGGTGAGTGAGGCCACGGTCAGCAGGGTGCTCAACGGCAAGCCCGGCGTGTCGCAGGGGACCAGGCAGGCGGTGCTGACCGCGCTGGACCTGATGGGGTACGAGCGGCCGCAGCGGCTGCGCCAGCGCAGCAACGGGCTGATCGGCCTGGTCACCCCGGAGCTGGACAACCCGATCTTCCCGGCGTTCGCCCAGGCGATCGAGAAGGCGCTGACCCAGCACGGCTACACCCCGGTGCTCTGCACCCAGCTCCCCGGCGGCGCCCCCGAGGACGAGTTCACCGAGCTGCTGATAGACCGGGGGGTCAACGGCATCGTCTTCGTCTCCGGCCTCCACGCCGACACCACGGCCAAGATGGACCGCTACACCCGGCTGACCGACCGCGGGCTGCCGATCGTCCTGCTGGACGGCTACAGCGCTCACATCGAGGCGCCGTTCATCTCCCCGGACGACCGGGCCGCCGCGCGGCTGGCCGTACAGCATCTGGTGGATCTCGGGCACGAGCGGATCGGCCTGGCCGTCGGGCCGCGCCGGTTCGTGCCGGTGATCCGCAAGATCGAGGGCTACCGGCAGGCGATGGCGCAGCTGCTGGGGGCGGACGGGGTCGACGAGCTGATCTCGCACTCGCTGTTCTCGGTGGAGGGGGGTCAGGCGGCGGCGGCGCAGTTGCTGGAGCGGGGC
>NZ_NGFP01000232.1 GCF_002149035.1 Streptosporangium minutum
CCTCCGGTCCGCCACGGCCCACAGCGGCGCCGCGGGCCGTGCCGGAAGCCCTATCCGTCCTTCTTGCCGGTGCTCGGGGTGGGGGTGGGGGTGGGGGCCGTGTCGACGGCCTTGCCGTTGGGGTCGGTCACCAGCTCCTCGGCCGCGCCCATCACGGTGGCGTCGTTGACCTTCCACTCGCCGCCTGTCTTGACCAGGCCGAGCTCCATGTAGGTGCCGAGCATGCGCCGGGTGCCCGCGGTGCTCGTGACCTGGGAGTCGACGACCGTGATCGCCTTGGCTCTGTCCTCGTCGACCTCGCCGACGTAGACACCCCGGACCGAGGCGGACGAGTGGGCCTTCATCGAGGTGATCACGCCCTCCAGCGGGCTGAAGGCCTCGTCGTAGGTCTTCTCGAAGTCCTCGCCGGAGATGGCGAAGACCTGGTCGCGATAGGCCTGGAGGTTGGCGTAGTCGTAGGTCTGCAGGGCCACGGCGAACTCGCCCGCCCGTGCGGACACCGCGCCGCGCTCGGCCTTCTCCTCGGCCAGCCGGTCGGCCGTCATCCAGAACCACACCGCCGCTATCGCCGTCGCCGCGAACAGCATGGCCGCGACCGAGCCCACCAGCTTGGCCCGCCACGTCCGGGATYGCACGCGGGACCCACCCCGCTCCGCGATCCCGGCCGCCGTCTCCCCTCCCTCGTCCCTGTCTGGGGCGGCTCTGTCCGGGGCCGCGCCGACCGCGGGCACGGCGGCGGAATCCGGCTCGGTGGGCTCCCCCCCGTCCTCCGGGACCTCACCGCGGCCTGAGCCCGCCCCTTGAGGGAGTTCGTCGGGCTGCTGAGGGATTGGGCTCATCGAATCTCCTTGAGCGTGGAGACCCCGGGCTTCAGCCCAGGGGAGGAAACGCGGCACACCGCCGCACGGAATTTTCTCGAACACGCGTACGGTCCCGGCCGCGGTGCGTCATGATGTGCGCCATGGCACAGAGCGTGAAGCGGGCCTTCAAGTACCGCTTCTACCCGACCCCCGAGCAGGCCGAGCAGCTTGCCCGGACCTTCGGCTGCGCCCGCCTGGTCTACAACAAGGCGCTCGAGGAGCGCAGCCGTGCCTACACCATGGAAGGCCGGAGGGTCTCCTACGGGGAGTCGTCGGCGATGCTGACCGCCTGGAAGCGCACCGAGGAGCTGGGTTTCCTGGGTGAGGTGTCGTCGGTGCCGCTCCAGCAGGTCCTGCGCCACCTGCAGGCGGCCTTCACCAACTTCTTCGCCAAACGGGCGAAGTATCCGGCGTTCAAGTCCCGCAAGAGGTCCCGGGCCTCGGCCGAGTACACCCGTTCGGCGTTCACCTGGCGCGACGGGCACCTGACCCTGGCGAAGATGGGTGCCCCGCTGGACATCGCGTGGTCGCGCCCGCTGCCCGAGGGGGTCGAGCCGTCCACGGTGACCGTGTCGAAGGACGCGGCCGGCCGGTGGTTCGTGTCGATCCTGTGTGCGGACACGATCCGCCCTTTGGATCCGACGGCTGCCATGGTCGGCATCGACGCCGGGATCAGCTCCCTGCTCACCCTGTCGCGGCCGATCCCCGGCCTCACCGACGCCGCCGGCAAGGTCGCCAACCCCCGCCACGAGCGCGCCGACCGGGCCCGGCTGGCCCGCGCGCAACGCGCCCTGGCCCGCAAGGACAAGGGCTCCAGCAACCGGGCCAAGGCGAAGGTGCGGGTCGCGCGGGTGCACGCCCGAATCGGTGACCGCAGGCGTGACCACCTGCATAAGCTCACCACCTCGATCGTCCGCGAGAACCAAGTGATCGCGATCGAGGGCCTCGCCGTCCGCAACCTGGTGAAGAACCACCGCCTGGCCCGCGCCGTCTCCGACGCCTCCTGGCGGCAGGTGCGGACCATGCTGGAGTACAAGGCGGCCTGGTACGGGCGGGAGCTGGTGGTCGTCGACCGGTGGTTTCCATCCTCCAAGCTGTGCTCGGCCTGCGGCGCCCTGCAACCGTCCCTGCCGTTGAACGTCCGGGAGTGGGTGTGCGCCTGCGGCGCGACCCATGATCGGGATGTGAACGCCGCCAGGAACATCCTCGCCGCCGGGCTGGCGGAGAGGTGAAACGCCTGTGGAGCCGGTGTAAGACCTCAAGGGAGATTCCTCCTGGCGGGCGACCGGCGGTGAAGCAGGAAATCCGACCCGTGAGGGTGGGAATCCCCCGGCTTCAGCCGTGGGGAGGAAGTCAACTAGATCCTTCCGGTATGGAGACCCCGGACCTCGGTCCTGGGGAGGATGTCAACTGGTCACTCCTGTTCACGGCGGCGTGACGCCCGGCCGACCGCGATCCAGCCGAGCACGCCGCCGGAGATGACGACGGCGAAGAGGATCGCGACGATGAAAGGGGTGAGGTCCTGGCGGGTGGAGCGCGAGGTCCTGCCGGCGTCCGCGGCGGGGGTGGCGGTGTCCTCGGGACCGGTGGCGTCGAGCGGCCCGTCGCCCTCCCGCGGTGTCCGCGTCGCCTCGTCGGGCGTGGCGGTCGCCTCACCGGCCGGACCGTCGCCGCTCCAGGAGCCGTCGGTGGGGTGGGGGCCGGGGTCCTGGTCGTCGTCGGTCCGGGTGGACACCTTGACCGCGGGGCCCTTCGGGCAGGGACGCAGTGCGGGGACCTTCGGCGGGGACAGCGGGCCGCGGTACTCCCGCGCCACCGGGGGGCCGCCGGGGACGCTGAAGAGGAACGTGACCCTGCCGTACACCCCGTCGGGCCGTTTGTCGGTTATGTCGGTGACCATCGCCTGCAGGGTGGGCACCGTCCGCAGCAGCTGGTTGACGTTCGACCGGGTCCGGGGCGTGAACACCACGCCGGGCTTCATCCTGGCCGCGGTGAGCATGCAGGACAGGCCGGGGCGGGCGGTGGTGAGCAGGTTGTCGACCTGGCGGAAGAAGCTCGGGCCGTGGTCGAGGGCGGTGGAGAGCTGCTTGCGGGACTCGCGGATCGCCCGGGTCACCCCGGCCAGGTCGGTGATGCCCTGGGACAGCTCCTCGCGCCGGCCCGCCAGTGTGCCGGTCAGCCGGGTCAGCTCCACTGACAGCTCGTCCAGCAGGCCGGTGTTGGCGGCGAGGGTCGCGGTGAGGTCGTGGGCGTTGTCCACGACCTCGCGGATCGAGGTCGTCCGGCCGTCCAGTCCCGCCGCCAGCTCGTGCACGATCGTCTGGGCGTCCTCCGGCGGCACCGCGTTCAGCAGCTTGCCGACCCCGTCGAACAGCTTCTTGTAGTCGAGCGGGACCGAGGTGCTGGCCAGCGGGATGGTGGCGCCCGCGGCGAGGGTGCCGCCGCTGGCTCCGGACCGGGGCGGCGAGATCTCCACGTACGGCTCGCCGATGGCGGACTTGCGGCGCACCTCCGCGGTGACGCCTCGCGGCAGCCGTACGTCACGGTTGATGCTCAGGCCCACCACGATCTTGCCGGGGGCCAGCGCCACGTCGTCGATCCGGCCGATCCGGACGCCGAGGTAGGCCACGTCGAAGCCCCGCACGAGACCGGGGGAGGACAGGAACTCGGCGCTGATCCGGTAGGGCCGCTCGACGACGTCGAGCTTGATGATGCTGGTGAACGCCCACACGGTCATCACCACGCCGAGTACCACGAAGAAGCCGAGGTTGATCCGGATGCGGTTCCTCATCGTGGCGGCTCCAGCAGCAGGCGGAAGTCGTCCACCGAGTTGGGCGGACGCGGGCGGTCGCCGCTCTTGTCCGGCTTGGGCAGCAGCAGCCCCTTGAGCCAGACGAAGGTCAGCAGCTGGCCGTTCACCACGATCGGTGGCAGGTCGAGGAACCGCTGCACGCGGCTGATCAGGACCTTCAGGTCTTCCTTACCGCGGACCATCGAGGTGGAAACCGCGTCGAGCTCGCGGAGCAGGGTCCGCAGCCGGGCCGCGTGTCTCGGATAGACGGTGCTGTTGACCTCGCGGGCCAGCGCGGTGAGCTCCTGGAGGGTCTTCTTCACGTGCTTGCGGCCGTGGTTCAGCCGGGCGGTGGCGTCGGTGAGCGTGCCGGGCAGCCTGTCCAGCTCCTCGCTGCCCTTTGCGAGATCGTCGCCCAGCTCGGCCAGCCCGTCTATGGTGCGGGCCAGGTCCTCGCGGGACTCGGCGTAGACGGTGGTGACCTCGGTGATCTGCCTGAGCAGCCGGTTGAGGTCCTTGCCCTTGCCGCCGAGCCCGGTCGCCGCCGCGTCCAGGACGGCGTTCACGTCCTGGGCGCCGAGGGCGTCGATCAGCGGGCCCGCCCGTTCGGTGACCTGTTCGATGTCCGGCTCCACCGATGTCCGGGTGATCGTCGAGCCGCTCCGCATGAACGGCCCGCTCGTCATGTCCCGGCCCTCGGGCGGTGTCAGCTCGACGTAGTTCTCACCCAGGATCGAGGTCTTGGCCACGACGGCGCCGGTGCCCTCGGGCACCCGGATGCCGTCCTCGACGGACATGGTGACCTTCGCGCGGTATCCCTCCAGGCGGATGTCGGTCACACTGCCCACCCGCACGTCGGAGATCTGCACGCTGTGCCCGGCCACCAGGCTCTGCACGTCGTCGAAGGTCGCGGTCAGGGTCAGCCCGCCGGTCGGCGCCCCCGCGGTCTGCAGGGTGCACGCCGCGGTGAGGCAGAGTCCGGCCAGTCCCGCGCCCATCCGCGTCCACGCCCTCATCCGGTCTCCTCCCTTCCCCCGCTCACTCGCCGTTCCCCGCCCGTCCGGCGGCCGGACCGTCGCACCGCGCTCACCGCCTCCCCCTCTCCCAGGGGCAGTTGCTCAGCTCTCCCGGCAGGCACGACACCTTGCCCAGGCCCAGTGCCTCGAACAGCGGTGTCAGCCAGGCCCGGGTCATCGCGTTGAGCACCAGACGGATCTTGATCAGGTGGTGCTCCCTGTCCCAGGACACGACCAGGTTGTCGGTGAACTTCCGGGCTCCGGCGATGGCCTCGGCCGCGGACTCGCTGTTGACCTTCAGGGTCAGCACCAGCTCGGCCAGGTTGGCCACGCCCTTGGGCAGTCTCTCCTGATAGGCCTCGATCAGCACGTCACCCCGCTGGACGAACTCCGCGAGGCCGGTGATGAAGCTCTTCATGCGGCGGCGCTCGTCGGCGAGGGTGGCGCCGGCCTCGGCGAAGGCGTCGATGGCCGTCTTGACCTGGTCCTCGCGGCGGTTGAGGCTGGAGGCGATCCGGTTGAGGCCGTCGGCCAGTTCGATCAGCTGCTCGTCCTGCCCGGCGAGGGTGCGGGTCAGCGAGGCCGCGTCGGCCAGCGCCCGGTTGATCTGCTTGCCCCGGCCCCTGACCGTCTCGGCGAGGTTGCCGGCCACGTCGCCCATCTTGTCGGTGTCGAGGGCGTCGGTGAGTTTGGTGAACGCCTCCAGGGCGTCGTCGATCTCCACCGGCAGGTCGGTCCGCTCCAGCGGGATCACCGCGTCCGGTGCGATCCTGGCCTGGCCGGGTCTCCACGGCGGGTGGAGCACCACGTTCCGCTCGCCCAGCGTGTTCTGCGCGGCCACGACCGCCTTGACGTCGGCGGGGAGCGGCACCTGCCCGTCGATGATCAGATCCGCCCGGACCCTGTCCCCCTCCACGGTGAGCTTCTCCACCGTCCCGGCGTCCAGGCCCAGCACCTTCACCTTGGCCTGTTCGTACAGGGACGGCGCCGCGCTGAAGTAGGCCGTCAGCCGGTACGGCGACGCCCCGCCGGGCAGCAGCGAGCAGCCTCCCGCCGAGAGCAGCAGCACCCCGGCGAGCAGCGCCGCGACCGTTCTCGGCAGGGGGCGTCCCACGCCGGGCGCACGCCGTGAACGTTCCGTTCTTCGCGGTCCACGCGTCATTCGGGTCGCTCCGCTCCGGGCGCGTGCCGGGAACGGCCCGCCCCTCGCAGTCCACGGCGTGTCATCGGCTGGTCCTGTCCTTGCGGATGGCGCCGAGCACCTCGGGGTTGATCGGGCCGAGGCCGGTGGTGATGGCCTCCACCCACGGGCCCTGGCCGCCGGAGGTGGCCAGTCCGGAGAAGGTGGGCCCGACCCAGGCGAGGACGGAGTTGAGCGCCTTGCCGCCGTCGGCGTCGAGCCGGTTGCCGATCGCGGTCACGTCGTCGACCACCGCGATCAGGTTCTTCTCGTGCTCGGTGACCAGTGTGGTGATGCTGTTGACCAGGTCGCTGCCGTCGCCGAGCAGGGACTTCAGCTCGTCGCGGCGGAGCCGTAGCTCGTTCAGCATGATCTCGATGGAGTCGATCAGCCGGCCGAGCTGCGCGTCCTTCGTCTCCAGCACGTTCATGATCTTGTTGCCGTTGTCCAGCAGCCTCTGGAGCTGGGGCTCGCTCTCGCTGATGATCTCCGAGAGCTCGCCGATGTTGTCCAGCAGCTTGCTGACCCTGCCCTTGCGGGCGGGTTTGAGCTCCGCCAGCTCCGACAGGAGCTTGTCGACCGAGTCGGTGTCGAGCTTCTGCACCAGCCGGGTGGCGTCCTTGAGGGCGTCGGTGATCAGCACGGGGGTGCTGGTGCGCGACATCGGGATCCGCCGTCTCTCCTCGGGCAGCTCGTCCATGTACGGCCGGGTGACCGGCCCGGTGAGCTTGACGTAGCGGCCGCCCAGCAGGTTCGACAGGGTGATCTCGGCCCGGGTCTGCGGGCCGAGCCTGATCCCGTCGTCCACCTTCCAGGTGACCACGACGTGCCCCTGGCCGTAGTCGGCGCGGACCTCGGTCACCTTGCCGACCGGGACGCCCGCCACCCGCACGTCGTTGCCGGAACGCAGTCCGGCGGAGTCCGGCAGTATCGCCGACATCGTGTAGCCGCCCTCCAGCAGCCCCAGGTTCCCGACGAGGAAGGTGACCACCAGGACGGAGGCGAGGACCGCCATCGACACCAGGCCGACGACGGTCTTGTCGCGGTCACGGAACGACTTGAGCGCCATCAGGGTCCCACCAGCACTCGCCGCAGGTTCACCGTGCTGGTGAGCTTGAGGTTGCCGCGCAGCGGCGGGGGAGCGCTCATCGGGTAGGGGCAGGGCTGGGGGCCCAACGCGAGGCAGGGCACCGCAGTGGTGACGAAGTGCCCCCGGCCGGTCACCTGGAACGAGCGTCGCAGCGGCGGGGTGATGGTGTTGAGCACCTTCTCGATGCTGCCGATGTTGCGCCGGATGCCGCCGGTGAGCCGGGTCATGTTGTCCACCACCCGGCCGAACTCCCGGGAGTTGCGGCCGAGCACCTGGTTGTTGACCCGGACCGTGGTGGACAGCTCCACCAGGGCGTCGTCGACCAGCTCGCGGTTGCGGGCGAACGCGCCGGTCAGCGCGACCAGGTTGTCCACGAGCTGCGAGATCTGCCGGTCCCTGCGGGCGACGACCCCGGTCACCGTGGCGTAGTCCTCGAGCAGCCCCTGAATGATCTCCTTGCGGTCGGCCACCGTGGTGGTCAGGTCGTTGAGGTTGTCGACCAGTTTGGGGATGTTCTCCTGGTTGCCGTCCAGCGCCTCGCCCGCCGCGGTCAGCAGCTGGTTGATCTGGTCGGGGTCCAGACTGCGGGTGAGCGGGCCGAGGTCGCTGACCAGCTCCCCGATGTCGACCACCGAGCTCGTCAGCTTCACGCGGGCGCCGTCGCCCAGCGTATCGGCGGCGGCGCCGGGCATCAGGTAGATCACCCGCTGGCCGATCGTGTTGCGCCAGCGGACCGCGGCGGAGCTGTCGGAGGGCACCCGCACCGCCGCCCGCACGCTGAGCACGACCTCGGCCCTGCCGTTGACCACCTCGATCGAGTCGACCTGGCCGACCGGCGCACCCGCGATCTTCACCTGGTCGCCCTCGTGCAGCCCGGAGACGTCGTCGAAGGTGGCGACGAGGCTGTAGGTGTCGCCGACGTTCACCCGGGCGATCTGGGCGCCGATCAGGACGATCAAAGTGGCCGTCACGAGCAGGAAGACGACGAACTTGGCGAGTGTCCAGCGGCGCTGGACCTGCTCTCTCGACCGGGCCAAAAGGCTCACCTGCCGTTCGTTGGGCCGCAGGCGCCGACGAAGAGCTCGCAGATGTCGGTCGCGATGAAGGCCTCCATCTTGATCTGGTTGGCGCCGTCCGGGCCCTGGCCCGTGACCAGGTCGTTCAGCACGCTGAGGAGCTGGTTCAGCCCCCGCACGCCCTCGCCCGCGACGCCGAGCTGCGCGTACAGCAGTGCGGCCGCCCGCTCCCCGGCGTTCACCGCGGCCTTGAGGCCCTTGCGGTGCTTGCGCAGGCCGTGCGCGGTCAGGTGGGAGATCTCGTCGAACTCCCGCAGCAGCGCGCGGATCTTGTCGGCCCGCTTCAGCAGGTCCGGGGTGATCACGTTGAGGTCGGAGGAGATCGCCACCAGCTCGTCGCCCTTGTCGGCGAGACTGGCGCTCAGCGCTCCGGCGTCCCCGATGAACCGCCTGAACTCCCCGCGGCGCCGGTGGGCCACCTCGACGATCTTCCCGGTGCTGTCGACGATCCCCCCGATCTGCGGGCCCTTGCCGTCCAGGCCGCGCCCCAGGGTGTGCACGATGGTCGTGATGTCCTGGGGGTCCACCGCGCCGAGCCCCTCGTAGGCGTCGGAGAGGGTGTCGGACAGGTCCGTGGGCGCCTCGGTCCTGGTGATGACGGCGTCGTCGCCCAGGTAGGGGCCGGCCGTCTCGCCGGAGCCGAGGATCAGGTTGACGAACTTGGGGCCGAAGACGGAGGTCGGCTCGATCGCGGCGGTGACGGTCTCGGGCACCTTGACGCCGGGCTCCACGTGCATGGCGATCACGGCCCTGCCCTCGCGGTCCAGGGTGACGGAGTCGACCCCGCCCACCGTGATGCCGCGGATCTTGACGGGGGAGTTGGGATCCAGCCCCTGCCCGGCGTGGGTGAACACGGCGGTCACCCGCATGCCGTTGACGCTCGCCGCACTCCGGATGACCAGGACGAGGGCCAGGACGAGGGCGAGCACCACGCCGAGCGAGATCGCCAGCCGGATCGGCAGGGGGACTTCACCGCGTGCCATCGCCGCTCACCCCGTCAGCTTCACGCCGCTGCCGTTGCCCCAGAACAGGTAGGACAGCAGCAGGTTGAGGAGGATGACGGTGACGATGGACTGGCGGATCGCCCGCCCGGCCGCAATCCCCACGCCGACCGGGCCTCCGGTGGCGTTGAATCCGTAGTAGCAGTGGATGCTGATGACGGCGAACGCGAAGACGATCACCTTGATCACGCTGTAGACGATGTCGATCACCGGCAGGCCGAGATAGAAGTAGTAGTCGTAGACGCCGGGCGACATGCCGAACAGGACGGTGCACATCAGCCGGGTGGCGAAGAAACTGGCGAACAGCGCGATCATGTAGACCGGGACCAGCGCGATCAGCGCGGCCACCACCCGCGTGCAGATCAGGTAGGTGAAGGCGTTGATGGCCATCACCTCCAGCGCGTCGATCTCCTCGGAGATCCGCATCGCGCCCAGCTCGGCGGTGAAGGACGAGCCGACCTGCGCCGCGAGCGCGACCGCCGCGATGATCGGGGTGATCTCCCGGACGTTGGCGAAGCTGCCCACCAGGCCGATGAAGGACTCGGCGCCGATCGCCTGCAGGCCCTGGTAGCCCTGCAGACCGACGGTGGCGCCGACCGCGAAGGCCATGGTGAACGCCACGAAGACCATGCCGCCGCCGATGACGGTCGCGCCGACACCCACCACCACGTCGCTGACCTGGCGGAGCACGACCTTGGTGAACTTCATCCGGAAGACGATGTCCCGCAGCGAGTAGAAGACGACCTTCCACAGGAAGAGCGGCCAGTCCGACAGCGAGGCCGCGCGGTCCACGAGGTCGCGCAGCATGCCGTAGACGCGGAATCCGGCGGTGCGGGCTCCCGGGATCGGCGCCATCACATGGGCCTGGGCGGGTAGGCGAGGAAGTAGATCATGGTGATCACGTAGTTGACCGCGAACACCAGCATGAACGTGACGACCGTGGACTGGTTCACCGCGCGTCCCACGCCGACCGGGCTGGTCTGGCAGGTCATGCCGAAGTAGCACGACATGATCGCCGCGATGAAGCCGAAGATCCACGCCTTGAACAGGGTGACCAGCAGGTCGCTGGTGACCAGCAGGGACACCGCGCCGTCGAAGTAGGCGCCGGGGGTGACGCCCTGGATGACGACGTTGAAGAAGTAGCCGCCGCTCGCCCCGGCCACGATGACCAGCGGGACCAGCAGCACGGCCACCGTGCTGGCCGCCCACAGCCGGGGGGTGACCAGGCGGTGGACCGGGTTGACCGCCATCACCTCCATGGCGGCCAGCTCGTCGCGGATGTTGCGGGCGCCGATGTCGGAGGTCATGGCCGAGCCCCCGGCGCCCGCGATGAGCAGGGCCGAGGCCATCGGGGCGACCTCGCGGACCAGGCCGACCACCACGGCGCCGCCGGTGGCCGAGGAGGCGCCCAGCTGCCAGGCGAGCTGGCCCACCTGGAGGGCGACGGTCGCGCCCAGCGGGAGCGAGACGAGCAGCACGGGCAGGCTGGTGACGCGGGCGAGGAACCAGCACTGCTGGATGTACTCCCAGAACCAGGTCCTGACGTCCCAGGTCCGGCGGAATCCCTCAAGTGCGATCACCGACATGTCGCCGACCCGGCCGAACACGTCGGTGCTCCGGCGGACGAGGTAACCGGTGACCCCGTCCCGCCCGCCGACCGCCATCAGTGCGCCGTCCGTTGTGCCATGAACACCTCGGGGTTCGCGACTCCGACCATGGATCAGTCACCCTACTGACGGGTAGTCCAGTAAGTCGATGGCTCCTGTGTAATTTGAGGAAAAGGAATGAGGCCCAGATCACATCTTGTCAGGGCCTCACATTTTCCACAGGTGATCGCGGGTGCGGGGCGCGACGTACGGCCGGCCGCGGGACCGCCCCGCCCCGGTCAGGCGGAGATCGCGCTCATCCACCCCTCGATCTCGTCGGGGTGGCGGGGCAGCCCGGCCGACATCAGGCGGGCGCCGTCGGCGGTGATGACGAGGTCGTCCTCGATCCGCACGCCGATGCCGCGCAGCTCCGGCGGGAGCGTCAGGTCGTCCGGCTGGAGATAGAGGCCGGGCTCGACGGTGAGGACCTGGCCCTCCTCCAGCACGCCGTCCAGGTAGACCTCCGAGCGGGCCCTGGCGCAGTCGTGGACGTCCATGCCCAGCATGTGGCCGCTGCTGCACAGGGTGTAGCGGCGGTACAGGCCGCTGTCGGTCTCCATCGCCTCGTCCGCGCCGATCTTCAGCACGCCCCAGTCGTGCAGTCCCTCGGCGATGACCCGCATGGCCGTCCGGTGGAAGTCGCGGAAGCTCGCGCCCGGCCGCAGGGTGGCGATGGCCGCGCTCTGGGCCTCGTAGACCAGCTCGTAGACCTGGCGCTGGATCGGGCTGAACCGCCCCGACAGCGGCAGGGTCCTGGTGATGTCGGCGGTGTAGAGGTTGTCGGTCTCCACGCCCGCGTCGAGCAGGAGCAGTTCGTTCTCGTTCAGCCGGCCGTCGTTGCGGATCCAGTGCAGCACGCACGCGTGGGCGCCGGAGGCCACGATGCTGTCGTAGCCGACCGCGCCGCCCTCCAGGCGGGACCGGAGGCCGAAGACCCCCTCCAGGTAGCGCTCGCCGCGCCGGTGGGCCAGGGCCTGGGGCAGCGCCCGCACCACGTCCTCGAACCCGCGGGCGGTCGCGTCCACCGAGAACTGCAGCTCGGCGATCTCCCACTCGTCCTTGATCAGCCGCATCTCGGACAGGAACGTCTCCAGCTCGCCGTCCCCGTCGTGCGCCGCGACCCGGGAGTCCAGCGAGGCGTCCACGCCGCGCAGCACCCGCGCCGGCCCGCCGAGCACGTCGTCCAGCCTGTCCACGGCCGCGCAGTCGATCAGATAGAGCGCCTCCGCCTCGGCCAGGTCGGGACGGCGGCCCACCCAGAACTCGCCGTAGCGGCGGTCCCGGTAGAACTCCTGCCCGGCCGTCCCCGGAGCCGAACGCGGCGAGCGCGGCCGCAGGAACAGCGTGGCCGACCCGGACGGCTCGATGACCAGGACGTTGCCGGGCTCCTGGTCGCCGGTGAGGTAGGTGAAGGCGCTGTGCGACCGGAACCGGTAGTCGCTGTCGTTGCTGCGGGCCTTGAGCGTGCCGGACGGGATGATCAGCCGCTCGCCGGGGAAGCGCGCGGCGAGCGCGGCCCGGCGCTTGGCGGTGTAGGCGGCCAGCGGCAGCGCGGTCAGGTCGTCGCGGCGGGTGTCGGCCCAGCCGGTCGCCATGAACGCGGCGAGGGCGTCGGAGATCGGCAGGTCGTGGCTGCCGGTGTTCAGCTTCTCGGTCATCGTGTCCCCGGGAGCGAAGGTGTGTGGTATTTCACACATTACTCCCGGGCGGTACGGCGCGCACCCCCACTTTAGGCGGGCGCGCGCCTTACCCCGGACCGGCGGTCAGCCGACCGGCACCGGGTAGTCCTTGGCCAGGTCCGAGATCGCCGCCTCCTTGAAGACCACGGCGCCGCCGAGCGCGGCCTTGTCCGGCTTGACGACGAAGGACGCCCGCGACGCGGGCTTGTCGAACATGGAGAAGTCCATGACCGTGCCGTAGTCGCCGCCCCAGGAGGACTGGCTGCGGTGCGCGGCGACGACGGCGGCCCGGCTCAGGTCCTTGCCCTCACAGGCCTTCCTGAGCGCGTCGCTGACGATCGCCGCCGCGGAGTAGCCCGTGGCGACCCCGCTGTCGATGGTCTGGCCGGGATACTTCGCCGCGTAGTCGGCCGCCAGCTTCTTCATGGCCGGCAGCGGCGCGCTGATCGGCGCGCCGCCGGTCATGACGTAGAAGTCCTTGAGCAGGGCGGGACCGGCCGGGGTGGGGAGCAGTTGCGGGGAGTAGGCCGAGTTGCTGCCGACGAACGGCACGTCCATGCCCTTGGCCAGCGAGACGCCGACGAGCGAGGCCGACTGCTTGGGGCCGACCGAGACCAGCACGGCCTTGACCCCCTCGGCCTTGAAGGCGGCCACCTGGGCGCTCATGTCCTGGTCGGTCGCCTTGATCTTCTGCTCGACGAGCGTCAGGCCGAGCTTCCCGGCCGCGTACTTGGAGCCGTTCAGCGCGCTCTCGCCGTAGTCCCCTTCGAAGTAGAGGTGACCGATCTTGTCTCCGGACTTGAGTCCCTTCTCCTTGACCAGGAAGTCCACCCCGTTGATCATGTCGATGTCGTAGGTGGTGGCGGTGACCTGGATGGGCTTGCTGCCCAGCAGCCCGGTCGCCCAGGCCATCGGGAGGGTGAGCAGCTCGTCGGCCTCGATGCGCTGCTTGAGCGCCATGACCATGGGAGAGCCGATGAAATGGGCGATCGCCGCGGACTTCGGGGCGATCTCGGTGTAGGCCGCCACGGCCTTCTGCGCGTCGTAGCCGTGGTCGCGCACGACGGCCTCGATCTTCCGGCCGCATACGCCTCCACCCGCGTTGACCTGCTCGAAGTAGAGCTGCTGTGCCTGGGTCAGGCTCTTGCCGAACGAGGCGTAGGGGCCGGTGAGATCGGTCATGAGGCCCACAGTGATCGTGTCGGCGGTGACGCCGGGGCCGGTCTTCACCCCGTCGCCGCCGACGGCCGGCGACGCGCCGGCGCCCCCGGTGGCCTTCCCGCTGGCGCACGAGGCGACCGCCAGGGCCAGGACGGCGAGCACCGCGATCCGCCGCGCCGGGATCGCGGCGATCCCTCCGCGGCGCGGCGCGGGGAGCGGGAGGCCGCCGCTTTCGGGGAGCGGGAGCGAGGAGGGGAGTGGAGGAGTCACGTCAGTTCCTTGTCTCGGGGGACGGGCGTAGGGAGGCCTTCTCCGCCGTGGAGGCGGAGGCGGTCCGGCGGTTCGGCGCCGGTCGCAGGCGGCCGGCGAGGCCGAGCAGGCCGCCCGGCAGGAAGAGGACGATCACGACGACGGCCGCGCCGTACAGGATCCGGGCGGCCTCGGCGGGGGAGACCCCGCCGGAGCCGGGCTCGGCCACCAGCGGCAGGGCGTCGCTGTAGCGGGTCAGGAGCTGGGGCAGCAGGGAGATGAAGACGGCGCCGATCACCGCCCCCGCGACCGAGCCGAGGCCGCCGATGACGATCATGGCGAGGTAGTCGAGGGAGAGCAGGATGCCGAAGTACTCCGGCACGGTCCGCTGGAAGACCAGCGCGAGCAGGACGCCGGCCAGCCCGCCGTACATCGACGACAGCACGAACACGCCGGCGCGGTAGCGGGCCACCGGAACGCCCATCACCCCGGCGGCGATCTCGTGGTCGCGGATGGTGTTCATGGCCCGCCCGGGACGTCCTGCCAGCACCCCGCGGGCGAACAGCGCCGCGCAGGCCAGGGCGGCCAGGCCGAGGAACCACAGCCGCTCCAGCGCGCCGAACGGCACCTGGGCCACCACGAGCGCGGGGGAGTCGGCGAAGGTGAACCCGAACAGCTCCATGGGTGGCACCGGGCGGCCGTTGTAGCCGCCCGTCACGGGCCCGGCGTTGAACAGCAGGTGCTGGCCGAGGAAGATCAGCGCCAGCGTGGCGATGCCGAGGTAGGCCCCTTTCAGGCGGCCGGCGATCGGGCTGAACACGCCCCCGGCGACGCCCGCGGTGAGCACCGCCAGCACCGCCGCGACAGGAGTGGGCAGGCCCAGCCCGGCCAGGCCGTCCCCGGGATCGGAGGCGAAGTAGACGTAGGAGTAGGCCCCGGCCGCCAGGAAGAACGCGTGACCCATGGACAGCTGGCCGGTGGCGCCGGTCAGCAGGTTGATGCCGATCGCCCCGACGGCCGCCGACATCGCGAAGAGCCCGGCCTGCAGCCAGAAGCCCTCCAGATAGAACGGCACCGCGACCGCGGCCGCGACCAGGACGGCCGACCGGAGGAGGATCCGCACGGACCTGCCGGGCTTGTCAGACACGTGCCAGCTCCCTCGTCCCGAACAGCCCCGCGGGGCGGATGAGCAGGACCACGATCATCACGAGGAACGGCGCGACGTCGCCGATGCCCCTGCCGAGGAAGGCCAGGTCGTTCTGGTAGCCGCTCATCAGGGTCTCGGTGACCCCGATGACCAGGCCGCCCACCAGCGCCCCCGTGGTGGAGTCGAGGCCGCCGAGGATCGCCGCGGGGAAGGCCTTCATGGCGGCGAACGTCGTGCTGCGGTCCAGGCCCGGCGTGGGGAACACGCACAGGAAGAGCGCGGCGACGGCGGCCAGGGCGCCGGCCACCGCCCACGCCCCCATCGACAC
>NZ_NGFP01000233.1 GCF_002149035.1 Streptosporangium minutum
CCAACCGAAAAGACTTTCCACCACCATCCCATGCGGGAAGTGGTCGTATCCGGTATTAGACCCAGTTTCCCGGGCTTATCCCAGAGTCGGGGGCAGGTTACTCACGTGTTACTCACCCGTTCGCCGCTCGAGTACCCCGAAGGGCCTTTCCGCTCGACTTGCATGTGTTAAGCACGCCGCCAGCGTTCGTCCTGAGCCAGGATCAAACTCTCCAAACAATGTTTGAAAGGTTTTCCCGACTGAAAGCACCCGACTCGCGTCGGATGTATCAACCAAAGGAATCCGTCCCCCACCGAAGGCGGGTTGGACGGGGTTGTGCTTCATGCACTGGCTTTTAACACACTGTTGAGTTCTCAAGAAACGGACGCGTTCTCCGTCGCCGTGACCGTGGTCCCGACTTCAGGGCGTTCCATTCCGTGTTCCCATCCTACCAGATCCGCCCGGTCCGTGTCAAACTGTCGCTTTTCGCTTCAGCCGACCCGAACCCGCCGAATCCGTTAGGATGTCGACCGCTCCGTCTCCGGAGCAACCCTTCTAACTTACTCTGACATCCGGCTCTTGTCCAATCGTGCGGACAGGCCCGGATCTCCGGGTTAGATCGAAGGGAGGTGCTGAGCAGTTCGCCGACCTGGAGACCTTCTGGCTTCCGGGGCTCGTTGCCCTGCAGAAGGAACAGTACCAGGACTCTCGTGTCACAGAGACAACTTGCCAACCATTCCCGGGGCTCGCGCGTCCCAAACCGGACGGCGCAAGCAGACAACAAGCCATCCGCAATCGACTCTGGATACGAAGTAGGCACGAGGGTCAGGATCCTGACTCCACCGTGGAGGTGAGCACCATGACCCGCTCGGAGTTCGACGACATCCGCGCGCACATCGACGCGGAGGCCGATCACCCCGGTGACCTGATCAGGGTCGCCAGGTCTCTGTTGAGCGACCTTGAAGACGCACGGATGCGCGAGGCGACACTTCGCGCCTACTACCTGCGTCTTCTCACAGCGGCTCGGGCGACTGTCGCCGCTGAGGCGGCCGGCTACCCGGAACCGCTTACCTTCCTCACCGACGAGCTCGGCAAGCGAGGCCAGCTCCCGGCGACCCAGGACGAGGTGAACCGGATCCTGGCCGACGCGCACACCGCGGCCGCGCTGCTGGCCTGTCTGGAGCAGGCTCCCATCGCGGCGGCCGGTAAAGGAGCCCGTGCCCGCAGGTGCGCGGGTACAAGCCGTAGCCTCCCCCGATGAGGCGTTCCGCGTCATTGACCTGGTCTTGAAGCAAGATCTGTAAGACTTCGGACATGTGGCAGCGGAGACTGGATTGGGCTGCGACGGTCTTCGTGGGCGTCTTCGGCGTCCTGTGGATCGGCGTCGTGACGTTCGCCGCCTTCGACGCGTCGATGTGGTCGCGGATCGGGCAGGCCCTCTTCGGGGCCTTCCTGGTGGGCTGGTCCCTGCACAAGGCGGGCCTGTTGCTGCGCCGTACCCTCTCAAAGGTCACGGCGTGGCATCGCGGGATCGGGGCCTGACGGTCAGAAACCGGTCCGGAAGGAGCGCAGTTCGTCGGCGACCTCCTGGCACGGGGTGCCGAGGTCGAACCGGCTCAGGAGGAAGATCTCCTCACCGGTGTCGATCTCCAGTAGCCCCGTCCGCGAGGCGAAGCGGGTCCGCGTGTCCACCCGGATCCGCTCGACCTCGCTCCACGGCAGCCGCCGCGAGCCGGCGAACCCCTTCACCACCGCCAGTCCCTCGCTGTCGGCGCTGAGCCGTACCGGGGCCAGGACGTCACGCAGGGCCAGCGCGGCCATTATCACGGTCGCCGCGCCCGCCAGGATCACCCCGCGCGGATCGCCGACGCTCAGTACGGTGGCCACCGCGAAAACGAGCGCCCCCACGCCTTTCAGGACGAGGAGGTCGCGGCGCACGCGCCAACGCAGAACCGGTCCGGACATGTCATCCACACTGGCACGCTAACCGCTCGGGGCCGGATACGTGTGGCGGCGCCGTACCGGGACGTCGACCGCGCTCAGCCCTTGGGCACGTACGGTGGCGCCACGCCCCAGCCCCAGTGCGGCACCGGCGCGTGGGCGATCGGGGCGGCACCGGGCTGGGAGTTGGCGAACGCCAGGCGCGTCCCCCACTCGATGTAGCCGAGGAACGCCGCACGGAACTCCGGGTCTCCGGGGAGATCGGCCTCGTCGGCGGCGTCCAGGAGAAGGCTCACCCAACGGCGGCGCTGCGGTTCGGTGATGCCCTTGCCGAGGTGCTGGGACAGCATGTGGGGATATCCCCCGCGTTCGCGCGTGTAGCGGTCCGGACCGCCGAAGACCTCGCCGAGCCACATCGCCACATATCGGGGGTGGCCGGGGTCCATCCCCGCGAAGAGCGGCCCGATGAGGTCGTCCTCCATCACGTGGCCGTAGAAGATCTCGGTGAGCCGCTCGAGGGCCTCCGCCCCGCCGGCCCAGTCGTACAGCGTCGGCACCGCGGCGCCCTGGCCCCGGATTCCGGTGGGCGCGTAGTGACGCATCTCCTCGATGTCGGAGACGTAGGGCCGGATCTCGGCGAAGAAGGCCGCGAAGTGCGGGCCGCCCCTGAACCCCTGGAGGTGGTCCTCGGCGGAGGACCACGTGATCCGCAGGATGTAGCAGGCGGGTTCCTCGACGCATCGGGTGAGTTCGTAGTCCACGCACTGGGGGGCGCTCGCGAGTGGCGCGGCGGCGCGCCGGTACGCGGCCTCGAACTCGGCTGACCGCTCGGCGGGGACGCGATAGCGGATGTATTCGACGATCATTGGTCCATCCTTTCGTGACAGATGCAACCTATGCGTCGATGTAATCATGTAATTGATGTTGGGCGCATCTGGGCGCTCCAGAAAATCTTGAATGACCTGGGAAATGACGAAGGCCCTGATCTCTGAGAGATCAGGGCCTTCGTTACAGTAGCGGGGACAGGATTTGAACCTGCGACCTCTGGGTTATGAGCCCAGCGAGCTACCGAGCTGCTCCACCCCGCGTCGGTGTGTGTCTAAAGACTACCGGGCCCCGGCGATGGAGTGCAAATTGATTGCGCAACATGGAAAACCGGATCAACGCGGAAGGCCCGGCCACCATGGAGAACCGGATCGAGACCGGAAGGCCCCGCCGCTCCGGGGAGCCGGATCGGCTCGGGGAGCCCGCCGTCTGACGCGGAAGGTCCCGTGGCCCCAGGGAGCCCGCTCAACGCAGAAGGACCGGATCTCCGAGGAGATCCGGTCCTTCTGTTCAGTAGCGGGGACAGGATTTGAACCTGCGACCTCTGGGTTATGAGCCCAGCGAGCTACCGAGCTGCTCCACCCCGCGTCGGTGTGTGTCTAAAGACTACCCGGCTTTGGCGGTGGAAGCGAATCAGACGGCTCGCTGGGGCCCGTGAGCCCCTATGGACTCGGTGAGGACGTCGGTGTCGCCGCTGGTGTGGGGCTTCCGGAAGGGGCCGGGGTCGGGCTCTGCGAAGGGACCGGAGTGGCCGTGGCCGACGGGACCGCGACGCCCTTCAACTTCTCCAGGGCCTTCTCCAGCTCCTTCTGCGCCTCGCCGTACGCGGTCCAGTCCGGCGGGTTCTTCGCCAGAGCTCCCTGCGCCTTCTCGTAGGCCTGCTGCGCCTCGCTGATCACCTGGCTCAGTGCGGTGCTCGGCTGGGCGGGCGTGTTCGGCTTGGTGACATCGGGCTTGGCCGGCTGAGCCGCGCCCGCTCCGAAGACCTGCTGCAGGGCGGCTTCCAGCGTGTCGGCGGAGCCGACCTTGTCTCCGTAGGAGACCAGGACCCGGCGGAGGATCGGATACGGCTCCTGGCCGGAGGCCGCGGCGATCTCCACGTAGACCGGTTCGACGTAGACCAGCCCGTTGGCGAACGGCAGGGTCAGCAGGTTGCCGTAGCGGACCTTCGCCTGGCCGAGGCCGAGCAGGTTGAGCTCGCCGGAGAACTTGTTCTGGAAGTTGTTCTGCACCTGGCCGGGGCCGGGGATCGTGGTGTTGGAGGGCATCCGCAGGATGCGGAGCTTTCCGTAGTCCGCTCCCGGGGTGGCGTCCACGGCCATGAACGCCGCCAGGTTCGGACCCTGGCGCGGCACGAACGTGGTGGTCAGCGAGAACGTCGGGGCCGTCGTGTCGGGCATCTTGACCGACAGGTAGTACGGCGGCTGCTTGACGTCGCGCTCGCCCGACGACGGGTCGTTCGGGACGTTCCAGAAGTCCTGACCGCTGTAGAAGGCGTTCGGGTCCTCGATGTGGTAGCGGGACAGCACGTCACGCTGGACCTTGAACAGCGCCTCCGGGTAGCGCAGATGCTGCTTGAGGCCGTCGCCCATCTCGCTCTGCGGCTTGATGATGCCGGGGAAGGCCTTGCGCCAGGTCTGCAGGATCGGATCCGTCTCGTCCCAGGCGTACAGGTTGACGGTGCCGTCGTAGGCGTCGACCGTGGCCTTGACCGCGTTGCGCATGTAGTTGATCTGGTCGCGCGGCTGCTGCACCACCAGGCGCGGGTCGGTGGCGGTGTCCCGCGTCATCGCCTCCAGGCTCCGGCTGTCGGAGTAGGGGTAGGCGTTGGAGGTGGTGTAGGCGTCGGCGATCCAGACCACCCTGCCGTCGACGATCGCCGGGTAGGGGTTGTCGTCCAGGCTCAGGAACGGCGCGACCTTGGCGATGCGGTCCAGCGGGTTGCGCTCGTAGAGGATCTTCGACTTGTCGTTGATGTCGCTCGACAGCAGCAGGTTCTTCTCGCCGTACTTGGCCGCGTAGAGAACCCGGTTGAGGAACGAGCCGACCGGGACGCCGCCCTTGCCGACGTAGGTGGTGTTCTGCTGGCCGGTGCCGCCGCTCTCCGGGTAGTCGAGCTCCTGCTTCTTGTCACCGCCCACCACGACGTACTCGGGCGCTGTCGGGGACTCGCCGAAGTAGATCCGCGACTCCTTCAGCCCCGTCCGCTGCACCAGGGGGCCGGTCACCGGCATGTCCTTGGCGTCGAAGTTGGGCAGGCCCTGCGAGTCGACCTCGTTGCCCGGCGCGGCCACGAAGCCGTAGCCGTGGGTGTAGACCAGGTGCCGGTTGATCCAGTTGTCCTGCTCGCGCGGCGGGCCGGTGAGCTCTCGCACCGCCACCACGGTGTCGCGCAGCTTGCCCGACTCATCCGGGTAGCGGTCGACGTCGAGCGGGTCATGGAAGTCGTAGTAGCCGCGAATACGCTGCTTCTGCTGGTAGGTCTTGGCGACCAGGTTGGGGTCGAGCAGCCGCACGCCCGAGATCGAACTGTCGGCGGTGACGTTGACCTTGCTGGCGTCACCCTGCGCCGTGTAGTCGGTGACCTCGGATTTGTCGACGCCGTAGGCCTTCCTGGTGGCGTCGATGTTGCGCTTGATGTAGACCTGTTCCTTGTCCTGCTGGTTCGGCTTGACCTGGAACTGCTCGACCAGGGCCGGGTAGACCCCGCCGATCAGGATGGCCGAGAGCACCAGCAGGCCGAAGGAGACGCCGGGCAGCATGCCGCCGGGCCGTACGACTCCGGCGAAGAACAGGGCGGCGCAGATGAGGGCGATGATCGCCAGGATGGTCTTGGCCGGTAGCACGGCGTTGACGTCGGTGTAGGACGCCCCGTACGCGAAGCCCCGGTCGGAGAAGACCAGTCCGTACCGGTCGATCCAGTAGGCGACCGCCTTCAGCAGCACGAACACGCCGAGCAGCACCGACAGGTGCACCCGGGCGGCCCGTGAGGCGTGCACGCCCGGCGACTGGAGCCGGAAGCCGCCGTACAGGTAGTGGACGACCGCCGCCATGATGGCCGACAGCACCACCGCGGCGAACAGGAAGTTCAGCACCATCCGCAGGAACGGGTAGGTGAACATGAAGAACGACACGTCCATGCCGAACAGCGCGTCGGTCTCCTTGAACGGCGTGGCGTTGGTGAACTCCAACCAGGTCTTCCACTGGCTGGAGAACGACGAGCCGGCGAACAGGGCGAGCACGGCGACGCCGATCAGGAAGATCAGCTTGCGGTGCGGGTCGAGGGCCATCCGGTAGCGGTCGGCGCCGCTGGCGCCGCCGAACATCCCCGGGCCGAACATCGGCCGCATCCGGTAGGCCAGCAGCATGTTGCCGCCCACGAGGCCGACCATCAGCACGGCGCCCACGATGAAGAGCAGGATCTGTGTGACGATCACGCCGGAGAAGACCGCCGTGTAGTTCACCGAGTCGTACCAGAGGTAGTCGGTGAAGATACCGGCGAAGAGGAAGAACAACGCAACGAGCGCGACGATGGCGATCGCGACAGGAAGTAGCAGTCGTGGCCGGCGGGGCAAGCGCATTGCCCTACCGGCTCCGGGGGTCCGGAAGCTCAAGGCCAACCCCTTGTCGTAAGAGCACGGTCCGTGTTTGAAAACCTACACCGGCAGGGGTTCCGTCGTGCTCAGCCGCTTGGCCACGGTCCGGCCACAACCCCCACAGGTCTCGGGTCCACCACTGTCAACGTACGAGACGCCGGATCAGTGCCCGGACGCCTGGTCGGTGTGCTCGGGCGCCGATCCCCCGCTCCGTTCACCGGCGCACCGGTCACGGTCCGCGTCCACGCTCAAGCCGTCAGCCGACGGGGCAGTTCGGCGTGGTGCCGGAGCCGGTGCGGACCGCGTCGATCGCCTGCACCGCGTCGTGGAGCGTTTCGATCTTGACCAGCTTGAGGCCGTCGGGGATGGCCTTCGTCGCCTCGGCGCAGTTGTCGGCCGGGGTGAGGAAGACCGTGGCCCCGGCCCTGCGGGCGCCCACCATCTTCTGCTGGATGCCGCCGATCGGGCCGACCGTGCCCTCCGGGGTGATCGTCCCGGTACCGGCGATCGCCTTGCCCCCGGTCATCGCCCCCGGGGTGAGCTTGTCCATGATGCCGAGGGAGAACATCATCCCCGCGCTCGGCCCGCCGACGTCGCCGACGTTGATCCGCACCTTGAACGGGAACTTGTACTTGATCTGCATGGTGATGCCCACGATGGGCGTGCCGTCCTTGGCCGCGACAGTCGGGACCGCCACGGTCCTGCTCTGCTCGCCGCGGTTGACGGTGAAGGTGACCGCCTCGCCGGCCTTGTGCTTGCGGACCGCCGCGGAGACGGTCTCGCGGTCGGCCGCGGGCACCCCGTCCACCGAGACGATCTCGTCGCCGGCCTTGAACTTCCCGTCGGCCGGCAGGCCCTTCTGGACGGAGGCCACGCTCACGACCGAGTTGTAGGGGATCTTCAACTCGGTCAGCGCCGCCGCGGTCGCGTCATCCTGGGAGTTGGTCATCTCCTGGGTGTTCTGCTGCTCGACCTCCTCCGCCGTGCTCGTCGGCGGGAAGATGGTCTCTTCCGGCACGACCGCGACGGTCGGGTCGACCCAGCCCCTGAGCGCGCTGAACAGGTCGATCCTGTTGCCCGGCCCTCCCTGGTAGGCCACGGTGACGAGGCTGAGCTTGCCCGAGGTCGGGTAGGTCTGGTGTCCCTCGATGCTGATCACCGGCTTGCCCTTGACGTCGCCGATGGTGTTCTCGGTCGGTCCGGGGCTCAGGACGACGTACGGGACCGGCAGCAGGGCGCCGACGACGCCGAGCATGAGCGTGAGGAAGCCGGCCACCATCAAGGTCAGCGCTCGTCGGGACATGGGGGAAGCCTATGCCGTGTGACCGGTCATGGAGCTGTGCGTACGCGTCGTCATATTCCAGATCGTACGGCTTGTGCCCGATCTCACTCGCAGGCCCCGACCCATTCGGCCGAACCGTCGGTGAAAAGCTGGTTCTTCCAGATCGGCACCTCGCTCTTGAGGTCGTCGATCAGCTGCCGGGAGGCCGCGAACGCCTCGGCCCGGTGGGGGCAGGCGACCGCCACGATGACCGCGATGTCACCGAGCTCGAGGTCGCCGACCCGGTGCACCGCGGCCAGGGCGGTCACCGGGAAGTCCGCGGCGACCTTCTCGGCCACCCGGCGCAGCTCGTCCTCGGCGCTGGGGTGCGCCGAATAGGACAGCCGCGTAACCGGCTTGCCGTGGTCCTGCTCACGCACCGTGCCGACGAAGATCGTGGTGCCGCCCGCGGCGTGGCCACCGACGGCGGAGTACACCTCGTCGACGGAGAGCGCACTGTTGCGAATACCCAGCAAACGGATGACGGTCACGCCAGAGAGCGTACCTCCCCGGGAAACGAGCCCTCCGTGCCCGGCAGGACGTCCACACCTGGCCCCCCGTGCCGCCCGCCCCGGGAGAGCGGGTCCCCGGGGCGTGAGCCGTGCCCCGGGACTCAGACGCGACGCTTCTTGCGGGCGGCGCGGACGATCGCGGCGGTGCCGAGGACCGCGACGGTCGCGCCGGCGGCGGTGATCGTCGCCTCCTTGCCGGACAGGCGGCGGCCGACGACCGTGTGCCTGCCCTCGCGCAGTTCCAGGAGCTGTTCGAAGGCGGCCTCGTTGCTCCACAGCGGTTTCCAGCCGGCCGCGCGCAGGGCCGAGCAGTCGACCACCCACGGATAGACGACGTAGTGCAGGTCGGTCGCCGGGGCCGGGGTGACGCCCAGCCGGTGCAGGCGCTGGGCGGTGCCGAAGGTCAGCCCGGGCGGCAGCTCGAACCGGCGCAGGCCGGAGAGCTCCTCCACCTGGTCCTGCTCCAGCCAGCCGTCGCTCCCGACGGCCACCACCCCGGAGACCGTGCCGAGCGCGGCCAGCTCCAGCGCCGAGACCAGGTCGTCCACGTGGCAGAACTGCCACCGCGGACTGCATCCTTTGACGCTGAGCAGTCTGGGTGCCTCGAAGTGGCGGGTCACCACGCTGTCCACGCCCGGGCCGACCACGGCGGCCGGGCGTACCACGGTCACCTCCAGGCCGGGATGGCTGCGCAGCGAGCGCCGGACCAGCGCCTCGATCTCCAGATGGTCGCCGACCATGCCGGTGTCGGGTTCGGCGGCCACCGGGGAGTCCTCGGGCAGCGGGACGGGGTTGTCGGGCGCCGCGCCGTACACCATGGCGCTGGTGACCAGCACGACGCGGCGCACCCGGGCGGCGGCGCTGGCGGTGAGCACCGTCTGGGCGGCCCGCAGGTTGTAGGCGCGTCGCTCTCCGGAGTCGGCGTCGAGCGCGTAGTCACCCCCCAGATGAACGAGCACGTCGATGTCGGAGATCCGGTTCGCCAAGAGCGGATCTCGGACGTCGAGCACCCGCCAGGTGACGTCGGTCACGTCGCCGCGCTGCTCGTCGATGGCCACGACCCTGCGGAAATCCGCAGACGAGGCGACCTTCGCGAGGAAGGCGCGGCCGATTCCCGAGGCCGCGCCGGTGACGGCGACGACCGGGGGTCGGAGGCGTTTTGAGGTAGGCACCATGTCCTCACTTTGCACTGACCCGCCATGCGACGGATAACGTGGCGGATGTGGACTCCTCCATCCTGCACGAGGTAGAGCGGTGACTGACTTGCCAGGTCGGGAAAACGACCCCAACGAGAATCCGTTCGCCATGTTCGGCGACCCGGAGCAGATCGCAGCGGCCATGCGCCAGTTCGCAGACATGCTCTCCGCGCCGCCGAGCTCCGGTCCCGTCAACTGGGACATGGCGAAGAGCATCGCACGGCACGTCGTGGCCGCCGAAGGCGACCCGAGTGTCATGGAAGGCGAGCGGCGTCAGATCGTGGACGCCCTCAACCTCGCCGACCTGTGGCTGAACGAGGCGACCGCGCTTCCGAGCGGGGTGAGCAACCCGCAAGCGTGGAGCCGGTCGGAATGGATCGAGAAGACCGTTCCCGTCTGGCGGCAGCTCTGCGACCCGATCGCGGCCCGCATGGTCGAGACCATGAGCGGCACCCTCGGCGCCGCGGGCCTGCCCGCCGAGGCCCAGGCCATGGCGGGGCCGCTGATGGGCATGATGAAACAGATGGGCGGCATGATGGTCGGCCAGCAGATCGGCCAGGCCATCGGCTCGCTCGCCCGCGAGGTGATCGGCTCCTCCGACATCGGCCTTCCGCTGTCCGACAACGCCGCCCTGCTGCCCGGCGGCATCGCCGCGTTCAGCGAGGGTCTGGAGACGCCCGGCGAGGAGATCCGGCTGTATCTGGCCCTCCGCGAGGCGGCCCACCACCGGCTGTTCCAGCACGTGCCGTGGCTGCGCTCGCATCTGCTCGGCGCGGTCGAGGAGTACGCCAGGGGCATCACGGTGGACGTCTCCGCCCTGGAGGAGCAGCTCCGCGGGCTGGACATGAACAACCCCGAGCAGCTCCAGCAGGCGCTGAGCGGCGGCAACCTCCTCAAGCCCGAGGAGACCGACCGGCAGAAGGCCGCCCTGGCGCGGCTGGAGACCATGCTCGCCCTGGTCGAGGGCTGGGTCGGCACGGTCGTGGACGGCGCCGCCGCCGGCAAGCTGCCCTCGTCGGCGGCGCTGGCGGAGACCGTACGGCGCCGCAGGGCGACCGGTGGTCCCGCCGAGCAGACCTTCGCCACGCTCGTCGGCCTGGAGCTGCGCCCCCGCCGGCTGCGCGAGGCGGCGGCCCTGTGGCAGGCGCTGGAGGCCGACCGCGGCGTCGACGGCCGGGACGCAGTCTGGGGCCACCCCGACCTGATGCCCACCGCCGACGATCTCGGCAACCCCGAGGGCTTCGTCCGCGGAGAGCCCGAGTTCGACCTGTCCGGTCTGGAGGCGTCCCTGCGGGAGGAGCCTCCCGCAGAGGACGACGAGGACGGCAAGGGCGACGGGAAGGGCGACGCGGGGTGAGCCTGCGCGCGCACGCGCAGAGCGTGCTCGCGGCCTGGGTCGCGCCGACGGCGCAGGAGGAGCTCCTGCGCGAGGAGTTCCTGGGGCACGTGGACGCCCATGAGGACGCGATGTGGCGCGAGTGCGTGCCGGGCCACCTGACGGCCACGACCGCGGTGCTCTCCCACGACGGCGAGAGGGTGCTGCTCACGCTGCACCCCAAGGCCGGGATGTGGCTGCCCATGGGCGGCCACTGCGAGCGCGGCGACGACTCGCTGGAGGCCACGGCGCTGCGGGAGGCCACCGAGGAGTCCGGCATCCCCGGCCTGCGGCTGCTGCCCGGCCCGCTCGCCCTTGACCGGCACCGGGTCTGGTGCCACCCGCCGCACAGCCACCACCTGGACGTGGAGTACGGCGCGGTCGCCCCGGCCGATGTCGAGGCCGTGATCAGCGACGAGTCGCTCGACCTGCGCTGGTTCCCGGTGGAGGAGATCCCCGAGCTCTCCGACGAGGCGACCCGCCGGTTGGCGCGCCGCGCGCGAGAGGTTCTGCGCTCCTCCTAGCCGGGGCGTTTTACGCTCGTCTCACGCCCCCTTGGTTATCGTCCCGCTCACTGGCGCGACGAGCGGGACGGGGCATCGTGAGCGTGGACATCACAGCCGACAGGGACGTGGGCGGCGCCATCGTGACACCGCCGCGCCGCCGTCGGAGGGTTCCCCTGGCTCTCGCCTGGGCGGTGGTCACCCCGTTCGCCGCCTGGGCCGTGGCCAGGGTGGCCGGGCTGGAGCAGGGGGCCCTGGTCACCCAGATCATGACCGGCACGCCGTACGTGGCGGCGGGCTCGCTCCTCCCCGTGGTTCTGGCCGCGCTGGCCCGCAACCGGGCGGTCACGGCCGTCGCGCTGGTCACCGCGGCGGCGCTCGGCTCCAGCGTTCTGCCCAGGGCCATCGGCTCCTCGGAGGCCGCCGGGACGCCGCTGCGGGTGCTGACCCTCAACATGTTGTTCGGCGGGGCCGAACCCGAGACCGTGACGGCCCTGGTCCGGCGGCTGAGGCCGGACGTGCTGAGCACGCAGGAGCTGACCCCGGAGATGGTCGAGAAGCTGGACGCGGCCGGCCTCCGGGAGCTGCTGCCGCACCGCCTGCTGGCCCCGGACCCGGGTGCGAGCGGCAGCGGCCTGTACGCCCGGTATCCGATGGAGCCGCTGGAGGGCATGTTCCGGCCGGTCGGGCACAACATGCCCGCCGCCACGATCACCCTGCCCGGTGTCAAGCCCGTCGAGATCGTCGACGTCCACCCCTACGCGCCGATGGAGGAGCACATACGCGAATGGACGACGGCGCTGGAGGCCTTCCCCCCGGCCGTCCCCGACAGGATCCGCATCCTCGCCGGTGACTTCAACGCCAGCCTCGACCACGCCGTCATGCGCCGCTTCCTGAGCCGGGGGTACGCGGACTCGGCCGACCGGGCGGGCGAGGGGCTGACGCCCACCTGGCCCGCCAACAAGCGGATCCCGCCGCTCATCACCATCGATCACGTGGTGGTGGACCAGCGGGTGCAGGTGAACGGGGTCAGCGTCCACACCGTCCCCGGCACCGACCACCGGGCCGTGTTCGCCGACCTGCGCCTGCCCGCGTCCTGACGCGGCTCCGGGAGCGGCGCCCGGCCGTCGGCCCGCCCCTGCCCTGACGCGGTCCAGCCCTGGAGGCCGGTCCGGGACATCCGTCCGGGGCCGGCCGCTCACGCCGAGAGCAGCGCCCGGGTGTTGTCCCAGCCTTCCAGGCCGGGGTCCAGCCGTGCGAGGTCGTCGGGGGTGCGCAGGCGGTGCCAGCCCGGCCCGGTGGCGACGGTCCGGGGCCCGGGCGCCGCGGCGCGCAGCGCCTTGACCGGGTCGTGCTCGTCGAAGCCCGTCCCGGCCCAGTCGGGGTAGGGCAGGTGGGCGGCTATCGCCACGGCGCCGCCGTCGGCGGCCGGGCAGACGGCCACCCGTGCCCGGCCGAGCTGGCGGAAGAGCTTGCCGATCAGCAGGGGAGGCAGGTCGGGGGCGTCGCCGCTCAGCAGGACCGCCTGCCCGCCGTACGGCAGTGCCGCGAAGGCGGCTCTGACCAGGGCTTCCCCGGACAGGTCGGGGATCTCGACGACCGGGGTCCCCGGCCAGACGATCTCCTCCATCCCCGGCACGCTCGTCACCAGGACCGGCGAGACGAAATCGAGCCCGGCGACGAGCTCGTAGGTGTCCTCGGCAACGGCCGTCAGGAACGCGGCGGCGTCGACGCCCGGTGGGGTCGCTCCCGCGATCGAGGGGGTGACGACAACCGCCACCAGTCGTTCTTCCGTCAACATTCCTCCGCGGCGCCGTTGGCCGCCATGGAGAATCCCTCAAGGAACCCTCGTGCCCGCTCGGCCTTGGGATAGTGTTCCACCAGCGCCCAGAAGCGGGGACCGTGGCTGGGCACCAGCAGGTGCACGAGCTCGTGCATGATCACGTAGTCGACCACCCACGAGGGCATGCCCCGCAGCCGTGTGGAGAGCCTGATGGTTCCGTGATCGGGGGTGCAGGAGCCCCAGCGGTGCTGCTGGTTGTCCACCCATCGCACGCTGGAGGGCATCGCCCTGCCGTCCAGATAGCGCGAGGACAGCTCGCTGGCCCGTTCGAGCAGGTCGTCGTCCGAGGGGCGTCTGCGCTGCTCCTTGGCCGCGAGCCGGTCGAGCATCCGCCGTACCCATTGCTCCTCATCGGTGCTGCTCAATCCTGCGGGAAGCAGCACGATCGTTTTCTCGCCGTCGCGGTACGCGGAAACCGTCCGCCGGCGACGAGAACTTCGACGGACCTCGACTGTCTCGGGGGGCACATATGAACGGTAGCCGAGAATGACGAATTCACACCAGAGGGCAGAAGACGTTCTGGCTGGTCAATCCCCGTTCGTTGATTGTTCAGCGAGACCGATCGGTTATGGCGGCGACTTATCGAATTAACCTGGATATCGCCTGTCTCAGGAGTTGCCGAATCGCGGGGCCCGCCGTTCTCTCTGTGCCGCCAGCCCTTCAAGCATGTCGGCTGAGGTCATGGTGACCGGCTGGGCGAGGGACTCCCAGCGCAGAGCGGCGTCGAGGTCTGCGTGCCCGCCGCCCGCGAGGGCGACCTTGGTGAGCCGGGTGGCGATGGGCGCGTTGGCGGCGATCCCGGACGCGGTCTCCAGCACCTCCGCCATCAGGCTCTCGCGAGGGAACGCCCTGGTGACCAGCCCCGCCGACGCCGCCTCGGCGCCCCGCATCGTCCTTCCGGTCAGCAGCATCTCCCTGGCCACCCCCACCCCGGCGACGCGGGGCAGCAGATAGGTGGCCGCCATTCCGGGGTGCAGGCCGAGCGAGGTGAAGGGGACGGCGAGCCTGGCCTCGTCGGCGGCGTAGACCAGGTCGCAGGAGAGGGCGAAGCAGAGCCCGGCCCCGACCGCAGCGCCGTTGACCGCGGCGATGGTCGGCACCTCCAGGTCCGCGATCGCCAGCCAGGTGCGGTAGAAGCCGAGCATCCTGTCACGCAGGTCGGGCACGCTCTCGACGCCGCGCTCGGCGAGCCAGGACAGGTCGCCCCCGGCGCAGAACGCGCTCCCGGCGCCGGTGACCACCACGCACCGCACGTCGCGGTCCCGGCGCAGGTCGGTGATCGCCTGCCGCCACTGCTCGGTCATCCCGTCGGTCATCGCGTTGCGCCGGTCGGGGCGGTTCAGGGTGAGCACCACGACGCCGTCGTCCCGCCGGTCGATCAAGAGCTCGTTCATGCGGCGAGCGTAATGCACGACGGATCCGCGTCCAGGGGACACGGGGGCCGTCCCGCCCGCGAGGGACGCGGAGGCCGTCCGTCCGCCCACAGGGGGCGCGGGAGTTATCCACAGGCGACGGGAAACCCGCTCGGGATCTTGTGAGGGCGTGGGATCTTGCGGGAGCCGGCGCGCTGACACGCCCCTCGACCGGCACGCTCCCAGGAAAGGCAGGCTATGAGACCACGTCTGAAGCCCGCGCTGCGCAGGGTCGCGCGCGACGAGCGCACCCTGCAGTTCGGTCTGCATCCCCGGCACGCGGTGCTGCTGGCCGATCTCGAACCCGAGGTCCGCCGCTGGGTCGAGAGCCTGGACGGCGTACGGGACCTCCCCGGCGTGCTGGCGGCCGCGGCCGAGGCGGGGATCGGGGAGGATCACGGCAAGACCCTGCTCGACCTCCTGGTCAGCCGGGGTGTGGTGGACGACGCCGGGGTGCCGCCCGGCCCGCTGCGCACGCTCACGATGGCCGCGCGGGACCGGCTCCAGCCCGACCTGGACGCGCTCTCCCTCTCCCCCGGCACGACCGACGGCGGGCTCGCGACGCTGGAGCGCAGGCGCGCCGCCCAGGTGCGGGTGTACGGGGCGGGCAGGGTG
>NZ_NGFP01000234.1 GCF_002149035.1 Streptosporangium minutum
GGCCGGCCTGCTCGATGAGCAGGCCGCCGACCCGTACCGGCGCGGGCTCGGCGTCGTCGTCGCGGCTGCGGCGCAGTACGGCCCGGATCCGGGCGTCCAGGTGGGCCGCGCTGAACGGTTTGACGACGTAGTCGTCGGCTCCGGCGTCCAGTGCCCGGACGATCTGCGGTTCGTCGTCGCGCGCGGTCGCCACGATGACCGGGACGGCGCTGACGGCGCGCAGCATGCGCAGCACCTCGCAGCCGTCGAGATCGGGCAGGCCCAGGTCGAGCACGATCAGGTCGGGCCGGTCCTCCAGTGCCCGGGAGAGGCCCGGCATGCCCGCGGAAGCGGACGTGACGGCGTGCCCGCGTTCGGTGAGCGCGCGGGTCAGCGCGGACCTGACCTGAGCGTCATCCTCGACGAGAAGCAACTGTGCCACGTCATCACGCTAACCTTTCCCGAATCGGCCGACTGTGTTAACCACGTCGTGAGGCCCGCTTGGCGGGGCGTTAACAGGGCTGATGAGACGTTTGTTCAGTGAACGGGCACACCCTGCTCGGGCTGGGCGGGTGGCTTGCCGCAGCCACCCTCACCACAGTCGCCAGCACCTGGGCGGTGTCGCTGATCGGTGTCCACATCACCGGCCAGGCCGTCCAGCCCATGACGCTGAACGAGGTCGAGCGCACCCTGGTCAGCGTGACCGGCAGCCCCGCGCTCGCCGAGCCCGCCGGCCCCGCATCGCCCCGGCCCGGAGCGGCGACCAGGGAGTTCTCCTACGGCGAAGGGTCCGTCGTCACCGCCTGCGACGCCGATCAGGCCGTCCTGCTCTCCTGGAGCCCGGCCCAGGGGTACGGCGTCGGCAGGGTCGAGCGGGGACCCTCGCCGGCCGTCTCGGTGCAGTTCGCATCCGGCGGCGACCGGACGACGATCCGCGTCACCTGCCTGGCGGGGGCACCCGCCGTGACGACCCACTCCACCACTTCCGGCCCTCCCGGCTGAGACCTCCCCGGCCGGGCGCCCGGCCGGCCTCAGGTCTCCTCGGCGAACCGCTCGGTCTTGTCGGTGTCGCCCGCGACCAGCAGGGTGTCGCCGCCGTCGATGACCGTCTCCGAGGTGGCGTAGGTGAACCTGCCGCCGGGTTTCTTGACCCCGACCACGGTCACCCCGTACTTCTTGCGGATGCCCAGCTCGCCCAGCGTCCTGCCCGCCGCCCAGTGGGGGGCTTTGGTCTTGACCAGCGCGTAGTCCTCGTCGACCTCCACGTAGTCGAGCATCCGGCCGGTGACCAGGTGCGCGACCCGCTCGCCCATGTCGTGCTCGGGCTGCACCACGTGGTGGGCGCCGACCCGTTCCAGGATCCGGCTGTGCTGGAGGCTGATCGACTTGGCCCAGATGTCGGGCACGCCGAGGTCGGCCAGGATGGAGGTGGTCAGGATGCTCGCCTCGATGTCGGTGCCGATGCCGACCACGGCCCGGCCGAACTCGGCGGCTCCCAGCTGCGTGAGCGCGTCCGGGTCGGTGGAGTCGGCGCAGACCACATGGGTGAGCTGACCGGACAGCTCCTGGACGTTCTTGGGGTCGTTGTCGACTCCCAGCACCTCGACGTCGCGTCCCACCAGCTCCACCGCCAGCGCGCCGCCGAACCGGCCCAGCCCGATCACCACGACCGCGTCGCCGCGGTTCTTCTTGTCAACCAACGAGGGGACGCTCCTCCGGATAGCGGAACCTACGGGTCTGGACGTGCAGCGCCAGCGCGGCACCGAGGGTCACCGGGCCGAGCCGGCCGATGAACATCAGGACCGTCAGGACCAGATGCCCGCTGGTGCCGACGTCAGGGGTGATCCCCGTGGACAGGCCGACCGTGCCGAACGCGGAGACCACCTCGAACAGTACGCGGTCCAGCTTGAACGGGGTGACCATCATCATGACGAATGTGCCGGCGGCGACGGAGGCCACACTGAGCAGGGCTATGGTCAGCGTCTGCCGCTGGAGCTGCTCGGGGATGCGGCGGCGCCCGGCCGTGACGTCCGGCTCGCCGCGCAGCTCGGCCAGGATGACGTAGGCGAGCAGCGCGAACGTCGTCACCTTGATGCCGCCGCCGGTGCTCGCGCTGCCCGCGCCGATGAACATCAGCACGTCGCTGATCAGCCAGCTGTTCTCGTTCATCTGGGAGATGTCGACGGAGTTCAGGCCGCCGCTGCGGGTCATGGCGCTGTGGAAGAACCCGGCCAGGATACGCAGGCCGGGGGAGAGCGCCCCCAGCGTGCCGGGGTTGTTCCACTCGGTGACGGTGATGGCCGTCGTCCCGCCGAACAGCAGGACGGTGGTCATCCCCAGGGTGATCTTCGCGTGCAGCGACCAGCGCGCCGGATGGCGCCAGTTCTGCCGGAGCACGGCGTAGACCGGGAAGCCGAGGCCTCCGGCGACCACCGCCAGCGCCAGCGGGAGGCAGACCCACGGGTCGGTGACGAACCGCATGATGCTGTCCGGCCAGAGCGCGAACCCGGCGTTGGTGAACGCCGAGACCGCGTGGAAGACGCCGTGGTAGGCGGCGCGGCCGAACGGCTCGCCGTACCCGATGACGAAACGGGCGGTGAGCACCACGGCGATCAGCGTCTCCACCGCCAGCGTGACCTTGGCGACGCCCACGAGCACCCGGCGCACGTCGCCCGGCCCCAGGGTCTTGGTCTCGGCCTGGGTGTTGAGCCGGGCGCGCAGGCCGAGCCGGCCGGAGACGACCACCGCGAGGATCGAGGCGAGGGACATGATCCCGAAGCCGCCGATCTGCATCAGCACCAGGATCACCGTCTCGCCGAAGAACGTCCAGTGTGCCGCCGTGTCCTGTACTGCGAGCCCGGTGACGCACACCGCCGAGGTCGCGGTGAACAGGGCGGAGGTCAACGTCGCCTTCTGGCCCGCCTCGACCGCGATGGGCAGCGACAGCAACGCCGTACCGCTGAGGACCACCGCGAGGAAGGCGGCCACGACGACTCTCGAAGGCGTGTTGATCTGCCGGACCAGGTTCTTCACAGACGGTGAGAATACGCTTAAGTCGAACCTGCGGGCGTAGCCTGAGGTGGTGCTGAGGCGGACAATCGAGGCGTCGGACGTGGGCTCGCCCGGGGAGCTGGCGGAGCTGCTCGACCGGGAAGCCTATCTCGCGGGCGAGGGGCTGGCCACGGCGGCGTTCCTCGCGCTGCGGATGGGCCGCCCGCTGCTGCTCGAAGGCGAGGCCGGGGTCGGCAAGACCGAGCTGGCCAGGACGCTGGCCACGGTGCTGGGGGCGCCGCTGATCCGGCTGCAGTGCTACGAGGGGCTCGACGGGCCACAGGTGCTCTACGACTGGGACTTCGCCCGCCAGCTCCTGCATCTCAAGGCGGCCGAGGCCGGTGGGGTCACCGACGCGGCCCGGCTGGAGGGGGAGGTCTACGACCGGCGGTTCCTGATCGCCCGGCCACTGCTCAAGGCGGTGGAGACCCAGCCCAGTGTGCTGCTCATCGACGAGATCGACCGGGCCGACGTGGAGTTCGAGGCGATCCTGCTGGAGGTGCTCTCGGACTTCGCGATCTCCATCCCGGAGCTCGGCACGATCCGGGCCGAGCGGCCGCCGGTGGTCGTGCTGACCTCCAACCGCACCCGCGAGGTGCACGACGCGCTGAAGCGGCGCTGCCTCTACCACTGGCTGGAGCACCCCTCCTTCGAGCGGGAGGTGGCGATCCTGCTGCGGCGCCTGCCCGCCTGCTCGGCGACCCTCGCCGAGCAGGTCGCCAGGGCGGCCGGACGGCTCCGCGAGGCGGGGCTGGTCAAGCCGCCCGGGGTCGCCGAGACCATCGACTGGACCGAGGCGCTGCTGACTCTCGGCGCCCGCGAGCTGGACCCCGACCTGGCCGCGGCCACGCTGGGCGCCCTGCTCAAGCACCGCGAGGACCACGAGACCGTGCTCGGGAACGGGATCCTCGGTGACCTCCGCGGCTGAGGGCCGTGACCGGCCGGGAGGCGGCCCTGACCGGCGGGCTGAGGGCCGTGATCGGCAGGGAGACGGCCCCGACCGGCGGCGCGACGGCCCCGACCGGCGGGAGGGCGGTCCGCCCGGCCCGGGGACGGCGGGTGACCTGGTCGCCGTCATGACCGGGTTCGCCAGGACGCTGCGCGCGGCGGGGGTCCCCGCCGACCACGAGAGGACCCAGGGCCTGCTGCGCGCGCTGTCGCACCTGGACGCCGCCGAGCCGCGCGACGTCTACTGGGCGGGCCGGTTCACCCTGTGCGCCTCGGCCGACGACCTGCCGCGTTACGACAGGGTCTTCCACGCCTACTTCGGCGGGCTGCGCGCGGGCCGTGCCAGACCGGCCGCGATCACCGTCACCCGGCACACCGCCACCATGTCCGGCGCCCCCGGCGGCGGCGAGGACGGCCCCGCTCCGGTGGCCAGCGCGAGCGCGGCGGAGGTGCTGCGCAACCGGGACGTGGCCAAGATGACGGGAGCGGAGCTGGCGGAGGTGCGCCGACTGCTCGCGGTGTTCCGGGCGGAGCGCGAGCAGCGCAGGTCACGGCGGTGGCGGCCGTCGCACCGGGGACGGCTCGACAGCAGGGCGACGATCCGCGAGACCCTGCGGCGCGGCGGGGAGGCCGCCCGGCTCCGCTACCGCGCGCACCGGACCAGGCCCCGCAGGGTCGTGCTGCTGGTGGACGTCAGCGGCTCCATGACCCCCTATGCCGACACGCTGCTCCGGCTCGCCCACGCGCTGGTCAGACGCGAGCCCCGGGCCACCGAGGTGTTCAGCGCGGGCACCCGGCTCACCCGGCTCACCGCCGAGCTGCGCCACCGCGACCCGGCCACCGCGATGGACGCCGTCTCACGGGCCATCCCCGACTGGAGCGGCGGCACCAGGCTGGGGGAGGAGCTCAAGAGGTTCCTTTCGCTGAACGACGCCAGGGGCGCGGTGGTGGTGATCGCCTCAGACGGGTGGGAGCGCGGCGACGTCTCGCTGCTCGGCGCGGAGATGGCCCGGCTGTCCCGGATGGCGCACCGGGTGATCTGGGTCAACCCCCACAAGGGGAAGCGGGGCTACCAGCCGCTCACCGCCGGGATGCGCGCCGCCCTGCCCCACATCGACGACTTCGTGGCCGGGCACAGCCTGGCCGCCTTCGAGGAACTGGCCGGCCTGCTGGGAGGGGCGCATGCGTGACGTGCTGTCGCAGATCGTGCGGTGGTGGGAGTCCGGGCAGACGTTCGGCCTGGCCACCGTGGTGGACACCTTCCGTAGCGCGCCCCGCCCGCCGGGCGCGTCCATGGCCGTGCTCGGCGAGGAGGCCGAGGGCAGCGTCTCGGGCGGCTGCGTCGAGGGGGCCGTCTACGAGCTGGCCCGGGAGGTGGTCGCCGCCGGCACGCCGGTCCTGCAGCGGTACGGCGTGAGCGACGACGACGCCTTCTCGGCCGGTCTGACCTGCGGCGGCATCCTGGACGTGTTCGTCGAGCCGGTGTCGCGCGAGACGTTCCCCGAGCTGGGGGCGATCGCCGCGTCGGTGCGGGAGCGCGAGCCGGTGGCGGTGGCGACCGTGCTGTCCGGGCCGGGTGCGATCGGCGCCCGCCGGGTGATCTGGCCGGACCGCTCCTCCGGCTCGCTCGGCGTGACGCGGCTGGACGAGGCGGTGGACGACGACGTGCGGGGCATGCTCGCGCAGGGGCTCACCGGGGTCCGGCGGTACGGCTCCCGCGGCGAGCGGCGGCTCGACGAGCTGTCGGTCTTCGTGCACTCCTTCGCCCCGCCGCCCCGGATGCTGGTCTTCGGCGCGATCGACTTCGCCGCCGCGGTGGCCAGGATCGGCAAGTTCCTCGGCTACCACGTGGTCGTGTGCGACGCCCGCCCGGTCTTCACCACGGCCAAGCGCTTCCCCGAGGCCGACGAGGTGATCGTCAAGTGGCCGCACGACTACCTGACCTCGGTCACCGTGGACGAGCGGACCGCGATCTGCGTGCTCACCCACGACCCGCGGTTCGACGTCCCGCTGCTGGAGGTGGCCCTGCGCACCCCGGCGGGCTACGTCGGGGCGATGGGCTCGCGCCGCACCCACGAGGACCGGCTGGCACGGCTCCGTGAGGCGGGCCTGGGGGAGGCGGAGCTGAAACGGCTCCGCTCCCCGATCGGGCTGGACCTGGGGGCGCGGACCCCGGAGGAGACCGCGGTCTCCATCGCCGCCGAGCTGATCCAGCTCCGCTGGGGCGGTTCGGGACAGCCCCTCACCGACGGCTCCGGCCGGATCCACGGGGACGGGGGCCGGCCGTGACCACGCGCGGGGAGGTCGCCGCACGGGGGGCCACCGCGGGGCTGCTGCTGGCGGCCGGTTCGGGCTCGCGGCTGGGCACGCCGAAGGCGCTGGTGGAGTTCCGCGGCGAGCGGCTGGTGGACCGGGGCGTCCGGCTGCTCCACGACGGCGGCTGCCATCCCGTGGTCGTCGTGCTGGGAGCCGCCGTGGCGCAGGTGCGCGGGGCGGTGGCCGTACGGAATCCGCGGTGGCGCTCGGGGATGGGCTCCTCGCTGCGCACCGGACTCGGCGCACTCCCCGGCGACGCGCGGCACGTGGTGATCGCCCTGGTGGACCAGCCGTTCATCGGCCCGCGGGCGGTGGAGCGGCTGATCCGGGCCGCGCGCGACGGCGCCTCGGTCGCCGTCGCCACCTACGGCGGGGCGCCGAGGAACCCGGTGCTGATCGCCAGGGAGCACTTCGAGGAGGTCGCCGCGCTCGCGACCGGTGACGTCGGCGCCCGGCCGTTCCTGCGGGCCCACCCCGAGCTGGTCGTCGCGGTGCCCTGCGACGATGCCGGCGACCCCGCCGACATCGACACCCCGGCGGATCTGTCCGCGCTGAGGGCGCGCTGAGGCCGCCGGCGGGTCCTGCCGGGCGCCGCCGCCCGTGCCGCGCGGGTGAGGCGGCGCCGCGTGGTCAGGAGCTCTCTCCCAGGCGCAGCGAGGCGAAGGCGGCGCGGTGGTCACTGCCCGCGGCCGGCTCGACGCCCGCGGAGGTGGCGGTGAGGCCGCGGTAGAGGATGTGGTCGGGACGGGTGAGCGGGAAGGACGACGGCCAGGTGAACCCGAAGCCGGAGCCGGCCTCCTGCTGGGCGTCCGACAGCGGGGGCACCAGGCCGGAGCGTTTGCGGTCGGTGGTGGCGGTGTTGAGGTCGCCGAGCAGGAGCAGGTGCTCGCTCTCGTCCCTGTCGATGATCTTGCGGGCGTGCGCGAGGGTCTCGTCGCGCTGGGCGGTCTTGCCGGGACGGGCCGAGGCCAGGTGCATGACGTAGACGGTCAGCTTCCCCTTGGGCGTCTTGACCACGGCCCGCAGCGCCCGCACCCAGTCCAGGCCGATGTCCGCCTTGCGGGCCTCGACGATCGGGAAGCGGCTCCACAGGCCGACCGTGCTGACCTGGTAGTGGTGCGGGAAGCGCTCGTCGAGCGCCTTGGCCGCCGGCCCGCCGGGGGTCAGCTCCTGCGCGGCGATCAGGTCCCGGCCCTTCGAGACGGCCCGTACGGCCCGGCCCGAGGCGGCGTTGGTCACCCCCACGTTGACGGTGGCCACCGACAGGTCGCTCGGCCCGCCCGGCGGGGAGCGCAGCAGCGCGGGACCGAACATGACCCCCCATACGGCCGCCGGGACCAGCACCGCGACGATCACCTGCCACGAGCGGGTGAACAGCGCGACGACCAGCAGCACCGGCACGGCGACGCCGAGCCAGGGGAGCAGGCTCTCCAGCACGGGCGTGAACCCACCCAGTTCCGGCAGGAGCCGGTGGCCGCCGAGAATCAGGGCCAGCACCCCCGCCACCGCGATGATCGACCGTCTCAGCACGTCGCTCCTCGTCCACCCGGTCCCCGGAGGGCTTTCCCCTGCCCTGAAATGCGTACGCTACCGGCCTCGTGGCCAGGACGCGGGGGCTTGGTGCTTCGGCGGTGAGTCGATAGCCTTTGCACCGGAGACAACGGAACATCATTCGGTTCTGTGGGCGCGCGGAAGGACGATCTCAGGATGCGTATCGGTATGGCCCTGAACTACTCGGGGGGCTTCAAGGAAACCGTGGCCGCGCTGGCCGACTACGAGAAGGCCGGCCTCGACATCGTCTTCGTCGCCGAGGCCTACAGCTTCGACGCGGTCAGTCAGATGGGCTACATCGCGGCCAAGACCGAGCGTCTGCAGATCGCCTCCGGCATCCTGCCGATCTACTCCCGTACGCCCACCCTGCTGGCCATGACCGCCGCCGGAATGGACTACGTCTCCGACGGCCGCTTCACCCTCGGCCTGGGTGCCTCGGGCCCCCAGGTCATCGAGGGCTTCCACGGTGTGCCGTACACCGCTCCGCTGGGCCGTACCCGCGAGGTCGTCGAGATCTGCCGTCAGGTCTGGAAGCGCGAGCGCCTGACCTACGAGGGCAAGCACTACACGGTGCCGCTCGCCGCGGGTCAGGGCACCGGCCTGGGCAAGCCTCTGAAGATCATCAACCACCCGGTCCGCGACCGCGTCCCCATCGTGATCGCCGCCATCGGCCCCAAGAACGTCGAGCTCTCCGCGGAGCTGGCCGAGGGCTGGGAGCCGATCTTCTACATGCCGGAGAAGGCCGCCGACGTCTGGGGCGCCTCGCTGGCCGCGGGCAAGGCCCGGCGCGACCCGTCCCTGGGCGAGCTGGACGTCATCGCCCAGGCGGCGCTGGCCATCGGCGACGACGTGTCGGACTGGCTGGAGCTGGGCCGTCCGATGGCCGCGCTCTACATCGGCGGCATGGGCGCCAAGGGCAAGAACTTCTACAACGACCTCGCCCGCCGGTACGGCTACGAGAAGGAGGCCGAGCAGATCCAGAACCTCTACCTCGACGGGAAGAAGGACGAGGCCGCCGCGCTCGTCCCGCAGGAGTTGCTGGAGAAGATGTCCCTGATCGGCTCCGAGGGCCACGTCCGCGACCGCCTCCAGGCGATGAGGGAGTCGGGCGTCACGACCGTCAACGTCGCCCCGCTCGGCCATACCCATGAGGAGCGCGTCCGGCTCATCGAGAGGGTCAGGGAGCTCGCCTCCTGACGCCTCCGGGCGGAGGGGGTCCCGGCTCCGGCCGGGGCCCCCTTTTCCCCTTTACGGCCTCGTGCCGCCGCCTTCCGGTCCGTGTTGTGGTGTACATCACATGACAAATCGGAATATACGTATCGCGTGAGGATGTTCTACCCCGCCGTGAGGTTCTCTCCGGTGATCGTGTGGCTCGTCGAGCGGCTGCACGTAGACCTGTGCCGGCTCAGCAGCCAGCTCTGTCGCTGAACGACGCCCCCGCTCCCCAATCCTCACCCCGCATGCCCGTGTCCGCTCCGGCATGCCCTTTTTCGGAGTTTCCGTTCATGAAGAGGTTCTCTTTCTCCCTGCAGTTGCTGCTGGGCCTGGTGGCCGGTGTCGCCCTCGGCTTCATCGCCCGCGCCGGTGACGTCACCTGGCTCACCACCACCCTGACCGAAGTCGGCAAGATCTTCGTCCAGCTCCTCAAGCTCGCGGTCCCGCCGCTGGTCTTCACCGCGGTCGTCGTCAGCGTGGCAAACCTGCGCAACGTCAACGGGGCCGCCAGGCTCGCCGGCAAGACGCTGCTGTGGTTCCTGGTCACCTCGCTGATCGCCGTGGCCTTCGGCATCGGCCTCGGACTGGTCATCAACCCCGGCGAGGGCGTCACCATCGCCACCGAGGGCGCCAAGGCCGTGGACCTGGAAGGCGCCGGAACCTGGGTCGACTTCCTGACCGGCATCATCCCCACCAACATCGTCACCGCCTTCACCGAGCTCAACGTCCTCCAGATCGTCTTCCTGGGAGCCGTCCTCGGCGCCGCCGCCCTGGCCGTCGGCGACAAGGCCGAGCCGTTCCTCGGCTTCAGCCGCTCGGTCCTCGAACTGGTCCAGAAGGCCCTGTGGTGGGTCATCCGGCTGGCCCCGATCGGCACGGCCGGTCTCATCGGCAAGTCCGTGGCCAGCTACGGCTGGGACCTGCTCGCCCCGCTCGCCAAGCTCAGCGCGGGGGTCTACATCGGCTGCCTCCTGGTGCTCCTGGTGAGCTACCCGCTGCTGCTCGCCTTCGTCGGCAAGGTCAGCCCGATCACCTTCTACCGGAACGCCTGGCCCGCAATCGAGCTGGCCTTCGTCTCCCGTTCCTCGGTCGGGACCATGCCGCTCACCCAGCGCGTCACCACCGAGCGCCTGGGTGTGGACCGCGACTACGCCTCCTTCGCGGTGCCGTTCGGCGCGACCACCAAGATGGACGGCTGCGCCGCGATCTACCCGGCCCTCGCCGCGATCTTCGTGGCCCAGGTGTTCCACATCCCGCTCGGGGTTGGCCAGTACCTGCTGATCGCCTTCGTCTCGGTGGTCGGCTCCGCCGCCACCGCCGGCCTCACCGGTGCGATCGTGATGCTCACCCTCACCCTCAGCACGCTCGGCCTGCCCCTTGAGGGCGTCGGCCTGCTGCTGGCCATCGACCCGATCCTCGACATGATCCGCACCGCCACCAACGTGGCCGGCCAGATGGTCGTCCCGGTCCTGGTCGGCAGGGCCGAGGGCCGCCTCGACGAGGCGGTCTTCAACGCGCCGCCCCAGCCGCTCGACGACGCTCCCGCCGAGAGGGCGGTCAGGGTTCCCGAGCCCGCGACCGCCTGACGGTCCGGGTCCCCGCCGGCAGGGCGGTCAGGGTCCCCGGGCCCGCGACCGCCTGACGGTCCGATCGCGTACGGCCCGCCCTCCCCGCACGGGGGTGGCGGGCCGTACTTCCGTGTCCGGCGCGGCTCGGCGGGCCCCCGCCGGTCCCGGCGACAGGGGGAGCCCGGCCGTGCCGCGCCGGCCGCGGGTCAGCGGTCCTTCGACATCAGCGTGAGCGCGTACAGCGCGATCGCCGCGAAGTCGTCGGCGGGCTCCGACGCCTGCCAGGAGCGGACGTCGTCGACGTAGCGGGAGCCGCGGCCGGTGAACTCCTCGTAGCGGTCCACGCCGTCGCCCGGGCAGCGCTTCATCTCCTCGAAGTGCTCGCCCAGGCCGTCGGAGAACAGGTCCTCGCTGTTGGGCCCGTTCACGACCGCGCCGACGGCCAGGGGGCGGCGGCCGTCGACGCGGCCCTTGAGGTTGGCGATCTGGTGGTGCGGGCAGCGCTCGAAGTTCTCGCCTGCGCCGACCATGAACGACACGCCCCAGGCGTTGGCGCCGAAGGTCCAGTTGCGCTGCCGGGTGCCGAAGGCGTCGTAGGCGCGGTCACCGCTCACCGCCCGGTACAGCCGGGAGGTGGCGGCCAGGCCGAAGGCGTGCGGCACCGCGTCGAAGCCGTCGTACACCGCGCCGGCCCCGAACGGGTCCTTGGCGGCGCGCCCGGCGCCGATCTCCAGCTGCGCCTTCAGGTCGCCGAGCAGGTGTGACTCCTTCACCGCCAGGTCGCCGGCCCCGGCGGCGCGCAGCGCGCGGACCAGGTCGGCGTGGCCGAGGGCGCTGACGTCGTAGAGGTTGAGGGTGTCGCCCCCGGCCTCGTGCTCCAGGTACTGCCCGGCCCAGTGCGCGGCCTGCCGGAGCCATTCCCCGGCCCGGGGGTCCTCCAGCCGCTGGGCGGCCAGTGCCATCTCGGCCCCGCCCAGCTCCATGTCGTCGCGCCACACGCTCTCCGGATAGAAGGCCCACGGCAGCGAGGTGGTCAGCCTGCCCACGTTCTCGGTCCTGGCCAGCGCGTAGATCGAGGCGGCCTTGTCCAGCAGCCGCTGGGCCCGGTACCGGTCGGGCTCCACCTGGGAGGCCAGGGCGAAGGCGGCGGCCGTACGGCCCGCGAGGTTGGGGCTGATCGGCTCGCCGGGCGGGGCCGCGCGGAAGACCGGGCGGTTGCGGATGTACTGCCGCCCCTGGCCGGTGTCCCCGTCGTCGGCCTCGGGCAGGCGCCAGACGTCGTGGTCGCCGGCGAACGTGCCCTCCGCGTCGCCCGCGCCGATGCCGACCTGGATGTAGAGGGTCCTGGACCGCTCGTCCCACATCTTGTCCAGCCACTTCAGGCCGTGTGCCGCCTCGGCCCGGAGCCGGGGGTCCACCACGGGCCCGGCGTCGCGCCTGGCCGCCCAGAGCAGCGTGTCGACGTAGGCCAGGATGTGGGTGAACTTCAGGTAGTCGCCCGCGTCGAACCAGCCGCCCTCGGCGTCGACGGTCCCGCCGAGGGCGGTGAGCCCGCCCTTGATCTGGTCGGTGTCGGGGCCGGTGAAGACCGGCCACTCGTGGACGGCGGCCCGGCGGTCGTTGAGGTGGGAGGGCTTGCGCCCGAGCTCGCCGGGGATCACGTCGGCGCCGTCGCGCTGGGCGCCGAAGAACGTGACGACCTTGGAGGCGGGCACGGCGAACTGCGCGGCCGGGGCGACCCGGAACTCCGCCGAGGTGGTCGTGGCGGTCCTGATCCGGTACCTGCCCGGGGCGCGGAGCCCGCTGACGTCGACGGCGTAGACATGCCCGTACTTGGCGTTCCAGCGGCCGAGGTCCGCGCCGGCCCTGCCGCGCAGCACCTTCCGGCCCCGGTGGTCGACGACGGTGAAGGGCGTCGCGGCGGCCGGGCCCGTCGTCATCAGGTAGGCCTGTTTGGTCTCGGAGGGGGCGAATCCGACCTGGTCGACCCGGATGAACCCGGCGGTGCTCTCCGCCAGGGCGGGGGTGCCGGCCGTCACGAGTGCGGAGAGGGCTACGGCGGCGAGAATGCGTCGCATCGGCGCTCCTGGTGCGGGGGGAGTTAGGAAACCTTCCTAACCTCTGGGGGGAAGGTAGCGACACCTGCGAAGGGGGTCAAGAGCGGCGGTCAATAGCATGCGGACATGACCGTCACCCATGCTCGGCGCCGCGAACGCCTCGCGGCACTGCTCCCCGCTCACGAGGCGGACGCGATCCTGGTCACCCGGGGCGTCAACGTGCGCTACCTGACCGGCCTGGCCAGCTCCAACGCGGCGGTGCTCGTCCGGGCCGACGCCCGTGCCACGCTGGCCACCGACTCCCGCTACGCCGAGACCGCGCGGCGGGCCTGCTCCGACATCGAGGTGGTCGAGGAGCGCGACGTCGCCGGATGCCTGGTGGTGATGGCCGACCGGGTCGCCGTCGAGGCCCACGACATGCCCGTCGCCGACTACTTCCGGCTGGGCGAGGACCTGCTGCGCCTGACCGGGGCGGTGGAGTCGGTGCGCCGGGTCAAGGACGAGGCCGAGATCGACCTTCTCCGCGACGCGTGCGCGATCACCGACCAGGCATTCTCCGACGTGCTGCCCATGCTGCGGCCCGGGGTGACCGAGAGGGACATCGCCAGGGCGCTGGAGTCCCGGATGATCGAGCTGGGCGCCGAGAAGCCCGCCTTCGACTCGATCGTGGCGAGCGGCCCCAACGGCTCGATCCCGCACCACTCGCCCTCGGACCGGCCGCTGGAGCGGGGCGATCTGGTCACGATGGACTTCGGGGCGCTGCACGGGGGCTACCATGCCGACATGACCCGGACGGTGGCGATCGGCGAGCCCGCCCCGTGGCAGCGCGAGCTGTACGACCTGGTCCGTGCCGCCCAGCGCGCCGGCCGCCATGCCGTACGGCCCGGCGCCGCCGCCCACGAGGTGGACGCCGCCGCCCGCGAGGTGATCGCGCAGGCGGGGTACGGAGACTACTTCGGCCACGGCCTCGGCCACGGTGTCGGGCTGGAGATTCACGAGGCGCCGTTCCTGTCTCCGCTGAAGCCGGAGCCCGACCATGAGCACGCTAGACTAGAGGATCGAGTTCCGGTCACCGTTGAGCCTGGAGTTTACCTACCGGGCAGGGGCGGCGTCCGCATCGAGGACACGCTCGTGACGCGTGATGACGGACCGGAACTTCTCACACGGACGACCAAAGAGCTGCTTGTCCTTTAGAGCGGCCGTACGCAGGAGAAACTAGTGGCGACGACGAACGACCTCAAGAACGGCCTGGTGCTCAAGCTCGACGGCGGTGAGCTCTGGGCGGTTGTGGAGTTCCAGCACGTCAAGCCCGGCAAGGGTGGTGCGTTCGTCCGCACCAAGCTGAAGAACGTCATGTCGGGCAAGGTCGTCGACAAGACCTTCAACGCCGGCGTCAAGGTCGAGGTGGCCAACGTCGACAAGCGCGAGATGCAGTTCTCCTACATGGACGGCGACGACTTCGTCTTCATGGACACCGAGAACTACGACATGCTCCACGTCTCCCGGACCGCGGTCGGCGACGCCGCCAACTACCTGCTGGAGAACATGCTGGCCACGGTGGCGATCAACGAGGGCAACGTGCTCTACATCGACCTGCCCGCGGCCGTCGAGCTGATCATCGCCGAGACCGAGCCCGGCCTCCAGGGCGACCGCTCCACCGGCGGCACCAAGCCCGCCAAGCTGGAGACCGGCGCCGAGATCAAGGTGCCGCTGTTCATCACGACCGGCGAGAAGGTCAAGGTCGACACCCGCACCGGCGATTACCTCGGCCGGGCCTGATGTCGGCACGGGGTAAGGCGCGCAGGCGCGCGCTGGACATCCTGTTCGAGGCGGAGGCGCGCAGCCAGGACCCGCTCAGCGTTCTCGCCGAGCGCCTGGAGCGGGCGGAGCCGCCCGTCAACGAGTACACCGCGACGATCGTCGAGGGCGTGTGCCGCCACCGGGCCCGCATCGACGAACTGATCACCACCTACGCCGAGGGCTGGACGCTCGACCGCATGCCCGCGGTCGACCGCAACCTGCTGCGCGGCGGCACCTACGAGCTGCTGTGGATGCCCGACGTCCCCGAGGGCGTCGTCATCAGCGAGTGGGTCGGCCTGGCCTCCGAACTGTCGACCGACGAGTCGCCGCAGTTCGTCAACGGCCTGATGGCCCGCTTCAAGCAGCTCAAGCCCTCCCTGGCGCTGTAACGCCCCTCGCGGGGGACCGGGTCTCCGGTCTCCCGCGGCCGGGCACGCGGCGGCCGGGCCGGTGTCGCCTCCCCCTTCCGTCTCCCTC
>NZ_NGFP01000235.1 GCF_002149035.1 Streptosporangium minutum
CCCCCGCCCCCCCGCCCCCACCCCCGAGACCACCGGCGGACCGGTGGTCGACGAACTCATCAAGATGGGCGCGGGCCTAACCAACGGCTGCGAGAACGGCGGCGGGGTAATCTGCAGCCTCATGCAATCCGTCCTGCCTCCCACCTGGGCTCCCGTGATCGCGAGCACGATCGCGATCATGCTCATCCTGGTCATCGCACTGCTCCTGCGCAACGTGGCCAACCGGCTGATCACGCGGGTGGTCAAGCGCGCCTCCTCCTCCAACGGCAGCTCGATCGCCGGGCGCCTTCGCGGAAAGCAGTCGGTGGCACTGGAGGGGCTCGACGCGGTCGCCGCCGAGCGGCGCAGGCAGCGCGCGGAGACCATCGGCTCGGTGCTGCGGCCCGTCGCCTCGATCGTCATCCTCGGCACCGCGGCCCTGACCGTCCTGGAGCGCCTCTCCGTCCCCATCGCTCCCCTGCTGACCAGCGTCGGCATCGTCGGCGTGGCCGTCGGCTTCGGCGCCCAGGAGCTGGTCAAGGACTTCATCGCCGGCATGTTCATGCTCCTGGAGGACCAGTACGGCGTGGGCGACGTGATCGACGTGGGTGCCGCGGTCGGCACCGTCGAGGCGGTCACCCTGCGCATCACCCGCCTGCGCGACATCGACGGCCGGGTCTGGTACGTCCGCAACGGCACCATCACCCGCGTCGGCAACGAGTCCCAGGGCTGGTCCCGCGCCACCGTGGACGTCCCGGTGTCCTACGCCTCCGACATCCCCGCGGTCCGCGCCCTGCTCAAGGACGTGGTCGAGGACATGTGGAACGACTCCACCTACCGCGACAGCGTCATGGTGGAGGAGCCCCAGGTCTGGGGGATCGAGCAGATCTCCGACACCGCCATCGTCTTCCGGATCAGCGCCAAGACGATCCCCTCCCGGCAGGCCGAGGTCGCCCGCGAGCTCCGCATCCGGATCAAGTCCGCCCTTGATCGGGCCTCCATCCCGATCGCCGGCTGACGTCACTTAGGCTTGGAGTCGTGTCCGCTATCCCCGAGGAACCCCAGACCTTCTACGACGCCGTCGGCGGCGAGGAGACCTTCCGACTTCTGGTCCACCGCTTCTACCAGGGCGTCGTGAAAGACCCGCTGCTGCTACCGCTCTATCCCGAGGACGACCTCACCGGGGCCGAAGACCGGTTGAGCCTCTTCCTGATCCAATACTGGGGCGGCCCCAACACCTACAGCGCGCAGCGGGGGCACCCGCGGCTGCGGATGCGCCACAACCCCTTCGTCATCGGCCCGGCCGAACGCGACGCCTGGCTCAAGCACATGCATGACGCGGTGGTCTCGCTGGAGCTCCCCGAGGAGCTGGAGAAGCGCCTGTGGGACTATCTCGTCTACGCGGCGCAGAGCATGGTCAACGCCCCTGACGCATAAACCCCGCCGGGCGGGGGCAATCCATGCACATGGAAACCCCCTGGTGGCGTGATGCCGTCGTCTATGAGATCTATGTTCGCAGCTTCGCCGACGCCTCAGGAGACGGCGTCGGCGACCTGGCCGGCATCCGGCAGCGTCTTCCCTACCTCGCCGAGCTGGGCGTGGACGCGATCTGGCTGACCCCTTTCTACCGCTCCCCCATGGCCGACGGCGGCTACGACGTGGCCGACTACCGCGACGTCGACCCGCTGTTCGGCACCTTGGCCGACTTCGACGCGCTCGTCGCCGACGCCCACGGCCACGGGCTGCGGGTGATCGTGGACATCGTGCCCAACCACAGCTCCTCCGAGCATGAGTGGTTCAAGGCGGCGTTGCAGGGCGAGGGGCGTGACCGCTACCTCTTCCGCGACGGCGGGGAACTGCCGCCCAACAACTGGCAGTCCACCTTCAGCGGCCCGGCCTGGTCCAGGACATCCGACGGGCAGTGGTACCTGCACCTGTTCGCCTCCGAACAGCCTGACTTCAACTGGCGCAACCCCGAGGTGCGGTCGGAGTTCCTCGACGTGCTGAGATTCTGGCTGGACCGGGGCGTGGACGGGTTCAGGATCGACGTGGCGATGGGCCTCTACAAGGCCGAGGGTCTGCCCGACACCCCTCCCGAGGACCAGGCGTTCAAGGCCGAGTCACCCATCTGGGGGCGGCCCGAGGTGCACGAGGTCTACCGCGAATGGCGCAAGGTGCTCGACTCCTACCCGGGCGAGCGGATGGCCATCGGCGAGGTGTGGACCGACTCCGCCGAGGATCTCGCCCTCTACGTCCGCCCCGACGAGCTGCACCAGAGCTTCAACTTCGCCTGGCTGGAGGCGCCCTGGTCGGCGACGGCGTTCCAGAAGGTCATCGATGACACCCTGGCCGCCGTGACCGCCCCCACCTGGGTGCTCTCCAACCACGACGTGGTCCGCCACGTCACCCGGTACGGCGGAGGCCTGACCAACTCCACCACGGGCCTCGCCCGCGCGCGGGCGGCTCTGCTGGCCATGCTCGCCCTGCCGGGATCGGCATACCTGTACCAGGGGGAGGAGCTCGGTCTCCCCGAGGTGACGGACCTTCCCCCGGAGTCGCGGCAGGATCCCATCTTCGCCCGCTCCCAGGGGAAGCTGGCCGGCCGTGACGGCTGCCGGGTGCCCATCCCGTGGTCCGGCGTCGCCGAGCCGTACGGCTTCTCGCCCGACGGCGCCCGTCCCTGGCTGCCCCAGCCGGTCGAGTGGGCCGCGCTGAACGCCGAACACCAGGCGAGCGACCCGGGCTCGACCCTGAGCTTCTACCAGGAGGCCCTGCGCGCCCGCCGCGAGCTGCGCGGCTCGCTCACCGACGGGATCACCTGGCTGGACTCTCCCGAGGGTGCGCTCTTCTTCAGCCGTGGCCCGCTGACCTGCGTCATCAACTGCGGCTCCGATTCGGTGCAGCTCCCGCCGCACGAACGGGTCCTGATCGGCAGCGCCCCCGTGGACGGCTACCTCCTCCCCCCGGACACCGCCGCCTGGCTGCACACCCCGTAGGGGCGCCGCCCCCGGCCCGTACGGCGAGCCGCCGCCCGCGGACACGGCCACCCTGCAGGGGCGCTGGCCGGTGGGCGACGGCTCGCCGTACGTCCAGGTGGGCGGCGGCCCGCGTACGTCCACAGGTGTGCGGCGGCCCGCCGTACGTCCAGGTGGGCGGCGACCCGCCGCGTTCAGCGAAGGGGACTCGCGACATCCGCCGGTGATCCGCCCGGACGTGCCGGGAAACGCGGGGCCGTGCCGTACGGCTCCGCGCCGGGATGGCCGACGAGGATCAGGTGCGAGGTGCCGAGGTCAGCAGGGCGACGGCCATGTCCTGCACGGACGCGGTGAAGCGCCGTGGATCGTCGGCGCGTGTCATGCCCCTGACCAGGTTGCCGTCGAACACCGAGAGCAGCGCGTGGGCGAGGAACTCCGTGTCGAGATCGGGGCGCGCCTCGGCCAGGAGATCGTAGATGTGGCGGTGCCAGAACATGTAACTCGGATCGGCCTGCTTGTCGTCGGCGCATGCCTGCTCATGAGCCGTCAGGAGGGCGGCGTTGTGCTCGGCGATGCCCCCCAGCCCGTCGAGGAAGGCCAGCAGGCGCTCTCCGGGGGGTGCCCCCGGGCCCAGCGGCGGGGGCCCCTCGGCGACGGCCTCACGCAGGGCGAGTGACCGTTCCTCCAGCAGCGCCTGCATGAGGCCGGCGCGGCTGCCGAAACGACGGAAGACGGTGCCCTTGCCGACACCGGCGAGGGCCGCCACCCGGTCGAGGGACACGTGCTCGTCCCCGCCCTCCTCGAGCAGCCGCTCCGCTGCCTGAAGGACCGCTCGCCGGTTCCGCACCGCGTTGGCGCGCTCATGCCGTTGCTCGGCCATCCGTCGTCCTCCAATTAGCGGACCATCAGTCCGATATGATACAACCCCTTCTTAGCGGACCGTCAGTCCGCTAAAGGTGGCAGGGCAGGCGCCCATCACCTCATGAGGAGGCCCAATGAGCATTCACGCACTCGTCGTCGACACGGCCGCTCCCGCGGCGCTGCGGCTCGGAGACGTCGACGGACCGGTTCCGCGCCCGCACCAGGCGGTGATCGATGTGCGTCACATATCTCTCAACCGCGGTGAGATCACGGCCGCCCCCCGGCCGGCGCCGGGAACCGTGCACGGCTACGACGCCTCCGGCATCGTGTCGCAGGCCGCCGCGGACGGCAGCGGACCGGCCGTCGGGACGCGCGTCGTGGCCTTCGGGGCGGGAGCCTGGGCGCAGCGCATGGCCGTCGACGCCGACTCCGTCGCGGAGGTCCCGGCCGAGGTCGACCTGGCCGACGCGGCGGCCCTGCCGATGGCCGGAGTCACCGCGCTGCGCGCGCTGCGGGCCGCCCCGATCCTGGGCAGGCGCGTTCTGATCACCGGTGCCGCCGGCGGCGTCGGCCGGTTCGCCGTCCAGCTCGCGGCGCTGGGTGGCGCGCATGTCATCGCGTCGGTCGGCTCGGCGGCACGCGGAAAAGGACTGGCCGAGCTCGGCGCCCACGAGGTGGTCATCGGTCTGGAGGGCGTGGACCGGCCGGTGGACCTGATCCTGGACAACGTCGGCGGGAGCCAGTTGGTCGCCGCGTGGGCTCTGCTGGCTCCTGGAGGGAACATCCAGAACATCGGCTGGGCCTCCGATGAGCCGGCCGTGTTCGCCCCGTACTCGCTCTTCTCGCTCGGCGCGTCCAAGTCGATCAACAGCTTCGGCGACGCCACCCGGTTCGGCGAGGACCTGTCCACTCTGCTGAGGTACGTCGCCGACGGCAGGCTCCGTCCCGAGGTCGGCTGGCGTGGCCCCTGGGAGCGCATCGCCGACGCCGCCCAGGAGCTCCTCGACCGGCGGATCCCCGGCAAGGCCGTGCTGGATGTCAGTCCCCTGCGGGGCGAGCGCCCCGCGGAAAACGGCTGACCCGCGAGGAACCGCCGGCGGCCGCTACCCGGCGGTGAACCTGCGCAGGTAGCTGAGTTCGTACGGGTTCAACCGCCGGGGGCCGGCCCGCTCCACGTCGTAGGCGACCATCACCGAGCGGGCCCGTACGAAGACCTCCTCGCCGTCGCGGATCTCGTAGTCGAGGGTGAACCGCACCGGACGGATCTCCGTCACCCACGACTCCACCCGGACCGGGTCGGGGCGGAAGGTGAGAGGACGCCTGTAGTCGATCTCGTGCCGGGCGACGACGAGACCCCGGAAGGGCGTCCCGCCCTCCCGGTGGAGGTCGATGTGGAACATCTCCAGGCGCGCGTCTTCGAGGTAGTCGAAGAACCGGACATTGTTGACATGGCCCAGCGAGTCGACGTCGCCGAACCTGACGGCCCGGGAAAACACATGCCGGTGGGCACGGCTCACATCGTCTGTCACCCGCTGCCCGGCCACACCCTCGGACACCCGCTGCCCGGCCACACCTGAAGCGTTGGCCCGCTCTCCAGCCCGAAAGCGGGGATCCTCATCCATGCCACTCACGCGACGCCTCGACGGCTTCCTTTTCTCATCGCTCCACGCCCGCTTTCATCGCTCCGCACCCGAGCGGGCTCGGGCACGCCCTGTCTACGCAGGCGCCCGTCCTCACCACCCGTCGGGCGGCGAGCAGGCCGGCGCCCCGGTCTACGCATCGGCCGGCGTCCCGGTCGACTGCTACCGCGAGCCTGCGGTGCCCGCCGTACACGGCGGGCACCGCAGGCCGCTGACGGCCCGCGTCAGTCGCGGGTGAGCTTGCGGTAGGTGACCCGGTGCGGACGGGCCGCGTCGGCACCCAGGCGCTCGATCTTGTTCTTCTCGTAGTCGGCGAAGTTGCCCTCGAACCAGAACCAGTTCGAGCCTTCCTCCCACGCGAGGATGTGGGTGGCGATGCGGTCGAGGAACCACCGGTCGTGCGAGGTGATGACCGCGCAGCCCGGGAACTCCAGCAGCGCGTTCTCCAGGCTGGAGAGCGTCTCGGTGTCGAGGTCGTTGGTGGGCTCGTCGAGCAGCAGCACGTTGCCGCCCTGCTTGAGGGTCAGGGCCAGGTTGAGCCGGTTGCGCTCGCCGCCGGACAGGATGCCCGACTTCTTCTGCTGGTCCGGGCCCTTGAACCCGAACGCCGCGATGTAGGCGCGGGACGGCACCTCGACCTGGCCGACCTTGATGTAGTCGAGCCCGTCGGAGACGACCTCCCAGACGTTCTTGGTCGGGTCGATGCCGCCACGGCTCTGGTCGGCGTAGGAGATCTTGACGGTGTCGCCGACCACGATCTCGCCGTCGTCCGGCGTCTCGCTGCCGGTGATCATCCGGAACAGCGTCGTCTTGCCGACGCCGTTCGGGCCGATGATGCCGACGATGCCGTTACGCGGCAGGTCGAAGGAGAGGCTGTCCATGAGGACGCGGTCCTCGAAGCCCTTGGTGAGCTTCTCCGCCCGGATGACCGTGGTGCCCAGTCGCGGGCCCGGCGGGATCTGGATCTCCTCGAAGTCCAGCTTGCGGTGCTTGTCGGCCTCGGCGGCCATCTCCTCGTAGCGCTGGAGACGTGCCCGGCTCTTGGTCTGGCGGGCGCGGGCGTTGGAGCGGACCCACTCCAGCTCCTCCTCCAGGCGCTTCTTGCGCTTGGCGTCCTTCTGGCCCTCAAGCTTGAGCCGCGCCGCCTTGGCCTCCAGGTAGGTGGAGTAGTTGCCCTCATAGGCGTGGCAACGGCCGCGGTCGAGCTCCAGGATCCAGCCGGCCACGTTGTCCAGGAAGTAACGGTCGTGGGTGACGGCCAGGACGGTACCGGGATACTTCTCCAGGTGGGACTCCAGCCACTGGACACTCTCGGCGTCCAGGTGGTTGGTGGGCTCGTCGAGCAGCAGCAGGTCGGGCTGCTCCAGCAGCAGCTTGCAGAGCGCGACCCGGCGGCGCTCTCCACCGGAGAGCTGGGTGACGTCCGCGTCCGGCGGCGGGCAGCGGAGGGCGTCCATCGCCTGCTCCAGCTGGCTGTCGAGATCCCAGCCGTTACGGTGGTCCAGCGCGTCCTGCAGCTTGCCCATCTCGTTGAGCAGGTCGTCGCTGTAGTCGGTTGCCATCAGCTCGGCGATCTCATTGAAGCGATCGAGCATGGCCTTGGTCTCGGCGACGCCCTCTTCGACGTTGCCGAGCACGGTCTTGGATTCGTTGAGGGGAGGCTCCTGCTGAAGCATGCCGACGGTGAAGCCGGGCATGAGCCGGGCGTCGCCGTTGGACGGCTGCTCCAGACCCGCCATCATCTTCAGCAGCGTCGACTTTCCGGTGCCGTTGGGACCCAGGACGCCGATCTTCGCGCCTGGCAGGAACGACAGCGTCACGTCGTCGAGGACGACCTTGTCGCCGTGCGCCTTGCGCACGCGCTGCAGTGTGTAGATGTACTCCGGCATGCCTTCTAGCTTAGGGCCTGTCAGGCTTAGCTAGGGGCGGCCTCGGAACCGGGCCTGCGGGCCGGGGGCACCACGGTGGCGGGCAGGCAGATCCGGTCGCGGCCGAGCTCCTTGGCACGGTAAAGGGCCAGGTCCGCAGCGGCGAGCAGCTCGATGAGATCATCGCCGTGCATGCTCATGACCGCGACGCCCACCGAGATGGTCACGGTGATCATGTTGTCGTCCGCCGGGACCGCCATCCGCCCGATGCGGGAGCGCAGCCGCTCGGCGACCCTGCGGGCCTCGGTCACGTCGGCCCGGGGCAGCAGGACGACGAACTCCTCACCCCCGAACCTGCCCACCACGTCGTAGTCACGGAGCTGGCTGCGGATGGTGGCGGCCACCCCGACCAGGACCTGGTCGCCGATCAGGTGGCCGTAGGTGTCGTTGACCCGCTTGAAATGGTCGATGTCGACGATCAGCAGGGCAAGCGTCTCACCGGTGCGGCGCGCCCTGACGATCTCGGTGTCCGCCTCGCGCTGCCAGGCCGCGGCGTTGAGCAGGCCGGTCTTGGGGTCGGTCCGGGCCGCCGCCTGGAGCTGGGCGTGGAGCAGGCTGCGCTGGAGCAGGACCACCGGCGGCAGGGCCAGCACCAGCAGCGCCAGGTTCAGGCCGCAGGTGATGGCCACGATGACTCCGAGACAGAGCTCGACCACGTCGAGCAGCAGGCTCTCCCGGTTCCACAGCACCTCCCTCCAGCGGCTGTCGGGGGCGGAGGTGTGCGCGGCGACGGCGATCAGCGCGGTGTTGACCACGGTGAACAGGACGGCACAGCCCACGGCGACGAGGATCGGCCTGCCGGCGCCCGCCGTCAGGGCGCTCAGGTCTCCGACGACGGTGTGGAACAGCACCGAGGCCGCGCATCCGGCCAGGCCGATCGCGGCCGAGCTGAAGACCCTCCGGTAGACGACGGTCTCGCGCACCCTTTTCTGCAGGAGGATCTGGAGCGGAATGGGGGCGAGAAGCGCGTAGACGGGGGGCAGCAGCAGCGCGGCGGGCAACCACCAGGCGGAGAGCAGGTCACGGGAGACGCCGGCGGGCATGCCGAGCCTGCGCGTCGCCTCGATGCAGACCGCGCCGCATGCCATCAACGCGGCGAAGGTGATCAGGTCAGGCCAGCGGAGATCACTGGATACGGCGAAAAAGCCGATCGCGACCAGATCCAGCACCACGATCCCGCAAAGGTAGACGACCAGCGCACGACGCTGCCCAAGCAAGGGCCACCGATTGGCTATGGCCGTCACGCCGCCGCGCGGTTTGACCGAGGTGTGAATGGGTGCCGCCATGTCGCCCCCTTCTCCGACTAACGATGTGTAACACGATAGTTGCGGAGTGTGCGGTGCGCGACAGTAACCGCTACCTTTGGCAGAGTGGGTCTCCCATCAGGTGATCCACAACTGGGAATCGCTCACTCCGCGAGCGGACCGTGTGGGAAAGGAGCAGCCATGCTGCGGGGCGTGACCTGGACCTAACAGGTGCTTCGGGCATCTGACACGGGCAAGACCATCGGCCGTTTTCTCGGCGCGACCGCCTCCTCTGGCGGGGCACCGACCGCGCTCGGCCGATGCCCCCTCCTCTTCCCCTCGGTCCTCTTTCGGATCCTTCTTCTCGGTCCCCTCCGGATCGCTCTCTCGGTCCTCTCCGGATCGCTCCCCGTCGGAGACACACAGCCTGCCGCCGCTCGGCGCCCTTCCCCGTCGACGGCCCTCGTCGGCGGCGGCGAAGGGCACCGAGCGGCCCGTCTCAGGCCGCCAGGCGCGCTTCCGCAGGCCATGGCGTCTCGTCCGTGGACTCCCCGTCAGCCATGTCCGTCTCTCTGTCGATCATCTTCCCCTGCCCGGCCCCCGTCTCTCCTTCGGACACGCCGTGATCTTCCGTGTTCGCTGCTCCCCCGGCTGCGCCCTCCCATGCCTGATCGCTCTCCACTCCGGCCGTCTCCCCACCGCCCGCCTCGGTCTTCACCAGGCTCAGGCCACCGGAGGCGCCCGCCGCGGCGGGGACGGTGTCGCCCATGGCCCAGTCATGGGTCTCTCGGTCGAGCTCGGTCCGCTCCTCGCGCCCCAGCGCGGGGGCCGCTCCTCCCCGCTGCGGCTTGCTGAAACTTCCCAGCCCCCAGCGCAGGTCGTGCCCGAGCGAGTTGGCCTCCACCTCGGGCATGAAGCGACGCTGGCCCTCATGGGTGAACTCGCGGATCCGCAGGCGCCCCTGAACGACGATCGGCTGGCCCGTCCGGACCGACTGGGCGACGTTGTCGGCGAGCCCGCGGAAACAGCGGACGCCGAAGTAGGTCGTCTCGCCGTTGCACCACTGCTGGTTCTCCCGGTCGAAGTAACGGCTCGTCGAGGCGACCTTGAGCGAGGTGACCCGCGAGCCGTCGGGGAAGGTGTGCTGGCGCGGTGGAGCCGCGACGTTGCCGGTCAGCGTGATGTAGATGTCATTCATCGTGTCTCCCTTGAGAGCGGGCGGACTGCCCGTGGCGTGGAAGACACGATGGCCCGTGCCACCTGTGGCACGGGCCGCCGAATCGCGCTCTGTGGACTACCGCAAGCGCGTGATGAACCGCTGTGGACAGTGCGGGCTCAGCCCTGCACGCTCCGCATGGCGGAGTAGAACTCGTTGTATCTGGCCAGTTCGCGCTCCACCGGCTCGATCACCATGCTTCCGGCCACCCCGCCGACCCTGCGGCGCATCTCCCGTTCGAGCCGGTCGCGCTCACTGCCCGCACCGAGTGCGACGAAGTTACGGCTGGCCACGGCGGTGAGCAGGCCGAGTCCCAGAACCGAGAGCGCCATCAGCCCGACCCACGGCAGCGAGGCCGCCTCACCGAACACCGCCAGGCCCGCCGGCAGCTGCCCGGCGCCGAACACCCCGTAGGCGAGAGCCGTACCGAACCAGGCGAGCCCCGCCACGAACAGCAGGACCAGCAGATACTGCCAGATGAGAAGCAGCCGCCACCAGCCGGGAACCCTGTCCAGGCGCGGCGCGACCTCCGACAGCTCCTCGGAGAGCACCTGGGGCAGCTGGGCCGAGCGGGAGCGTGCGGCGTCCCTGATCCCGTTGCGCCAGGCCTCGTGCATACCGGAGGTCAGCCCGTCGGCGAGGGCCTGCACCGCGTTGTCCACCTCGGCCGGCTGCGCGCTGACCGAGCCTCCGGTGAGACCTCGGATCTCGTCCCTGAGGTCGCCCAGGCGCAGGCTGTTCAGCGGGTCTGGCCGGAGCTTGGCGGCCCATCGGGTGTACGGCCAGCCGACCCACTCCATGGACCGCACGCCGTACACGTTCTCCATCGCCTCACCGACCGCGGGCACGCCGACCGCGTCGCAGAGCGCATCGGTCAGGCCGATCCGGCGGGCGTCGTCGATGGCGGCGGAGGCGGCCGGGGTCCCGTCCGCGGGCATGATCTTCGCCAGGCGGAGCGTCAGCCGGTCGAGGTCGGCCTCCAGGCGCTGGACCGCCGCCCTGCGCCCGGCCACGGTCTCGGCGAGGACCGCTCGGAGAGCGTCCACCCCCTTGCCGGTGATCGCGGAGGTGGTGACGATCACGGGCTTCTCGACGCCCTCGCGGCGGAGCAGGTCCTCCAGGTCGGCGACGCACTCGGCGAGCTCCTCCGGGTCCAGCCGGTCGACCTGGTTGAGTACGAAGATCGTCACCGCGTCGTGCCCGGCCAGCTCGGTCACGTAGCGGCGGTGCGTGGAGGCGTCGGCGTACTTCTGCGGGTCGAGCACCCACACGACGAGGTCGGCGATCTGGATCAGCCGGTCGGCCTCGGTGTCGGTGAGCGCCCGGATGGAGTCGTGGTCGGGCAGGTCCAGCAGGATGAGCCCGTGGAGCTGGCTCTCGCCCTTGTCAAGAGCGCTCGCCCTGGCGAAGCGGTGCCGCCACTGGATCTGCAGCCAGTCGAGCAACGGGCCCGCGCCGTCCAGGCCCCAGACGCAGGCGTGGGTGCGCGCCGTGGTCGGCCGGCGGACCCCGGTCGGCGACAGTTCGAGTCCGGAGACCGAGTTGAACAGGGTGGACTTGCCGCTTCCGGTGCCCCCGGCGAGCGCGACCACGGTGTGGTCGGGGGAGAGCTTGAGCCTGTCGCCGGCCCGCAGCAGGAGCTGCCCCGACTCGGCCAGGAGCTTGGGGTCGACTCTGCCCGGCCCCAGTTCCACGATCCGGGCCAGCGCGGCGAGTCGGCTGCCAAGCCCCTGGCGCGTCTGGGTGGTGCCAACAGTGGTCATTGCTCGCTTACCGTTCCTCGTTCGCTGCGTGGACCGCTCGTCCCTCGCGGGCCATCGTGCCGGAGGCACGCTCGGGAAACACTCCGCTCACCACGTCGGGTCCGCTTCCCGCCATCGACCGCTCACCACTCCTCGTTCACTCCGCGGGCCACTCGTCCCTCACGATCCGCTCCGCTCACCATGTCGGGTCCGCTTCCCGCCATCGACCGCTCCTGGCCGGTTCCTCATCGGGCGACCTCAAGGTTGTAGGTGGCCTGGTGGAGACGGGTGGCGGCGGATTCGTCGGGGATGCCCGCACCGTCGAGAGCCTGGACGTAGCGGGACATCTCATCGTCGAACAGCATGCCGATCCGGGCACGCAGGTCGCTGCGGGCCTTGACGCCGATGTTGCGCAGTGACTCCGCGCCGAGGAGCGCGTGCACCAGCCGTTGCGGCAGCGCACCGGTGAAGGCGCTCTCGGCCTCGGAGGAGCCGTCGCCGAGCAGCCCGACCGCGAAGATCAGCGACAGGGATTCGACGTCGAAGGAGACCAGCCTGGCCACCGCCCGCTTGGTCACGCCCTCGGTGCGGATCAGCTCGATGATGTGCTCCTGCCAGGCGGCGACAGTCCGGCCGGTCCTGCGCAGGAGGTCGTCGGAGGCGTGGCCGAGACCTGAGGTGGCGGCCAGGGTCTCACCGGCACCGGGACGGTGCAGCCAGCGCGAGACGGCCTCCTCGGCCGCCCGCTGTGCCGCGGAGACGATGACGGACTCCAGCCCGGCCCGGAGCGCGGACTTCAGCGCGCTGAGCCGCTCGGGGGCCTGATGGCTCGCCTTCCCCGCGAACCGGCCCGGCTTGCGCAGGTGCAGGGTCCTCATGAGGTCGCCGGAGCCGGCGAAGTCCTGCCACCGGGCGAGCACCTCACCGCGTAGCAGCGAGCCGTTCCTGGTCGCCTCCTCGATCTCGGCCATCGCGCCCGCGTAGGCGGCGTCCACGTCGCCGCGGAGGTCGCGCCTGAAGACCACCTGGGCCTCCAGCTGCCTGGCCAGGGCCGGGATACGGGTCCGGAAACTGTCCAGCACTCCGGACAGGGTCGCCTGTACGGCCTGCGCCCGGCGCTGGTCGTCGACCGACAGCTCGGTCAGCCAGAGGCGGAGCTCGGTGACCTCGTGGTCGGCGAGCATGCCGTCGGTGACCTTGCTCTCGTTGATGACGAAGCGGTCGACCTCGCCGAGGCCGTACTCGGCGAGCATCCGGAAGAAGTGCTTGGTGACCACCTCGCGGGACTTGGGCGGCACCCGGGAGAGCACGATGGCCAGCCGGGCTCCGCGCTCCTTGGCCAGCCGGAGCAGCCGCCAGGCGGGGGCGTCCGCGTAGCGGGCGGCGGTGGTGACGAAGATCCACAGGTCGGCGGTGTCGAGCATCCGGTGGGCGATCTCGTGGTGCTCCTCGACGACCGAGTCGATGTCGGGAGTGTCGAGCAGTGCCACGCCCGGCGGGAGGCGTTCGGTGGAGACGAGCACGAGGCTGCCCGGGGCCGCCTTGGGATCGGGTGCCTCCCTCCGCCGCAGGCTGCCGAGCGGGCCGCCCTCGGCGAACCACTCGCGGTCGTCGGGGTGACAGGCGAGAACCGGCGTGCCGGTGGTGGGGCGGCGCACTCCGGTGGCGCTGACCTTGGCATTGGCCAGAGTGTTGAGGAGCGTGGACTTGCCCGCGCCGGTGGAGCCCGCGACCACGACGAGCGCCGGCGCGGTGCTCATGTGGACCCGCGGGATCACGTAGTCGTCGAGCTGGGCCAGGATCTCGCTCTGGGTCCGCCTGGCCTCCTCGGCGCCGGGGAGGTCCAGACCGAAGCTGAGATCGGTGACGCTGCGGCGGAGGATGGTGAGCGCGTTGGTCAGGGCCTCGGAGACGGCGTCAGGCAGCGCCACCTCCCGCATCCGGTCACCCTGCGACTCCTCGTCCGCGTGAACGTCACTCTCGTCGCTGCCGGCGGACTCGGCGGAGTCGATGGAGTCGGCGAAGTCGACAGACTCGGCGGGATCGACAGAATCGGCAGGCTCGGCGGGACCGTCGTAGTCGATGGGATCGGCGACGACGGCACCGTACGGCGTCGCGCGCAAGCTCGCTTCGGCTTCGGCTTCGGCTTCGGCTTCGGCTTCGGCTTCGGCTTCGGCTTCGGGGAATCCTGCCACGGGGCGGCCGTCCCCGGCCTCCACATGAACAGGAGGGACGTCACGGTCGGCGCGGAAGGTGGCGGGGACGTCGTCCGGAGGCGGGGCGGCAGAACTTCCGGCACCCGTGACGGCGGAGCCTCCGACACCCATGACGGCGGAGCCTTCGACACCCGTGGCGGCAGAACTTCCGGCCCCCATGACCGCGGAGCCTTCGACACTCGTGGCAGTAGAACTTCCGGCACCTGTGACGGCGGAGCTTCCGGCGTCCGTGACGGCGGACGCCTGTCCGCCGTCCTGCCGGAGGTGGGGGGCCTCGGCGTCCGCGTGGGAATCAGTGAAGACGGCACCCGGAGACGGGACGCCGACCGTCTGGGAGGCGGTCGGGCCGCCGGCCGGAGGAGAGTCTGTGGCGTCACCTTCGCGTGAGTCCACGCTGTCCCGTTCCGCGCGCGGAGCGGGCGCTCCGCCGGTCAGGGACGCGATGGTGGCCTCGGCGGCAGCCGCCGCAGCGCGGAACGCGGCGAAAGCATCCTCCTGCGCGGGAGCAGCCACCCCCTCCGGCCCATGAGAACCGACACCGCCCGCAGCCAGACCATCGCCACCACGGGAAGGACCGGCCGCACCACGACCCGGTGACGAAGGGGCCTCACCCCGCCCACGAGAAGCGAACGCGCCCTCACCCACCGGAGGACCGGCCGCACCACGACCCGGAGCGGACACATCACCGGCCCGAGGAGAGACGGCCTCACCACCCCGAGACGGAACAGCCGCACCACCGGCCCGAGAGGAAGCGGACCCCCCACCCGAAGACGGAACAGCCACACCACCCTCCCGAGAAGGAGCGGACCCTCCACCGGTCAAGGACGCGATGGTGGCCTCGGCGGCAGCCGCCGCAGCGCGGAACGCGGCGAAAGCATCCTCCTGCGCGGGAGCAGCCACCCCCTCCGGCCCATGAGAACCGACACCGCCCGCAGCCAGACCATCGCCACCACGGGAAGGACCGGCCGCACCACGACCCGGTGACGAAGGGGCCTCACCCCGCCCACGAGAAGCGAACGCGCCCTCACCCACCGGAGGACCGGCCGCACCACGACCCGGAGCGGACACATCACCGGCCCGAGGAGAGACGGCCTCACCACCCCGAGAC
>NZ_NGFP01000236.1 GCF_002149035.1 Streptosporangium minutum
TCCCGCGAGGGCGCAGCCGGAGCCTGGCCGGACCCGCCGTCCCGCGAGGGCGGGTCCGGAGGATGGCCGTCCGCCGGCGACCCGGGATCGTCGGAACGGCGCGCCTTCGAACCGGCCGACAGCACCGGCCCGCTGCCCGTGGTCCGCGACTCCTCGCCCATGGAAGAGGCGAAGGAGGAGTTCCTGCCGATCTTCGCCGCGGTCGAGTCCGACTGGTTCAGGAAGGTCGACCCCGCGGCGCCCGTCCAGGACCTGACCGAGGAGCTCAAGGACGCGGCCTCCCCCCCGCCCGCGCCCGCCTCCGACGCCTGGTCCTCACCCGCGGACGTGGGCTGGCAGGCCGCCCAGGCGGCGAGCGAACCCTCGCTCGGCGGGATCACCGGTTCCGGGCTCCCCAAGCGGGTGCCCAAGGCGAACCTGGTGCCCGGCACGGCCGCACCCGACGCGGGCGCGGCCCCCCATACCCCCGTACTCCGGCCGACCGTCTCTCCCGAGGCGGTGCGCAACAGGCTGGCGAGCTTCCAGCAGGGAGTACGGCAGGGCCGTGCGGCGGCCAGGGGCGAGGCCGGCGACGGGCAGCCGTATCCCGACTTCGGTCGGGACGTTGAAGGAAACAAGGAGGACCGGTGAGCGAGCTCATCATGGTCGCCAAGGAGGATGACACGTGCGCGAAATGAGCCAGGCCGCCCGGGGGGTCAATTGGCTGATCACCGACTTTGTGAACAACGTCCCAGGCGTGGCGCACACGGTCGTGGTGTCGGCGGACGGTCTGCCGTTGGCGTATTCCGACGGATTCCCCCGGGACCGGGCGGACCAGCTGGCGGCGGTCGCGGCCGGTCTGATCAGCCTGACCCAGGGGGCTTCCCGGGTCTTCGAGGGCGGGGCTGTCACCCAGACGGTGGTGGAGATGCAGCGAGGGCTGCTCCTCATCATGTCGATCAGTGACGGCTCCTGCCTCGCCGTACTGGCCGCCGCCGACTGCGACATGGGTCTGGTGGCCTATCAGATGACCCTGCTTGTCGAACGAGCGGGGCAGGTGCTGACGCCGGCCGTCCGCGCCGAACTCCAGGCCTCCCACCCCAGGTGAGGACGATGATCCTAGGAGGGTGCCGTGGCAGGCCGCGGCTGGACTGACGAAGGTGGCCCGTTAGGCGGGTCGCCTTATCAGTCGATGGACGACCCCCATCGGCAACAGGGTGGTCCTTCACATCTCATGCAACCGGCACCGGCGGAGCAGAGCTCCCTGGTCCGGCCGTATGCCGTGACCGGGGGGCGGACCGCCCCCCGGACCCAGCTCGCCATGGAGGCGCTCGTCTCCTCGGCGACGTCCGTACATCATGATCTGTCCACCCGCACTCCGGAGTATCAGGCGATCAGCGCCCTGTGCCGGCAAGTGCGTTCGGTCGCTGAGATCTCCGCGATGCTCCGCATCCCGCTCGGTGTGACCCGGATCCTGGTCGCGGACATGGCGGCCGAGGGTCTGGTCCAGCTGCATCAGCCGCAGCTGGACGCGGGCAAGCCGGATCTCAACCTGCTGGAAAGGGTGCTCAGTGGACTTCGCAGGCTCTAGCCGCGGCGGCGGCCTGACATCGACGAAGATCGTCGTCGCCGGTGGATTCGGTGTGGGTAAGACCACGTTCGTGGGGGCGGTGTCGGAGATCCTCCCCCTGACCACGGAGGCGGTGATGACCGACGCCAGCGCCGGCATCGACGACCTCGGTCTCACCCCGAACAAGACCACCACCACGGTCGCGATGGACTTCGGCCGTGTATCGCTGGACCGGGACCTGATCCTCTACCTGTTCGGCACGCCCGGCCAGCACCGGTTCTGGTTCATGTGGGACGACCTCGTGCGCGGCGCCATCGGCGCGATCGTGCTGGTCGACACCCGCCGGCTGGCCGACAGCTTCCCGGCGATCGACTACTTCGAGGAGGCCAAGCTCCCCTTCGTGGTCGCGGTCAACGGCTGGGACGGGACCTACCTGCATGGTGAGGAAGAGGTGCGGGAGGCGCTGACGCTGGCGCCGCACATCCCGATCTCACGGACCGACGCGCGCTCGCGCGACGCGGTGAAAGCCACGCTCATCACGCTTGTGGAGCACGCGCTGACCATGCGGATGGCCGTTCCCGGGTGGGGGCGCTGACCACGCGGGCGGGCGTTCCCGGATGGGGGCGCCGACCGTCGGGGCGTTAGTCACGCCTCCCAACGGATAGGCTGGGGGGTCGAGTCGCAGACCTGTAGCGCAGAGGCTGGCCAATCACGTGTTCGAGACGCTTTCCGACCGGCTCACATCGGTCTTCTCCTCCCTCCGTTCCAAGGGTCGGCTGTCCGAGGCCGACATCGACGCGACCTGCCGCGAGATCCGCATCGCGCTGCTCGAGGCTGACGTCGCGCTGCCCGTGGTCAAGACGTTCGTCGCGCAGGTCAAGGAGCGCGCCCGGGGCGTCGAGGTCTCACAGGCGCTGAACCCGGCGCAGCAGGTCGTCAAGATCGTCAATGACGAGCTGATCGAGATCCTCGGCGGCGAGACCCGGCGGCTCCGCTATGCGAAGAACCCGCCGACCGTCATCATGCTCGCGGGTCTCCAGGGTGCCGGTAAGACCACCCTGGCGGGCAAGCTCGCCCGCTGGCTGCGTGACCAGAACCACGCGCCCATGCTGGTCGCCGCCGACCTTCAGCGTCCCAACGCGGTCCAGCAGCTCCAGGTCATGGCCGAGCGGGCGGGGGTCGCGGTCTACGCGCCCGAGCCGGGCAACGGCGTCGGCGACCCGATCGAGGTGGCGCGCCAGTCGATCGACCACGCCAGGCGGCAGCAGCACGACATCGTCATCATCGACACCGCCGGCCGCCTGGGCATCGACCAGGAGCTGATGAAGCAGGCCGCGGACATCCGCGACGCGGTATCGCCCGACGAGGTCCTGTTCGTCGTCGACGCCATGATCGGTCAGGACGCCGTCTCCACGGCCCAGGCCTTCATGGAGGGCGTCGGCTTCGACGGCGTCGTGCTCACCAAGCTCGACGGCGACGCCCGGGGCGGCGCGGCCCTGTCGGTCCGCCACATCACCGGCAAGCCGATCATGTTCGCGTCCACCGGTGAGAAGCTCGAGGACTTCGACGCCTTCCACCCGGACCGGATGGCCTCCCGCATCCTCGACATGGGTGACATCCTCACCCTGATCGAGCAGGCCCAGAAGACCTTCGACGAGCAGGAAGCCGCCAAGATGGCGGGCAAGCTCGCCTCGGGCGAGGGCTTCACGCTGGAGGACTTCCTCGAGCAGATGATGATGGTCCAGAAGATGGGCCCCATCAAGAACCTGCTCGGCATGATGCCCGGCATGGGGCAGATGCGTGAGCAGATCAACCAGGTCGACGACCGCGACCTGGACCGCATCGCCGCGATCATCCGCTCGATGACCCCGGGCGAGCGCCAGAACCCCAAGATGATCGACGGTTCCCGCCGGGCCCGCATCGCCAAGGGCTCCGGGGTGACGGTGACCGAGGTGAACGGCCTGGTCACCCGCTTCTTCGACGCGCAGAAGATGATGAAGAAGATGGCCGGCGGGATGGGCATCCCCGGCGGGCGCAAGGCGAACAAGGCCGCGCAGAAGAAGGCGGCCAAGGGGCGGCGGGTCAGCGGTGACCCGCGCAAGGCGGCACTGGGCAAGGGTTCCTCCGGTCCGGCCGACGCCCCCGCCGCTCCGGGAGGCGCCCTCGGCAACCTGGGAGCCGGTCAGCTCCCGCCCGGCCTCGAGCTGCCGCCGGGCTTCGACCCCTCGAAGTTCAAGTTCCCCGGGCAGAAGTGAGCGACGACAGGTTCCACGGGCGGGCCCGGTGGGTCTGGCTGGCCATCATGGTGGGTTTCATCGCCGTGGCGGTTCTGGAACTGCTGGGAGTGCGGCCCAGGTAGGACGTGGCGAGCGGGGGTGGCGGACGGATCCGCCGCCCCCGCTCTGTTCCGTCGTGGGCACCTCTGTATCCGTCACTCCCGCTCTGTTCCGTCGTCGGCACCGCTGCGTCCTGTGAGGGCGCGCCGCCCGCTCTCCGCCTCGCGGCCTCCCTCCCGGGGCCCGGCCCCGTCGGGCCGGGGGCGGGAGCGGTCACGCCGAAGGCCGTGAACAGCCGGCCGGTACGGCCGGCATGCTCAGCAGCGACTCGGCCAACGTCGGCGTGCCGTCCGGGCCGTCGCCTGTGGCGGGCGGCGCTGAGGCAGGCGTCCCGGACGGGGTGGGAGCGGGCGCCGGAGGCGGGATGAGGCCCGGCCCCCGCCTCGCGGCACCCCCGGCGCAGTCGACGCTGGCCCCGCCCAGGGTCACCTCGGCGAGCGGCCCGTCGTAGACGACGGCGCCCGAGGCGTCGAACATGCGCCCGCTGATCGCGAGGATCATCCCGGCCTCGGCGGTCCGGGCCCCGCCCCCGGTCTGCGGGGAGGTCTTCCGGACATCGGTTCTGACGACGGTCAGCACCGCACCCGTCACCCCGGGATAACCGAGCTGGACACCCGTCGCCGGGACGCTCGTCGTCCCGGCCTCGACCGGCTGGCCCAGCACGGCCACGGAGCCGGGGGCGGCCACGACCGAGGAGCCGGCCGGACCGGACGGCCTCCAGCTGACGCCGGTCCGCACCGTGCCCGTGACCAGCAGCGGCAGGCCGGCCCGGGGATTGAGCCTGAGCTGCCTGACCCTGAACCGGCCGCCGGCCTCCCACGAGACCGGCGCGGCGACCCTCGCCCGGAGCTGCCTGCCCGCCAGCGAGACGAAGGCCCGCACACCGTCGGGATCGGCCCAGTCCCCGCCGTCCTCACCCCCCGAGGGGCCCATGAAGGCGCGGCCCCAGCTGCCGGTGAACGCCTCCTGGCCAAGGGCGGGGATGCCGCGGATCTCCAGCTCGACACCTCTGGCCAGGGCGAACTCGCCTGTGGCGGCGGTCGCTCTCATGGCGAGCACGGCGCCCAGAACGGCGACGGAACCGGTCGCGGTCAACAACAGAGACCTCAGGGTGGTTGCCACGGCGGCCATTTAGCGCAGCAGCGCGAGCCGCCCAGCGTCTCGGACACACGAGGATTACCGAGATTTGCCCTCTGCGGGCCGTACGAGATGGAGGTTGTTTGGCTGGGCACTCCCGTACGTCTGGCACAATGACATGTTGGAACATCGTGACCACGTGGGTGCCCTCTCACCCCCGCGTGCCACGCCTGTCCCTATGAACGGTCCTCTCCTCGTGCCCCACTCGATGAGACGCCGCTCGCCCACGCTCTAATGCAGGAGAGACCACACCAGTGGCAGTCAAGATCAAGCTCAAGCGGCTCGGCATGATCCGCAACCCGCAGTACCGCATCGTCATCGCCGACAGCCGCACCAAGCGTGACGGCCGGGCGATCGAAGAGATCGGCCTGTACCACCCGAAGGAGAACCCTTCGCGCATCGAGATCGATGCCGAGCGGGCGGCTTACTGGCTGGGTGTCGGCGCGCAGCCGACCGAGCCGGTGCTGAAGCTCCTCAAGCTCACCGGTGACTGGCAGAAGTTCAAGGGCGAGCCGGCTCCGGCTCCGCTCAAGGTCGCCGAGCCCAAGGCCGACCGTCACGCCGCCTACGAGGCCGCGGCCAAGGAGGCGCTGTCCCTGGACGCCGCCGCCACCACGGCGAAGAAGTCGGCCAAGAAGCCCGTGAAGGCCGACGAGCCCGCCGTTGAGACCCCGGCTGAGCCGGTTGCGGAGGAGAAGCCGGAAGGCGAGGCCTGAGATGCTCGAGGAGGCCCTCGAGCACCTGGTGAAGGGCATCGTCGAGCATCCCGACGAGGTCCAGGTTCACGCCCGCCGCATCCGCAGCGGGCGTGTGCTTGAGGTCCGGGTCCACCCCGAGGACCTGGGCAAGGTCATCGGCCGTGGTGGCCGTACGGCCAAGGCGCTGCGCACTGTCGTGAACGCCCTGGGCGACGGCAAATACGTTCGGGTCGATCTGCTCGACCTGAACGAGGCCCGCTAGCCGACACGAGATTCATCGAGTGAACGGGTCACCCACCGCTGTGGGTGACCCGTTTGCTTTCTGCCACACACGACTACTTTGGGAGGCGGGCGTGCAGCTTGTCATAGGCCGGATCGGCCGCCCGCACGGACTCCGCGGCGACGTGTCCGTGGAGGTGCGCACCGACGACCCGGAGCGGCGTTTCGCCCCCGGGACGGCCGTCGCCACCGACCCCGCGTCGGCAGGTCCACTCGTCATCGAGTCCCGGCGCTGGCACTCCGGGGTCCTGCTGGTCAGGTTCGAGGGCGTCAACGACCGCAACCGTGCCGAGGAGCTCCGCGGCACCACGCTCGTCATCGACTCGGCGGACATCCCGCCCTCCGACGACCCCGACGAGTTCTACGACCACCAGCTCATCGGCCTCGCCGTGGTCACCCCCGGCGGCGAGCGGGTCGGAGAGGTCTCCGACGTCCTCCACCACGGTCAGGACCTGCTCGTCGTACGGCGGGGCGGGGCCGAGGTCTACGTGCCGTTCGTGAAGGCGCTGGTCCCCGTGGTCGACCTGGACGAGGGCCTCCTCGTCGTGGACGGGCCCGCCGGCCTGCTCGACCCGGACGAGATCGCCTGACATGCGCGTCGACGTCATCTCGATCTTCCCCGAGTACTTCGCCCCGCTCGACGTCTCCCTCATCGGCAAGGCCCGCGAGCGCGGCATCCTCGACGTCCACCTCCACCAGCTCCGCGACTGGGCCCGTGACGTGCACCGCACGGTGGACGACACCCCCTACGGGGGCGGGCCCGGCATGGTCATGAAGCCGGAGCCGTGGGGCGAGGCGATCGACGCCGTCCTCGCCGCCGACCCCGCCGCGCAGCCCAGGATCATCGTGCCGACCCCCAGCGGGGTGCCCTTCACCCAGAAGCTGGCCATGGAGTACGCCGCCGAGCCGTGGCTGCTGTTCACCCCGGCCCGCTACGAGGGCATCGACTCCCGGGTCATGGCCGAGTACGGCGCGCGCATGCGCGTGGACGAGGTCAGCGTCGGCGACTACGTGCTCGCCGGCGGAGAGGTGGCCGTGCTAGTGATGGTGGAGGCCGTCGGCCGGCTGCTGCCCGGCGTGCTCGGCAACGCCCACTCCGCCGTGGACGACTCGTTCGCCCCGGGGGCGATGGAGAACCTCCTGGAAGGGCCGGTCTACACCAAGCCGCCCGAGTGGCGGGGGCACGAGGTTCCGGAGATCCTGCTCTCCGGGCACCACGGCAAGATCGCCCGGTGGCGGCGGGACGAGGCGCTCCGCCGTACCGCGCGGAACCGTCTCGAACTGCTGGCCGCGCTCGATCCGGAGACGCTGGACAAGCACGACCGGAAGCTTCTGTCGGAGCTCGGTTTCCCCGCCTGACCGGGGCGGTCGCGGCGGGGGAGTCCCCGCCGTCCCCCGGCCCCCGGACCGGTCCGCCGGCCCGCTCCGACAGGTCGATTTCCGGTCGGTCGCGAAAATATGGCAGACTGAACCGTTGCCGCCGACTGTCCTCTGGTCGGCGCGCGCTGTCGGGCAGATGGGCCTGACTCCCAAGACACCGTCCAATTCAGCACGCGTGTCCATCACGGCGCCGCCCATCGCGGCCGGATGGACCTCCGGGTGCTCGCGTAAATGAGGTACCACTGCCATGCACACGCTGATCACCGAGCTTGAGAAGGCCACGCTCCGCAGCGACGTCCCGGACTTCCGTCCCGGTGACACCCTCGAAGTTCACGTCCGCGTGATCGAGGGCACCCGCTCCCGTGTCCAGGTCTTCAAGGGCTTCGTCCTGCGTCGCCAGGGCAGTGGCGCCCGCGAGACCTTCACCGTCCGCAAGGTCAGCTACAGCGTCGGCGTGGAGCGCACCTTCCCGGTGCACAGCCCGGTCATCGAGAAGATCACCCTGGTGACCCGTGGCGACGTCCGCCGCGCCAAGCTCTACTACATGCGTGACCTGCGCGGCAAGGCCGCCCGTATCCGCGAGAAGCGCGACGCCCGCTAGAGCCTCCCGCGCCATGCCGTCCTGGCCCGCCACCCTTTTCCGGGTGGCGGGCCAGTCGCATGCAAGGAGGTTTGACCTCCTGTGGCAAAGACGCATAGCTATGGTGACCCGGCAGGCAGCCGGTGGGTGTCGGCCATCATCTAGGCTCGTCAACGATGACTAGCGAAGACCGGGAGTACGGCGCAGCCTCGCGTCGACCTGTCGAGGACGAGGTGGACGTGGTCGCCGAAGACACTCAGAAGACCGCCACGGACGGCAAGGACACGGACGGCAAGGGCAAGAAGAAGGGCTCCTTCTGGAAGGAGCTCCCGGTCCTGGTCGTCGTGGCACTGGTCCTCGCGCTGATAATCAAGACCTTCGTGATCCAGGCGTTCTACATCCCGTCGGAGTCGATGGAGAACACCCTCCTGACGAACGACCGGGTCCTGGTGAACAAGCTCGTCTACCGGGTCCGTGACATCGAGCGCGGTGACGTCGTGGTCTTCTCCGGCGTCGACTCCTGGGACGGCGAGGTCCAGTTCGAGGAGCCGTCCAACCCGGTCTCCGCGTTCTTCCGCTGGATCGGCACCGCGTTCGGCGTGGTCCCCGGCGAGAAGGACTACATCAAGCGGGTCATCGGCGTCGCCGGCGACACCGTGAAGTGCTGTGACGCCCAGGGCCGGGTCACCGTCAACGGGGTCCCCCTCGACGAGAAGGCCTACCTCTACCCGGGGGACAAGCCGTCCGACGAGCCCTTCCAGGTCAAGGTCCCGCAGGGCCGCCTGTGGGTCATGGGCGACCACCGTTCGGTCTCCCTCGACTCCCGCTCCCACAAGGGCGACCCCGGTAACGGGACGATCCCGGTGGACAAGGTGATCGGCCGCGCCTTCGTGATCGTGTGGCCGTTCTCCAGGGCGAAGATCCTCCCCATCCCCGACACCTTCCAGCAGCCCGGCTTCAAGGCGGCCGCCGCCCTGGCGGAGGCCACCCCGCTTGTCGGCGGTCTCGCGGGGGCCGTGCCGCTGGTGCTGTGGCGTCGTCGCAGGAACTCAAGGCGGTAGCCGTACCTCATGACTGTGGAACCCGAGAGCAAGCCCGAGGAAGCCGGGAAGGGGAAGCCGTCCGGCAAGGGCGGCCTGCGCGAGACGGTCACCCTGATCGTCTCCGGAGTGGTGGTGGCGCTGCTGCTGCAGGCATTCGTCTTCCCGACCTTCCGGATCCCGTCGGAGTCGATGGAGAACACCCTGCGGGAGGGCGACCGCGTGGTCGTCAACAAACTGCACGGCGCGACCGAGCGCGGCGACGTGGTGGTCTTCGAGGGCTGGCCGGGAGGCGACACCATCAAGCGGGTCATCGCGGTCGGCGGCGACACCGTGAAGTGCTGTGACGCCCAGAACCGGATCACCGTCAACGGGGTCCCGCTCGACGAGACGGCCTATCTGCATCCCGACGACTTCGCCTCGGGCGACAAGTTCGAGAAGGTCGTGTCGGAGGGGCGGCTGTGGGTCATGGGCGACCACCGCTCGGCCTCCGGCGACTCGCGCAACCACCAGGAGATGGAGGGGGAGGGCACCATCTCGGAGGACGATGTGATCGGCCGGGCCTTCGCGATCTACTGGCCGCTCTCCCGTGTGGGCGTCCTGTCGACGCCGGAGGTGTTCACCAAGCCGGAGATCTTCACCGGGGCGGGACGGGGAGAGCTCCGCTGAGCTGAGGTGAGGGCAGCGGTACCGAACGGTCCGGATCGGGCGTACTCTCTGCTCATGGTCGCTATGTCTGCCGTGGTGCCGTGACGGTTGCGTTTCGCCCCACGCCGAGCGTGGTCCGGCGGGATTCGGGACTGTACGGCTATGAGCGGGCTCTCGCGCGCCGCGGGCTGGGGCCCGTGGCCGGAGTCGACGAGGCCGGCCGGGGCGCCTGTGCCGGGCCGCTGGTGGTCGCCGCGGTCGTGCTCGGCCGCCGGATCGACGGTCTGAGCGACTCCAAGCTGCTCACCGCCGCCCGGCGTGAGTCGCTCTACGAGCGGATCACCGCGACCGCGGGGGCGGTGAGCGTGGTGGTGATCGATCCGGCCGAGATCGACGCGCGCGGCCTGCATAAATCCAACATCGAGGGAATGCGCAGGGCCGTCGCCCGGTTGTCCTGTGACCTCGGTTATGTGCTGACCGACGGGTTCCCCGTCCCGGGCCTGCCCGTGCCGTCACTCGGCGTCTGGAAGGGGGACCAGGTCGCGGCCTGCGTCGCGGCGGCCTCGATCGTGGCGAAGGTGACACGCGACAGGATGATGACCGCGCTCGGTGACCGTCATCCCGAGTACGGTTTCGCCGTGCACAAGGGGTATGGCACCGTGGATCATCGCAGGGCACTCAAGACGTACGGCCCGTGCCCGGCCCACCGATTCTCGTTCGCGACGGTGGCGCGGTCCGGGCCGGGTGAGGTGATGAGTGAGAATGAAGTGGGGGCCGGTCCCGCCTGATCGGGCGGGCCGGGAAGGCGTGCAATCAGGAGGATCGGTATGAGCGCAGAGGATCTCGAGAAATACGAAACCGAGATGGAGCTGCAGCTTTACCGTGAGTACCGCGACGTCGTCGGGTTGTTCACCTACGTCGTCGAGACCGAGCGGCGCTTCTATCTGACCAACTCCGTCGACCTGGACGTCCGCACGGCCGAGAACGGTGACGTGTTCTTCGACGTGAAGATGCAGGACGCCTGGGTCTGGGACATGTACCGTCCAGCGAGGTTCGTGAAGAACGTCCGCGTCGTCACCTTCAAGGACGTCAACGTCGAGGAGCTGGCCAAGCCCGATCTGGAGATGCCCAAGGAGGGGTTCTCGAACTGAGGTGTTCTCCACAGAGGCGGGCCGTGCCTGAACGGGTGTCCACAGAATCGGGTTCGGCCCTCTGAGGCCGGGGTGAGCTGCGCGAAGGTCGGGAACCGGAGGTGGTTCCATGGCCGCGAAGGACGAGCTCGGCAGGCATGGCGAACAGGTCGCCGTCGACTATCTGCTGGCGCACGGCATGCAGATCCTGGATCGCAACTGGCGATGCCCGGACGGTGAGATCGACGTGGTCGCCCGCGAGGGGCGGGCGCTCGTCGTGGTGGAGGTGAAGACCCGCTCCGGCCGCACTCACGGGACCGCCTTCGAGGCGGTGACCGTGGTGAAGCTCGCCCGCCTGCGCAGACTCACGGGCAGATGGCTGGCCGAGCGCCGTGAGCGGTTCGACTCCGTCCGCATCGACGTCATCGCCCTGGAGCGGTTCGCCGGAGACCTCGTCATCCGCCACGAGCGGGGGGTGTGCTAGATGCCTCCCGGACTGTCCTGGATCATCCGCCCCGCCCGGGGGGTGGCGTGAGTGGCCGTCGCACGTACGCGCTGCATCGCGCTGGTCGGAGTGACCGGCCACCCCGTCGACGTCGAGGCCGACGTCGGCTCCGGAATGGCCGGCCTGCACCTCATCGGCATGCTGGACACCGCGCTGAGCGAGGCGCGCGACCGGGTCCGCTCGGCGGTGGTCAACAGCCGCTACGGGTGGCCCGACGCGCGGATCACCGTCAGCCTGTTCCCCGCCAGCCTGCCCAAACGTGGAAGCGTGTTCGACCTGGCGATCGCCGTGGCCCTGCTCGCGGCGGCGGGGATCGTGCCCCGTGCCAAGGTCGCCGAGCCGTTCTTCCTGGGCGAGCTCGGCCTCGACGGCTCGCTGAGACCGGTGCGGGGCGTGCTCCCCGCCGTGCTGGCGGCGGCCGGAGCCGGTGCCCGCACCGTCGTGGTCCCCGCGCGCAACGCCGCCGAGGCCGCTCTCGTGCCGGACGTGACCGTCATCCCCGCCCTCACGCTGGGCGAGCTGGTGAGCTGGCTGCGGAGCGACGACCCGGTCAACCTGCCCATGGCCGAGGTCGCCCCGCCCGCCGAGGCGCCCGGGTCCGTCGGCGGTCCGGGCGGCGCTCGCTCGCTCGCTCCGGCCGATTCCGGCGAGCTCGTCCCCGACCTCGGCGACGTGGCCGGTCAGCCCTTCGCCCGCCGCGCGCTGGAGGTCTGCGCCGCCGGAGGCCACAACTTCTGGATGCTGGGCCAGCCGGGCACCGGCAAGACGATGCTCGCCGAGCGGCTGCCCACCCTGCTCCCGCCCCTGGAGCGGGATGAGGCACTCGAAGTCACCGCCATCCACTCCGTCGCCGGGGTACTGCCCGTCGACCGGCCGCTGCTGACCCGCCCGCCGTTCGTGGCGCCCCACCACACCGCGACCGTCGCGGCCGTCATCGGCGGGGGCAGCGGGGCGATCCGCCCGGGCGCGGTGTCACTCGCCCATCGGGGCGTCCTGTTCCTGGACGAGGCCCCCGAATATCCGACGACCGTTCTCGACTCGCTCAGGCAGCCGATCGAGTCGGGCCGGGTGACGGTCTCCAGGGCGGTGGGCTCGGTCACGTTCCCCGCCAGGTTCATGCTGGTGCTGGCCGCCAACCAGTGCCCGTGCGCGCGGCCCTCCAGCCCCGAGGACCCGTGCCGGTGCACCCCCGCGGTCCGCCGCCGCTACCTGGCCAGGCTCTCCGGCCCGCTGCTCGACCGGATCGACGTCAAGGTCACCCTGTACCGGTCGACCCGGCGCGAGCTCCTCGCCGACCGCCGGTTCATCGAGCCGAGCCGGGTGGTGGCCGAACGGGTGCTCATCGCTCGCGGGCATGCCGCCAGGCGGTTCGCGGACAGGCCGTGGCGGTCCAACGCCGAGATGCCCACCCGTGCCCTCCACGCCGAATACCGTCCGCAGCCGAAGGCGATGGCGCCGCTGCTCCGCTGCCTCGACAGCGGTCAGCTGAGTGCCCGCGGGCTGGACCGGGTGCTCAGGGTGGCCTGGACCCTGGCCGACCTCGGCGGCAAGGCCGGGCCCGGAGTCGCGGAGACCAACGCCGCACTCGGGCTGTGGCTGGGGGAGGAACGGTGAGCGACCGGCTCGCGCGGGTCACGTTGATGCGGGTGGCCGAGCCCGGCGACGCCATGATGGGCAGGCTCGTCGCCGCTCACGGCCCGCAGGGGGCCGTCGCGCGTGTCCGCGAGGGGCGGCCGGAGCCGGAGCTCGCCGGGTGGTTCGCCGACTCCCTCAACCGGGAGTCGGCCGGATCGCGGCACGAGCGGCTCACGGCCAGGCTCGGGCGGATGTTCGCCTCCTGGGCGGCCCGGCTGGAGACGGCCGACCCCGTCCGTGACCTGGCCGAGGGGGAGCGCCGTGGGGCGCGGCTGGTGGTCCCCGGCGACTCCGAGTGGCCGACCCAGCTGGACGACCTCGGCGAGTCCCGCCCTCACGCCCTGTGGCTCCATGGTGAGGCCGACCTGCGCTTCTCCTGCCTGCGCTCCGTCGCGGTCGTCGGCTCCCGGGCCGCCACGCCGTACGGCACGCATGTCGCGGCGGAGTTCGGAGCCGGACTGAGCGAGCGGGGCTGGGCTGTCATCTCGGGCGGCGCCTACGGCATCGACGGGGCGGTCCACCGCGGCGCCCTCGCGGGTGAGACGCCGACCGTCGTGGTGCTGGCCTGCGGCGCCGACGTCGCCTATCCCAGCGCGCACCATTCGCTGTTCGCGGCCGTGCGCTCCCAGGGCGTGCTGGTGAGCGAGTGTCCGATGGGCGCCACCCCGACCCGGCCCCGTTTCCTGATCCGCAACCGGCTCATCGCCGCGCTGTCGCGGGGCACCGTGGTGATCGAGGCGGCGGTGCGGAGCGGGGCGCTCAACACCGCGGGACACGCGGTCTCGCTGAACCGCCATCTGGCCGCCGTGCCGGGGCCGGTGACCTCGGAGACCTCCGCGGGGTGCCACCGGTTGATCCGGCAGGGGAGGGCCACCTGCGTGACCACCCCCGAGGAGATGATCGAGCTCGTCGGTGCGATGGGCGGTGACCTGGCCCCCGAACCACGTGGCCCGGTGCTCCCGCGTGACCAGTTGAGCCCCGAGATCCGCAGGGTTCTCGAGGCCGTGCCCGCCCGGACCGGGACGGGCCCGGCGACGGTAGCGGTGGCGGCGGGCGTCGACCTGGACACCGTGCTGTCCTGTCTCGGTGCCCTGGCCGCCGCCGGATACGTCGAACGCGTCCCCCGCGGCTGGCGCCTACGCCCCGGCGGCTCCCCCGACCGGTAACCGGCAGGTGGGGTCCGCCTCCCGGTGGGCCCCTGGTCGGTGATCGGCGGACGGGGCCCGTCCCCGGGGACTCGGCGGAGAGCGGGACCTTTGAAAGCCCGGGGCCCAGAGGAGGACGGGGAAGGCTCCGTTCCAGAAGGAGAGGTTCCCGAGAGAGTTCCAAAGGAAGAGGTTCCCGAGAGAGCTGGAGGGAGAGGTTCTCCAGAGAGCTGGAGGGAGTAAAGCCGGAGGGAGCCTGAGGAAGCAAAGAGCCAAGAGCTGGAGGGTGAGCTTCAGGGGGAGAGATGTTCGCTCCCGGAGGGCTTGGCGGAGAGCGGGACCGTCGGTGGCCTCCGGTGATCGGGTCTCTCACGGGTGGCCGGCGTGTTCGCGGTGCGTGGGCCAGACGGGGAGCAGCCGGACCTGGCCCCGGCCCAGCAGAAGCAGCGGATCGAGATACAGGCGGTCGCGGAGCAGGCCCCAGTGCAGGCAGGCGGCCGGGCAGTGCCCGGGAACGTCCTGAACCACACCGATCGCCTCGCCCAGGCCCACCCTCTGGCCGCGCCGTACCGACGGCTGGACGGGCAGGTAGGTCGTCCGCAGGCCGTCGGCATGGAGGACGGTCACCACACCCCGCTCCGCGAGCGGTCCCGCGTATCCCACCGTCCCGGCTCCGGCCGCGCGGACCTCCGTGCCGGGCGGAGCGGCGAGGTCGACTCCCCGATGCCCGGCCAGCCAGGGCTGCGCCGGGGGCGCGAACCCACGGAGCACGCGAGGCCGTCCCCGGAGTGGCCAGTCCCAGCGGGCCGAGGGCGCGGGGGCTGTGTGCTGGTGGGCTG
>NZ_NGFP01000237.1 GCF_002149035.1 Streptosporangium minutum
CCCCTCCCCCGCCCGGCGGCCCCGGCACGGCGGCCCGGTCCGCCGTCCGGACGGGCGGGCGCCGGCTGTTCCGGGCCGGCGGGAGGGGCGGTGACGGGCCCCCTCAGCGGGATCCGGGTCGCCGACTTCTCCCGGGTCCTGGCCGGGCCGTACGCCACCATGATCCTCGCCGAGCTCGGCGCGGACGTGGTCAAGGTGGAGCATCCGGAGCACGGCGACGACACCCGGGCCTGGGGCCCGCCGTACGCGGGCGGCGAGGCCGCCTACTACCTCGCCGTCAACCGCGGCAAGCGGAGCGTCGCGCTCGACGTGAAGCACCCCTCCGGCCGCGAGATCGCCCAGCGGCTGTGTGCGGACGCGGACGTGGTCATCGAGAACTTCCGCCCCGGGGTCGCCGAGCGCCTGGGCGTCGGGCACGAGTCGGTACGGCAGGCCAACCCGGGCGTCGTGTACTGCTCGATCATCGGGTTCCCGGGCGGCGACCGGCCGGGCTTCGACGCGACGATCCAGGCCGAGAGCGGCTACATGCACATCACCGGCGAGATCCCGAGCAAGGTCGGCGTCGCGATCACCGATGTGCTCGCCGGGCTCAACGCGGCCGTCGCGATCCTGGGCGCGCTGCACCGGCGGGCGACCCGGGGGGAGGGCGAGCGGGTCGAGGTGTCGCTCATCGGCTCGGCGCTGTCCGGGCTGGTCAACGTGGCGCAGAGCGCGCTGGTCTCGGGCGAGGAGGCGCTCGCCTACGGCAACGCGCACCCGACGGTGGTGCCGTACCAGACGTTCGAGGCGGCCGACGGCCGGTTCGTGGTCGCCGCGGGCAACGACCGGCTGTTCCGCGCCCTGTGCGCGGCGATCGGGCGGGAGGACCTGGGCGCCGACGCCCGCTTCCGCACCAACGCCGGGCGCGTGCGCGACCGCGACGCGCTGATCGCCGAGCTCGCCGCCGTCTTCCTGACCCGTCCGGTGGACGAGTGGATCGCGCTGCTCGGCGCCGCCGGAGTCCCCTCCGGCAAGATCCGGGGCGTTCTGGACGCGATCCGGACGGCCGACGGCGCGACCCTCCAGGTCCGGCATCCGACCGCGGGCCCGCTGGAGCTCGTCCGCACCGGATTCACCCTGGAGAGCGTCCCCGCCGACCGCGACATCGCTCCCCCGCCGCTGCTCGGCCAGCACACCCACGAGCTGCTGACCGAGCTCGGCGTCACCGACGACCGCATCGCCCTCCTGGGGCGGGCGGGCGTCATCCGTCAAGCCACTCACCAAGCCAAGCGAGGCCCCGTTGAACCCGCATGATTTCCTGGAAGTCGACCGCGACCTGGACGACGAGGAGCGAGCGATCCGCGACGCCGTACGCGACTACTGCCGCGCCGAGCTCCAGCCGCACGTCGCCGGCTGGTTCGAGGCAGGCACCATCCCCGACCCGCACGCGGTGGCCAAGGGGCTGGGCGCGCTGGGCGTGTTCGGCATGCACCTGGAGGGGTACGGCTGCGCGGGAACGAACGCGGTGAGCTACGGCCTGGCCTGCCGCGAGCTGGAGGCCGTGGACAGCGGGCTGCGCAGCCTGGTGTCCGTCCAGGGCTCGCTGGCGATGACCGCGATCCACCGGTACGGGTCCGAGGAGCAGAAGCTGGAGTGGCTGCCGCGCATGGCGGCCGGCGAGGCCCTCGGCTGCTTCGGCCTGACCGAGCCCGACTCGGGCAGCGACCCCGGCTCGATGCGCACCCGGGCCCGCAGGGACGGGACGGACTGGGTCCTCGACGGCACCAAGATGTGGATCACCAACGGGGCCGTCGCCGACGTCGCCGTCATATGGGCCCAGGCCGAGGACGGCATCCGCGGGTTCCTCGTCCCCCGGGGCACCCCGGGCCTGTCCGCCGCCGTGGTCCACGGGAAGCTCTCGCTGCGGGCCTCGATCACCTCCGAACTCGTCCTCGACGGCGTACGGCTCCCGCACGAGGCGGCGCTGCCGCTCGCCGAGGGCATCAAGGCCCCGCTGACATGCCTGTCGGAGGCCCGGTTCGGCATCGTGTGGGGCGCGGCGGGAGCGGCCAGGGACTGCTTCGAGGCGGCGCTGGACTACGCGCAGACCCGCACGCAGTTCGGTCGGCCGATCGCCGCCTTCCAGCTGACCCAGGGGAAGATCGCCGACATGCTGGTGGACGTCAACCAGGCCAACCTGACCGCCCTGCGGATCGGCCGCCTGAAAGACGAGGGACGGGCCCACCCCTCACACGTCAGTTTCGGCAAGCTCGCCAACGTCCGCGCGGCCCAGCGGGTGGCCGCCACCGCGCGCAGCGTCCACGGGGCCAGCGGGATCACGCTTGAGTACCCCGTGATGCGCCACATGGTCAACATGGAGAGCGTCGCCACCTACGAGGGCACCGCGGAGATCCACGCCCTCACCCTCGGCCGGGCGGTCACCGGCCACTCCGCCTTCCGCTGACCCTCGCCCTCCGCTGGCCCTGGCCTTTCGCTGACCCTCGGCCGGACGGGGGCGCCTCCGGCCGGCTGCCGGGATGACCCGCGCCGCCCCGATCCCAGCGGGTGGTGCGGAGAAAGCCCCTCTCTCTGCGGGTCTCGCCGCAGAGAGGAGACTTTCTCTGTTTCCGCGGACCATTATCCGTGAGCTTGTGCACCGGTTCTATCCGTGAGCTTGTGCGCCGGTTCTCCGCAGGCTTGTGCGCCGGTTCTATCCGCAGGCTTGTGCACCGGTTCTGCAGGCGGGCGCCATCACAGTTCTGCAAGCGGGCGCCACCACGATTTCACGGGGGATCTTCCATCTCACCGCCGCCGCCGGGCGGCGGTTCTGGAGTTGTTCCGCCGGTTTGACGACGGGGCGGGGTTAACTCGCCCGGACGGTTACGCTCTCACCGGTTTCCACATGGACGCGGACCGTCCCCGGCCATGAACAGGATTAAGCGCAGGATAATCACAGACACGAATGCAACCGGTAGAAACCAGGTCCAAGGACCGCCGGTCACCGCAGCAGTGGACGGAAAGAAGCTCCCCGCCTCCGTTCAGGCGGGAGAGCCTCTCCGCCGGCTAGTGCGCCGCTTCGTACTGCTCAACGACCTTCGAGGCGATCCGGCCGCGCTCGCTGACGTTGAGGCCGTGCTCCTTCGCCCACGTGCGGATCGCCGCGCTCTTCTCACGGTCCAGAGCGCGCCCACCGGCGGCGCTGACCCTGCGGCCACGTCCCGGTCGCTCCTGGCGCACCGGACGGGCCTTGGTGATGAACGGCGCGAGCACCGCACGCAGTTTGTCCGCGTTCTCCTCCGACAGGTCGATCTCATAGGACGAACCTTCGATGGCGAAGGCGACGGTGCCCGTTGCCACACCACCGTCAAGGTCGTCGATGAAAGTCTCCACGATCTGCTTGGCCATGATCACCCTCCAAAACGACGTTTAGATGCTGGCGGTACCTTAGCGGCTCCACTAGACGCTGCGGGGCGAAGGGGCTTAGTCGCTCCAGTACATCTTCTCTTTCATTGCAATTCCATGCGGGCGGACAGGGAAACCAATATCAGCCAAAAGACTATGAGGCATAGGGCCAAGACTCTCAAGAACCCGCCTCAAGGTCTCATCCGGATCAGATGCCCGCCCGTCTCCTCATGCCCTGGAAGTGAAGCGGATGGCAACAGAGAAGTAAGGAAAGACCGGGGCCCGCGCAGTCCCGTTAGTGCGCCGGCCCCGGTATGCGGGGCGAGTTCTTTCGGCGGCCCGCCGATCAGCCACGTGTGAACCCTCTTTCGGCGGCCTGCCGGCGAGACCCGGGTGGACCTTCTTTCCGGGGTCCGCCGACCGGATCCGCCTGAACCGCATTCCCGGAATCGGGCCGTCCGTCAAACTCCTCCGGATTCACCGTCCGCGCCGAGCAGGGACCACACGACCTGCGGGGTCAGCGGGGTGGCGGTGATCCGGCCGGCGATCTCGGGCAGGGCCGCGGCCACCGCGTTGCCGACGGCCGCGGGCGGGCCGATCGTGCCCGCCTCACCCGCGCCCTTCATGCCGCCGGGCGTGATGGGGGACGGGGTCTCCATCAGGACGACGGCGATCTCCGGGATCTCCCGCACCGTCGGCAGGAGGTAGTCCGCCGAGGGCTGCCCGTCCGGGGAGTAGACGACCTCCTCCGTCAGCGCCATGCCGATCCCCTGGGCCACCCCGCCCCTCAGCTGGCCCTCGACGATCGCCGGGTTGACCAGCACGCCGGAGTCGCCGACCACCCAGTAGCCCTCGACCTCGACGGCCCCGGTCTCCTCGTCCACGGCCACCGCCGCCGCGTGCGCGCCGTAGGCGTAGGTGTAGGCGCTGGGGTCGTGGGTGACCCGCTCCTCCAGGCCCGGCGCCATCCCCTCGGGCAGGTCCCAGCCGCGCCACGCCGAGGTGGCGATCTCCCTCAGGGTCCGGTGAGCGGCGGGATCGCCTTTCACCCGTACGACGCCGTCCATGATCTCCAGATCGTCCAGGGCCACCTCCAGCTGGTGGGCGGCGATGGCCACGATCCTGTCGCGCAGCAGGTCCGCCGCCCGGTTCAGGGCTCCGCCGCCGACCACGAGGGAGCGGCTCGCGATGGAGCCGACCGGGGAGTACGGCGTGGCGGAGGTGTCGCCGAGCACCACGTGGACCCGGTCCAGCGGCACGCCGACCGCGTCGGCGGCGAGCTGGGCCAGCGTGGTCTCGATGCCCTGCCCCATCCCCGCCACCCCCGCGTGCACGACGACCGAGGCGTCGAGGTCCATCCGCACGATCGCGGTCTCGAACCCGCCGGCGGCCTGGCCCGCGGCCTTCATCCCCATGGACGGCCCCATGCCGGTGGCCTCCACGTGACAGGAGAACCCCACCCCGCGCCTGCGCCCGTCGCGCGACGGCACGGCCCGCGCGAGATCCCGCAGCGTCCGCAGGGCGCCCGGATAGTCTCCCGAGTCGTAGGACTGCCAGGTGCGGGTGGCGTAGGGCAGCTCCTCGGGGCCGATCATGTTGCGCAGCCGTACCTCGACGGGGTCGAGCCCCAGGCGCCGCGCCGCCTCGTCGATCAGCCGCTCCCTGGTCCAGGTCACCTCGGGCTGGCCGAATCCCCGGTAGGAGCCGGTCGGCGTGGTCGTCGTGACGGCGGCGCGCAGCCGTGCCCCCACCCTGTCGAAACGGTACGGCCCGGGCAGCATGATGGCCGACACGGCCATCGGGGCGATGCCGACGTTCGACGGGTGGGCGCCCAGGTCGCCCAGGATGTCGCAGTGCAGGGCGACGAAACGGCCGTCGGTGTCCAGCGCCAGCCGGCCCCGGTGCACCGCGTCGCGGGCGGGCAGCGTGGCCACGAGGTGGTCGCTGCGCGACTCGGTCCACGTCACGGGGCGGCCGAGGCGGATCGCGGCCAGGCAGACCAGCGCCTCGTCGGGATAGAGGTGCTCCTTCGCGCCGAACCCTCCCCCGACGTCGCATCCGATGACGCGCACCCGGTGGTGGGGGAGCCCGAGGGCCTCGGCCGCGTGGTCGCGCACATGGTGGGGGGCCTGGGCGGCGGCCCAGATCGTCAGCGTCTCCTCGGCGTAGGCCGCCACGATCCCGCGCGGCTCGACCGGGCTGGGCGCGGCCCTCCCGAGCCGGAACGTCATGTCGACGACATGGGCCGCGCCCGCGAACGCCTCCTCGCAGTCGGCGTCGCCGACCGTGAAGTCGGTGACCAGGTTGGTGCCCCAGCCGGGATACAGCAGCGGGGCGTCACTCCCGATCGCCGTCTCCACCCCGATCACGGCGGGCGACTCCTCGAAGGTGAGGCCGATCAGCCCGGCCGCGTCGTGGGCGGCCTCCGCGGTCCGCGCGACGACGACGGCGAGCGGCTGTCCGGCGTAGCGGATCACCTCGTCCAGCACCGGGTAGGAGCTCTCACGCTGTCCCGGCGCCAGGGACACGCACGGCAGCCGGACCGTGGCCGCGTCCTCGGCGGTGATGACGTCCAGCACCCCGTCGGCCGCGCGGGCGGCCTCGACGGCGCGTCGCGTCACCCGCCCGTGCGCTATGGGGCTGCGGACGACCACCGCGTGGACCATGCCGGGCAGGCGGACGTCGCCGACGAACCTCCCCCGCCCGGCCAGCAGGCGGGAGTCCTCCCGGCGTGGAGCCCTGGCGCCGACGTACGGATGACCATCGCTCATGGCCTGATTGTGAGCGCCGCCACCGCCTTCGCCAAGACCGCCGTGCCGTACGGCCCCGGCCCCGGCCACGCGGGCGCGGGCCGAGCCGCCGATCACACCGTCACGGGCTCGCCACCGTCACGGGCTCGCGGCGGTCGCGGGCTCGCCGAGGATGACGGGCTCGTGACGGACCGGGAAGTTGACGGAGTTGGCGATGAAGCACATCTCGTGGGCGCGTCCGTGCAGTGTCGTCGCGCGTTCGACCTGTTCCGGAGCGGCGACGGTCACCCGGGGCCGCAGCACGACCTCCTCGAAACGGCCGGCGCCCCCGGCCTCCTCCAGCATGGTGCCGCGCGGGCGGTCGGTGTAGGCGGTGACCACGACTCCGGCGTTGGCGCACAGGCCGAGATACCAGAGCATGTGGCACTGCGACAGCGAGGCGACCAGGAGCTCCTCGGGATTCCACCGGTCCCGGTCACCGCGGAACGACGGGTCGGACGAGCCGGCGATCGGCGTTTTGCCGTCGGCGCCGATCTCGTGCGCCCGCTCGTAGGAGCGGTAGTCGCTCGTGCCGGTGCCGCTGTTCCCGGTCCACGTCACGTCCACCTCGTAGTGGTGAACCCTCGCCATCGCCTTCTCCTTCGTCCGATGCGACTGTGCCCGTGGTGATTGTGTCCGTTGTGACTCCGGCTCCACGACACCGGGGCCGGGCGCGAGCACAGGCGGACGGCGGCCGCCCCCGTCACCCGCTCCCGGAGAGCCCGTACTTGGCCCGCGCGGCGGCGATCCTGTCGGGCAGGAACTCGGTCGGCCACGGCCCCTCGGCCGGGGAGTAGCCGCGCAGCACCCGTCGGGAGATGGAGGCCAGGTGCACCTCGGTGGGGCCGTCCATGATGCCCATCAGCGGTGCGCTCTGCCAGAGCCTGGCGAGCGGCGTCTCGTTGGAGACGCCGAGTGCGCCGTGGATGTGCATCGCGCGGTAGACGACATCGTGGAAGACCCGGGCTGCGGCGACCTTGCAGGCCGCGATCTGCGTGCGGGCCTCCCTGGTCGAGGACTGGTCGATCAGCCACGCGGTGTGCAGGATCATCAGCCGGAACTGCTGGATCTGGATGTAGGAGTCGGCGATGGCGGCCTGCACCATCTGCTTGTCGGCCAGCAACCCGTCGTGTGTCTCCCTGGAGAGCACCCGCTCGCACATCATGTCGAAGGCCTTCTTCACCGCCGCCACCGTGCGCATCGAGTGGTGGATGCGCCCGCCGCCCAGACGGGCCTGGGAGACGGCGAAGGCGCCGCCCTCCTCTCCGAGCAGCGCCTCCGGCGGGACGCGGACGTCGTCGTAGCGGATGTGGGCGTGCGCGCCGTGGCCGGGCCGCTCGCCTATCGTGCCGATGTTCCGCAGGATCTCGACGCCGGGCGTGTCCGCCGGCACGAGGAACATCGACATCCGCTTGTAGGGATGGGCCTCGGGGTCGGTCACCGCCATCACGATCAGGAAGCTCGCCGACGAGGCGTTGGAGGTGAAGTACTTCTCGCCGCTGATGACCCAGTCCCCAGAGGCGTCCCGTACCGCGCGGCAGCGGAACAGGCGCGGGTCGGCGCCCGCGTGCGGCTCCGTCATGGAGTAGGCGGAGAAGCACTCGCCGTTCAGCAGCGGCTGGAGGTAGCGCTCCTTCTGCTCGGCGGTGCCGTACATCGCGATGATCTCCGCGTTGCCGGTGTCGGGGGCCTGGCAGCCGAAGATGACCGGCGCCCAGCCGGACCGGCCGATGAGCTCGTTCATCAGGGCCAGCTTGAGCTGGCCGTACCCCTGACCGCCCAGCTCGGGGCCCAGATGGCAGGCCCACAGGCCCTGGTCCTTGACCTGCCGCTTGAGCGGCTCGACGATCCCGCGCAGCCTGTCGTCCATGTCCCGGTAGGCGTGACCGCCGAAGACGAGGTCGAGCGGCTCGACCTCGTCACGGATGAAGGCGTCCATCCAGTCGAGCTTCCTCTGGAACTCCGGCTCTGTGGAGAAGTCCCACATGGCGCCTCCCTGATGCCCTGTCCGAATAATGTTCGGTTCGGCGCGAACTTATAATGTGATCGCATTAACGGTCAACGGCGGGGAGGCGTGATGACACGTCTGGCGGGGACCCGCGAGCGGTTGATCGCCGCGGCCGAGGAGCTGTTCTCCACCCGGGGCATCGGGGCCGTCAGCCTGAACGAGATCGTCCGGGCCTCCGGGGCGCGCAACGCGACCGCGCTGCAGTACCACTTCGGCGACCGGACCGGACTGCTGCGCGCCGTGCTCGACAAGCACGGCAGGGACGTCGACGAGCGGCGGCACGCCATGCTCGACGCCTACGAGCTCGACCGCTCCGAAGCACCACGGCCCGGTGCACCCGGCCACCCCCGGGCACCGCAACCCGACGCGCCCGGCCACCCCCGAGCACCACGCCCTGGCGCGCCCGGCCATTCCCGGGCACCGCGGCCCGGTGCGCCCGACCATACCCAGGCGCTCCCGCTGGCCTCCGCCCTCGTCCACCCGCCGGCCGCCAAGCTGGCCGACCCCGACGGCGGCCCGGCCTACCTGCGCATCATGGCCGAGCTCATCAGCCACCCCTCGGCGTCACTGGCCACGGCCGAGGAGGACGACCCCGCCGGGAGCATCCACCGCTGGCGGCGGCTGGCCGCGCCGGCGCTCCAGCAGGACGCGGTACGGCTGCACCGGCGCCTGGTGGCCATCCGGTTCACCATGGTCGAACTCGGCCGGCGGGCCCGGTCGGGGCCGCACACCGACGACCGGCTGTTCGTCGGCCACCTCACCGACCTCGTCGCCGCCCTCCTGCTCGCGCCACTGTCGGAGGAGACCCTCCGGCTCGCCGCCGAACGCGACGCCGCGACCGGCGCCTGAGAGCCTGCCTCCCCCGGGAGGACGCCGACCGGACCGCCTTCACGCAGGTTTCCTCCGGCCCTTCCGGCGCGGGACCCCGGAAATCAGCGGAGAGTGACGGAAGATGAACCGAAAGCGATCAGGGCGCGTCTCAGACCCGTCCCTTCCCTCACCCTCGGGAGCCCCTTGATGCAGTTCATCCGCCTCCTCCCCACCATCGCGCTCGGCGCCGTACTCACCGGATGCGGCGGCGCGGGCGCCGCCGTCCCCGCCGTGACCGTCACCACACCCCAGCCCGCCCCCCTCGCCGAGGAGGCCGGGGACGGACCCGCCAAGACCGGCAGACCGGCCGCGGAGAGGAAGTCTCTCCCCGACGTGGTCGGCATGAACCTGCAGGAGGGACAGGACACGATGCAGGCGGCGGGCTTCTACGCCCTGGACGACCAGGACTCCACAGGCCAGGGCCGGCTCCAGATCTATGACCGCAACTGGGTGATCACCAAGCAGGACCCGGCGGCCGGCCGGAAGGTGGCGACCGACACGCCGGTCACCCTGTACGCCAAGAAGTACGGCGAGTAGAAGGAGCCCGGAAGCCCGAGCCCGGCACCGGGAACGGAAGCAGCACCGGAAGCGGGAGCGGGGCGTGGACCAGCGGGACGTGAAGAAGCTCGGGACGGCAGCGGGACATGGAGCGACTCGGGACGGCCCGGCGGGACGCGGAGAGGCGTGCCGGGACCTCGGGCAGTCGGCAGGTTGACGAGATCCTTAACCGCGCGCAGGCTGCCGGCACCGGGATGACCTACCGGGCCATTGCCATCCGGCCCCGAGGTCGCCCCGCATGGGGACATGGGCCTCCGACGGCGAACGGTGACCGACTGTGACCGAAAACTCCCTTTCGGTGCCCGTCCGCCACCGGCGGGTAATCCGATCAGCCGAAGGCTTTGGGCTTCTCTGGATGACCGCCGAAGTTCCCTCCGCCTAACGTGGAGTTCCGGCTCCACCTCGCGTGGAGTCCCTGTCCCACGCCGTGCCGGCGTCGTCCGCGATGCCGCCACGGCGTCCTGTCAGCCCGGGCATCGCCCAGGGCGCAACCGATTCGACGTGGAGTGATCTGTCATGATCGAAATCAGGAACGCTCTCGCGGCCGGAACGATGGTCGCCTCCGCCCTCATCGCTCCGGTGACGATGCCGGCCCAGTCCGCCGGTGCCGAAAGCACGGCCAGAAGCACCTCCGCATCCCATCTCACTTCTGTTCAGAAGCCCTGCTCGAAGCACAAGCACCCGGCCAAGTGCCGTGCCCGGCGCGGTGGAGGCGGGGGTGGTGGCAGCGGCAAGGGCGTCAGGGGCGTCATCGGCGACCTCGACGACGACCACGGTCCCGGCAGCAGCGGTGGCGGCGCCGGCATCAACAACTGACAGGGCCGCCGGACGCGCCCGCCACGGGCCCGGCGCCCTCTTCGCGGCAGGAAGAGCGCGGTTCCTCCCCCTGCCCGGGTACGGCCGCCAGGGGTCAGGGATAGGCCAGGTAGAGGAGCTTCCAGGTGCCGCCGTACAGGCAGTTCAGGGTCGGCTTCCTGGCCTTGCCGTGGCTGCACACCTTCAGCTCGACCTGGTAGACGTTCCGGTGGGAGAACGTGAAGGACTTGGGGGCCGAGGCCGTGCAGTTGCGGAAGGACTTGTGGGTGAAGGGAAGGTTCCCGTCGCCGGTCCGATAGGTGATCCGGAATACCGCCCACGCGCAGCCGGAGTCGTCGCGGGTCCGGTCGGTCACCTTGCCGCTCACCTGGACGGTGCCGACCGGCTGGACGAGGTCGGGGTCGATGCCGATCGCCCTGAGCCGGCCCTGGGCCGTGGCCTTCTTCCCCGGAGCGCTGTGGGGCCCCCACGACTTCCAGGAGGCCGCCTGCCTCTGAGCGGTCACGGAGGCCGGCGCCCCGGTGACCCCCTGGGCTGCGGCCGGGATGACCGCGACGGAGCCGGCGGCGAGGGCGAGTCCGGCGAGGACACGAGTGAGTGCTGGCAGGAAAGCCCCCCGCGCGGAGGGGCGGTGGGGCGGCGCTGGACGGTTCACGGTGGTCATGCCGATGCTCCTGGGGGGTCGAGGTCGGGCAGGTGGAGCTCAGGTGCGCTGCTGCAGGGTGTACAGGCGGATCTCGATGCCGTCGGGATCGGCTATGCCTCCGATCAGCCATCCGACGCTGCCCTCGGTGATCCCGGAATGAGGCGTGCCGGTGGCGTCCAGGCGGTCCGACCACTCCCGTAGCGCGTCGTATGTCGGCACGCCGAGCGCGACGGGGTCGAATCCGCGCATCTGCCCGGCCAGCCGAGATTCCTCGCGCAGCGCCAGCATGAGCGTGCCCGCCTGGTCGCGCAGCGCCACGCCGCGCAGCACGCCCGCCTCGACGAACTCGATCGCCACGTCGAAGCCGAGCACGCGCCGGTACCACTCGATGCTTCCGCGCACGTCGGAGACGGGCAGCTTGACGTGGTGAAATCCGCTCAACGCCGTCATCGATCACCTCTCCCGGCCGGCACCGGCCGCCTGCACGGACCCGAAGTGATTAGAGTCACATTTTAGAGTGTTACTATAATTCGATGCCAGAGGTCAATGGTCTCAGCCGGAGGTCCGCGCAGACCAGGCGCCGCATCGTCGAGGCCGCGCACGGACTGTTCGCCACCCGTGGCTACACCGGGACGACCTTCCAGGAGGTCGCCGACGCCGCCGGCGTGTCGGCCCCGACCGTCTACTTCCACTACGGGAGCAAGAGCCAGCTCCTCAAGCACGTCGTCGACGTCGCCTCGGTGGGCGACGACGAGCCCGTCCCGCTTCTCGACCGGCCCTGGTTCACGGCGCTGAGGATGGCGCGGGACCCGGCGGTGGTCATCCGGCGGTGGGTCCACGAGTCCGGCGTCATCCTCGACCGGGTCGCCCCCATCCTCGCGGTGGTGCGCGACGCGGCGGCCGGCGATCCCGACATGGCCGCCCAGTGGGCGCGGAACAGCGAGCAACGACGCACCGCCCATGGCACGTTCGTCACCGTCCTCGCCGGCCTGCGCGCCCTGAGGCCGGGCCTGACCCGGCGCCGGGCCGCCGACGTCACCGTCGCGCTGCTGTCACCGGACCTCTTCCTCGTGCTGACCCGCGAATGCTCGTGGAGCATGGCTCGCTGGGAGACATGGGCTGTGGACCATCTGGCTCACGGCCTGCTCCCGGATCCCCCCGTGAAGCTCGCGGCACCGTAACCCGGAGCGCCGTAAGACGGAGCGCCGTAACCCGGAACGCCATGATCCGCAGCGCCGTAGCCCTCAGCGCCGCAGGACAGCGGACGCCATAGCCCTCACTGCCGCAGGACAGCGGACGCCCGCCCGCCCGCGTCCGTGGCGGGAAGGGCGTCGGCCGGGGCCGTCCGGCAGCGGAAAACCGCCTGCCCGCCGGCCGGGCGGGGCGTTACGATCACACCATGATCACTACATGGGAGCCCACGACGGCGGGTGTACTGCGACTGCCCTCGGGCCGGCTCGTCCGCGGCCGTGGACTGAGCCGGCCGCTCCCGCAGGGCCCGGAGCCCGCCTTCGCCCTCTACCTGCTGGGCCACCAGCCGCCGCCCGTCGCCTGGGAGAACCGCTGGCTCCGCTGGCCCGACTTCTGGCTGCCGTCCGACCGCACGGCGACCGGCGACGCGCTGCGCGAGGCATGGGCACGCGCCGAGACCGAACGCGTCGAGATCGCCTGTTCCGGCGGACAGGGGCGCACCGGTACGGCCCTGGCCTGCCTCGCCGTACTCGACGGGGTGCCCAACCGCGAGGCGGTCGCCTACGTCCGCGCGCACTACGCCCCGCGCGCCGTCGAGACTCCCTGGCAGCGCCGCTTCGTCTCCCGCTTCCGGTAGGCCCCGCTCATCGGTCACCCCTTCGGGACGTTCACGCGCCCGAGGGTCACCCGTTCTTCGGGAGGGGTCCGTCGGGAGACGCCCCGATCGCCGAGGCCGTCCGGACGCCGCGGCAGAGTCTCTACCGGTCAACCAAGTCGGGTGATGCCTGTTTGGCGCCGTCGAGCCGGGATTCGGCCATTGAGCCGCTGCGGTCCAGCACGATCTGCAGGGCCGCAGACCCTCGTGTGGTCGTGACCGGGGCCTGCGACGTCGGCGAGCCCCACCACGCGCCCGGCCCCCTGCCGGGCGGCCGACGCCGCCGGGGTGCCGTAGTTCCAGGAGACCAGCCACTCGCCCAGTGCCGAGGGCACGAACGGCAGCGAAGCCAGCAGGTGACGCCGGGACGGGTCCCATCTCCAACCTCCACAGAAGCGCGGCCGACCTCACGGTAGCCGCCGGTGAGCTGTCCGCTGAGTCCGTGGTCGGCCACGATGACGTCTCCCGGTGGCCCCAGCCTTCTATTCACCGCTCGACCTCCACCGCCGGCACCCCGAACAGGGCGGCCATCCGGGGCCGGTAGGAGGCGCGGACCCCCTGCTCGCCGCGCTCCCAGCGGGCCCAGGTCGTCGGCGTCACCCCGAGCGCCTGCGCCACCGACTCCTGGCTCATGCCCTGCTGCACGCGCGCCCTGACCAGCTCAGGACGGCCCCATCCCGGCCGGGAGACGATCGACGCGACGGGACACGGCGGCGTGCGCGTGACGGTCAAGGTGCTCCACGCGGGCTCGGCCTCACGACGCGCCCGCGCCGTCGTCCGGGAGGTGCTCCAGCGGGCCGGGGTGAACGAGGACGACATCGCCGACGCGGAGGTCATCGTGGCGGAGCTGGCCGCCAACGCCGAGAGACACGCCCGCCCGCCGTACGAGCTGCGGATCTTCAGCCTGTACGGCGTGCCCGCCTGGTGCGAGGTCGCGGACGGCGATCCCGACCTCTACGAGGTCCGCATCATCCTCGACCTTCTCCGCTCGGTGAAGGAGATCGGCCTGCCCCTGCTCGCCGAGAACGGCCGGGGCCTGCTGCTGGCCCGCCGGCTCTCCCGGGGGCACTGCCGCGTCCGCCCCGTCACGATCTTCACCTCGGGCGACGCCGGCACCCCGGGCAAGGCCGTCGCCTTCGCCCTGCCCACCCACTCGGGAAGCCGCCTGACCTTCCCCTGCCTCCCGGCGGATCACTGATCCGCCCCCGAGAAGCCGTGACGCCTGAGCCGGTCGACCCGCTCGGCCATGACAGCGGATCGGACATTACGCGTTCAGGACACCTGAGCACCCGTTCCGGGTGTAGAAAGTGCCTCACAGCGCGAAAGCGGCTGTGAACAGACCACAGGAGCCCGTAAGGGTGCGACCGGAAATCCGGTCACCTGCGCAAATGAAGACGGCCCTGAGCCGGTGCGATCAACACCGGCCCAAGGCCTTGATCAATCAGCCTGCATCACCAGGAGAAAGATCCATGCCCAAGGCTATCGGCGTGCCCGCCCCCATTTCAAACACCCCCTCTGACCAGGCGTTCAGCACCCGCCATCGACCCTGTCCCCCGGTTTCGGAGCGCGGACGGAGCGTACGGCGGGCGACAGCCCCTATCAGCCTGTTCAGCAAGATCGCCCACCGGTGGTCCCGCGACAGGCAGCTGTCATGGAAGGCTCGCGGCGTCCTGACCTGGCTGAACTCCCACGCACCCGGCTTCCGGGTCTCGGAGAAGACCATCGTCTGCGCCGCCCCCGACGGCCGCGACGCCACCCGCGCCGCCATCAGGGAGCTGGAGTCCCATGGCTACCTCGTGCGCGAACGCGAACGAGGCCGCGACGGCAGACTCGGCGGCGTCAACTACATCCTGTGCGAGCCCTGGGCTCCCCCACCCGACCCCGAAGAGACC
>NZ_NGFP01000238.1 GCF_002149035.1 Streptosporangium minutum
CTCGACGACGATCCTGGGGTCGGGCTCCCCCACGACCTCGTGGTCCTTGTTGTCGTACTCGAACTGGCTCAGGAGGTGGCGCATGGCCTCGATCCTGGCCCGCTTCTTGTCGTTGCTCTTGATCACCGTCCACGGCGCCTGCTCGGTGTCGGTGTACAGGAACATGTCCTCCTTGGCCTCGGTGTAGTCCTCCCACTTGTCCAGCGACTGCAGGTCCATGGGCGACAGCTTCCACTGCCGCACCGGGTCGACCTGGCGGATCACGAACCGGGTGCGCTGCTCGGACCGGGAGACGGAGAACCAGAACTTGACCAGGTGGATCCCGTCGCGGACAAGCATGCGCTCGAACTCGGGGGCCTGCTCCATGAACTCCAGATACTCCTCCGGCGAGCAGAAGCCCATCACCCGCTCCACTCCGGCGCGGTTGTACCAGGAGCGGTCGAAGAAGACCATCTCCCCCGCGGCCGGCAGGTGGGAGACGTAACGCTGGAAGTACCACTGGGTGCTCTCGCGCTCGCTGGGCTTCTCCAGGGCGACCACGCCGGCCCCGCGCGGGTTGAGATGCTCCATGAACCGTTTGATGGTGCCGCCCTTGCCCGCCGCGTCGCGCCCCTCGAACAGGACGACCAGCCGCCCGCCGGTGTCCTTCATCCAATACTGGAGCTTGAGCAGCTCGATCTGGAGCAGCCGCTTGAGACGGTCGTACTCGGCCCGGTCCATCCGCTCGCCGTAGGGGTATTTCTCCCGCCAGGTGTCCACGGGGGTGCCGTCCATCCGCACCAGGACGGGATCGTCGTCGTCATCGTCCAGGACGCGCAGGTTCGGCAGTTCGTCGAGCAGATCGCTGCGGACCACGGCCGAACGCACGTCGAGCACCGGGAACTGCCCGTCCGCGGGCTCCCCGCCCAGCACATCTGTCATGAGTCCCCCCAGCGAGTTCCACACCCTCACCTGTCCCCCTACCTCCCCGCGGCAGCCCTAATCCTCGGACGGGCGGGTATCGGATCCCCGGCCCCGGCCGGCATCGGCGAGGCCGGCCGGGGCCGGGCTGACCGGGGCCGGTGCCGGCAGTCCCGACAAAAACCCACTAAACAAGTAGGTCTTGACGGTATTAAGCGCCTGTGCTGGAGTGAGAGCCATGCAGGCCGAGCTACGAACGGTGACTCGCGGTCACATCGACCCGTGCCGCACACGGTTCTCCCTCTGCCCCCGCTGACCCCTCCGATCACCCGGCGGCGCCCTCCGCACGCGCCGCCTCCCCCCTCCCGCTCAGACGACCCGCAGGAAGGCTGCAACCATGGCCGTGGAGTTCTTGGACATCGGTGGTGCGCACGACGGGCCGGAGAGCGGCGGGGGCGGCGGCTCCCCCGCGACGGTCGCGACGGCCGGGCCGCAGGCGCCCCGCCCCGCCGGGAGCGGACCGCCGGAGGACCGCGGGAGCGGCGGCCCGGCGCCGAAGGTGGTCACCACCCGGCATCCGGGACGGTGGGTGACCGCCGCGGCCGTGGTCGTGCTGCTGGCCATGGCGGCCAGCGCGCTGATCACCAACCCCGCCTGGGAGTGGGAGGTGGTCGGGGAGTTCCTCTTCGCCCCCTCCGTGCTGCGCGCGGTGGTCTTCACGCTGGAGCTGACCGCGCTCGGGATCGGCTTCGGCTTCCTGCTGGGCACCGTGCTGGCGCTCATGCGGATGTCGGCCAACCCGCTGCTGTCCTCGGTGGCCTGGGGTTACATCGCGCTGTTCCGGTCGATCCCCCTCATCCTGCAGCTGCTGTTCTGGTACAATCTGGCGCTGCTGTACCCGCGGCTCTCCTTCGGCCTCCCGTTCGGTCCGTCGTTCTTCGACATCGGCACCATGGACCTGATCGGCCCGGTCACCGCCGCCGCGCTCGGCCTCGCGCTGCACCAGGCCGCCTACGCCGCGGAGATCGTCAGGGCGGGGCTGCTCTCGGTGGACCACGGCCAGCGGGAGGCGGCCGCCGCACTGGGCATCCCCAGGTCCAGGCAGCTGTTCCGGATCATCCTGCCGCAGGCCATGCGCTCGATCGTGCCCACCGCGGGCAACGAGATCATCGGACTGGTCAAGGGCACCTCGGTGGTCTACATCATGGCCCTGCCCGAGCTGTTCTACCAGGTTCAGGTGATCTACAACCGCAACGGCAGGGTCATCGCCCTGCTGCTCGTCGCGACCATCTGGTACCTGGTCATGACCACGGTCCTGTCCGTCGTCCAGCACTACCTCGAGCGCCACTACGGGAAGGGCCGCGCATGAGCGCCGCGATGGTCGACCTGCGGGACGTGCACAAGAGCTTCGGGTCGCTGGAGGTGCTGCGCGGGGTGGACCTCCAGGTCGCCCCCGGCGAGGTCACGGTGGTCATCGGTCCCTCCGGGTCGGGCAAGTCGACCCTGCTGCGCACCGTCAACCACCTGGAGAAGGTGAACAGCGGCTCGATCAGCGTGGACGGCGAGCTCGTCGGCTACCGCCGGATCGGCGACAGGTTGCACGAGCTGCCCGAGCGCGAGATCCTCCGGCAACGGACCAAGATCGGGTTCGTCTTCCAGAACTTCAACCTGTTCCCGCACCTGACCGTGCGGCAGAACGTCACCGAGGCCCCCCTGGCCGCCCAGCGCCGGCCGAGGGCCGAGGTCGAGGAGCTGGCGGCCCGCCTGCTGGAGCGGGTCGGGCTGGCCGGAAAGGCCGGCGCCTACCCCAGGCAGCTCTCCGGCGGCCAGCAGCAGCGGGTGGCCATCGCCCGCGCCCTCGCGCTGGAACCCAAGGTCATCCTTTTCGACGAGCCGACCTCCGCGCTGGACCCCGAGCTCGTCGGGGAGGTGCTCGACGTGGTGAAGGACCTCGCCCGGAGCGGCACCACCATGATCGTCGTCACCCACGAGATCGGCTTCGCCCGCGAGGTCGCCGACACCGTCGTGTTCATGGACGAGGGACGGATCGTCGAGCGGGGCTCCCCCGCCCAGGTGCTGGACTCCCCCCGGCACGAACGCACCCGCCTCTTCCTCAGCAAAGTCCTCTGACCCCTCCGCCCCCTCCGTCACCGAGCAAGGATCGACATGTCCCTGTTGTCAAGGCTCACCCCCGTCGCCGTCGCGCTGCCCCTGCTGCTCGCCGCGGCCTGCGGCGCCTCCGAGAGCGCCTCCGGCACCGCCGCCAAGCCCGCGGCGGCGCCCGCCGCAGCCCCGTCTGGGAGCGGCGGGCTAAGGATCAACACCTCTCCCGAGCAGAACCGGATCCGCGCCGGCAAGGTCGACTCCATCGCCGCGCAGGTCCCCGAGGCGATCCGCGCCAAGGGGGTGCTCACGGTCGGCTTCAACGGTGAGGGCACGCCGCCACTGGTCTCCCTGGCCGACGACGACACCACACTGATCGGCGTCGAGACCGACATCGCCCACCTCGTCGCCGACGTCCTGGGCCTGAGGCTCCAGGAGGAGAACACCTCCTGGGAGAACCTGTTCCTGGCGGCGAAGTCCGGCAAGTACGACCTGGTCTTCAACAACGTCACCGTGACCGAGGAGCGCAAGGACGTCTACGACTTCGCCACCTACCGGGTGGACCAGCTCGCCTGGCAGACATCCGTGAACAGCCCGATCACCAGGATCGAGAAGGCGGCCGACATCGCGGGGCTGAACGTGTCGGTCGGGTCGGGCACCAACCAGGAGAAGATCCTGCTGGAGTGGGACGCGCAGAACCGGAAGGCCGGGCTCAAGGCCGCCCAGATCCAGTACTACCAGAAGTACGGCGACGTCCTGCTGGCCCTGAAGTCCGGTCGCGTCCAGGCCTACCTCGGCCCCAACCCGCACATCGCCTACCAGGTGGCCGTCGGCGGCGACAGCAGGATCGCCGGGACGCTCTCGGGCGGCGGCTCGCTCGACGGCCTGATCGCGGCCATGACCCTCAAGGGCAACGGACTCGTCAAGCCGGTCAGCGAGGCGCTGAACACGCTGATCGAGAACGGCGAGTACGCCGAGGTGCTCAAGCGCTGGGGCCTGGAGAACGAGGCCGTGACGGAGTCGCGGATCAACCCGCCCGGCCTGCCCCGGCAGGACGGGTGACCGTCGAGTCCGCCGACGTGCGGCACGTCGCGGTCTCGGCCTCGCCGTCGTGCGCGAGCTGGAGCGGGAGGCCGTACGGCAAGGCTGCCGCAGGATCTACCCGAGGCCGCCGGGCTCTGCCTGGCGGCCGGGTACACCCCGCTCTACGACCTGGGGGCCGACCCCGAGACGGCCAGCCCCCACCCCTTCGAGAGAACCCTCTACGAGCGGGCGGCCGAGACCCAGGAGGCGTGCAGGTCGGCGTAGACGCCGGGCTCCTCGACGAGTTCGGCGTGCGGGCCGCGCTGCACGATCCGGCCCCTGTCGAAGACGAGCACCTCGTCGGCGGCCTCGGCGGTGGACAGCCGGTGGGCGATGGAGATGGCGGTGCGGCCCCGCGTGACCCCCTCCAGGGCGCGGGCCAGCCGTACCTCCGTCGCCGGGTCCACCGCCGAGGTGGCCTCGTCGAGCAGGAGCAGGTCGGGGTCGGCCAGGTAGGCGCGGGCCAGTGCCACGAGCTGGCGCTCCCCCGCCGACAGCGACTCCCCGCGCTGGCCGACATGGGTGGCCAGGCCCGCGGGCAGGCCCTCCAGCCAGCCGGTGAGGCCCAGCTCGGTCATGGCCAGCCGGATCTCCGCCTCGGTCGCCGACGGGCGGCCGAAGCGGATGTTCTCCTCCAGGGTGCCGTCGAACAGGAAGCCGTCCTGGGGCACCATGACGATCCGCTCGCGCAGGGAGGAGAACCGGACCGCGCGCAGGTCCTCGCCGTCGACGGTGACCCGGCCGGAGACGGGGTCCATCAGCCGGGTGAGCAGCTTGGCGAAGGTCGTCTTGCCCGAGCCGGTCTCCCCCACCACCGCGATCCGCGAACGCGGCGGGATGTCCACCGACACCTCGCTGAGCACCGGCACCCCGCCGGGGTAGGAGAACCCGACCTCCTCGAAGGAGACCGAGATGGGGCCGCGCGGCAGCTCGACGCCCTCCGGGCCGGGGTCGGCGACGTCGGGCGGGGTGTCGAGCACGCCGAGGATGCGCCGCCAGCCGGCGATCGCGTTCTGCGCCTCGTTGAGCACCTCGGTGGCGATCTGCAGGGGCGAGACGAACAGCGTGATCAGGAACAGGAAGGCGATCAGGCGCCCGGCGGTGATCTCGCCGCCGATGCCCAGCCGCACGCCGAGCAGCACCACTCCGGCCAGCGCCACCGCCGCGACGATCTCGGTCAGCGGGAAGACGGTGGCGACGATCCGCTGCGTGCGGGCCTGCGCGGCCTTGTTGGCGTCGATCGCGGTGTCCAGCCGACCCGCCGTACGGGACTCCGCCCCGTGGGCCCGGATCACCGCCGCGCCCACGACCGACTCGCTGACGGCGGCGAGCATGTCGCCGGTGCGCTCGCGGACCAGCGTGTAGGCGCCCGACAGCCAGCGCTGGAAGCGGGGCAGCACGACCATGAGCGGCAGGAAGCAGACCCAGACCAGCAGGGCGAGCTGCCAGGAGTAGACGAACATCAGCACGGTGGCGACCAGGAGCTGCCCCAGGGCGATGATGATCATCAGCCCGCCCCACTGCATGAACACGCTGATCTGGTCCACGTCGCCGGTGACCCGGGAGACCAGGGCGCCGCGCCGCTCGGAGTTCTGGGTGAGCACCGACAGGTCGTGCACGTGCCGGAAGCCGCGCACCCGCAGCCCGGCCAGCGAGGTCTCGGTGGCCTTGTACAGGCGGACGTTCATCAGATACGCGCACACCGCCGTCAGCACCACGGCCGCGGCGCACAGCAGCACGGCGGCGCGGATGTAGGGCAGGTCGGGGACCTCGCCCTTGAGTCCGCGGTCGATGGTCTGCTGGACGGCGATCGGCACGATCACCTTGCCCAGTGTGGCCAGCACGGCCAGCGCGAGCGTCCCGGCCAGCCCCTTGCGGAACTCCGGCGTGAGCGACAGCCCGTGCCTGACGGTGGCCAGCGCCGACCGTTCGACCCCCTGAAGCGAGCTCACGCGCATCCCTCGCCCAGCGGTTCGCCGGTCCGGAGACGCACCGGACCGCTGTGTTGACCGACTCGCTCGCTCACGCGCTGACCTCTTCCTCTTCCTCTGCTCCGAGCGCCTCGCGCTCGGCCTCTTCGCGTTCGTAGGCGGTGACCAGGTTGCGGTAGCCCTCGCAGCGGGCGAGCAGCAGGTCGTGGCTGCCCCGGTCGACGACGCTGCCGTGCTCCAGGTAGACGACCTCGTCGGCCAGGGCGATGGTGGCCATCCGGTAGGCGACGACGATCACGGTCGAGGCCTGGGCCGCGTCCCGCAGGCCGTACAGGATCCTGGCCTCGACCTGTGGGTCCACGCTGGAGGTGGCGTCGTCCAGGATGAGCAGCCGGGGGCGGCGGACCAGTGCGCGGGCCAGGGCCAGGCGCTGGCGCTGTCCGCCGGACAGGGTGGTGCCGCGCTCGCCGACCTTGGTGTCGAGCCCGGAGGGGAGGGCGCTGACGAAGCCGTCGGCCTGGGCCAGGCGCAGCGCCGCCCAGACGTCCTCGTCGCCGACCGGCAGGCCGAGGGCGACGTTGCCGCGCACGGTGTCGTCGAACAGGAACGTCTGCTGCGGCACCAGCGCCACCGCGTCGCTGACCCCGCCGCGGGCGACCTCGCGCAGGTCTACCCCGTCCACGACCACGGCGCCCGCCGCCGGGTCGACCAGGCGGACGAAGGTCTGGGTGAGCGTGGACTTGCCCGAGCCGGTGGGGCCGACCAGGGCGATGGTACGGCCCGGCTCGGCCTCGAAGCTCACCCCGCGCAGGACCGGGAAGTCGTCGTAGGCGTAGTCGAGGTCGCGGACCTCCAGCCTGGCCGGAGCCGTGCCCCGCAGCGTGGCGGCGCCGTACTCCATGGAGCCCGTCGCGGCGAGCACGTCCTGGACCCGCTCGTAGCCGACGACGGCGCGGGGCAGTTCGGCGAGGACCCAGCCGAGCGCGCGGATCGGGAAGGCCAGCAGGGTGAACAGGTAGGCGACCTGGACCAGGACGCCCGAACTGATCGCGCCGCTCTCCAGCCTCCCCGCGCCGACCAGCAGCACGGCCAGCACGCCCAGGGTGGGCAGGGCCTCCAGCATCGGGTCGAACAGGCCGCGGACACGGCCGACGGCGATGTTGGCGTCGCGCAGCTTCTCGGCCCTGGCCTGGAACCTGCCGGTCTCCTCGTCCTCGCGGCCCAGGGTCTTGACGACCAGCGCGCCGTCGAAGCTCTCGTGCGCGATCTCGCTGACCTCGGCGCGGAGCTGCTGGGCGCGGGTGGCCAGAGGGCTGAGCCTGCGCTGGTAGACCAGGTTCAGGACGGCGATCGCCGGGAAGATCAGGAACCCGACCAGGGCGAGGACGGGATCGGTGATCACCAGCGCGATCGCCGCGGTGAAGAGCATCACGACCACGCCGACCGCCATCGGCAGCGGCGCGAGCGGGGCCCACGCGGCCTCGGCGTCGGAGCTGGCGTTGGACAGCAGCTGGCCGGTCGGATGCCGGTGGTGCCAGGCCAGCGGGAGCTTGAGGTACTGCCGGGTGACCTCCCGGCGGGACCGGGCCTGCATCCGGTACTGCATGACGCCGGCGAAGAAGCGCCGGCCGGCCACGCCCAACGCCTTGAGCAGCGACACGCCGACGATGAGGAGCGCGCCGAGGACGAGCGTGCCGGTGGCGACCTCCCCCTCGGCGAACGCGGGCAGCACGACGTTCTCGGTGGCCCAGCCGAGCGCCCACGCCGAAGCGACCGTCATGACGCCGTAGAGCGCGCTGGACAGGGTGGCTGCGGCGAAGACCGCCTTCTCGGCCCTGATGGCCACCCCGAGTACGCGGAGTCCCTTACGCATGACGGCGGAAGTCACCTTGCTCGCCACTCGGGGGGTGTCCTTTCGCTGAGAAACATTGCTACAAGTCACTATCACGCGGGATCGCGTCCTTATTCCCCCAGCCTCCTCCCCGGAGGGTCGCGTCCCGCCCCGATCTGCCCTGATTTCCAGGACAACGACGTTGTTAGGATCATCAGATGACTCACGCCCGCGCCGAGCGCGCCGCGCTCAGCGACCTGTTCGTCCAGCTCGGCCCGGACGCCCCCACGCTCTGCGAGGGCTGGACCACCTTCGACCTCGCCGCCCACCTCGTCCTGCGCGAACGCCGCCCGGACGCCGCCGGCGGCATCGCGATCAAGCCGCTGGCCGGATACACCGCCTCGGTGCAGGAGTCCCTGAAGGCCAGGCACGGCTACGCGGGCCTGGTCAGGCTGGTCCGTTCCGGCCCGGCCGGAATCTACGGCCTGGTGCCCGGCATGGACAAGGCCGTCAACACCATGGAGCTCTTCATCCACCACGAGGACGTACGGCGCGCGCAGCGGGTCTGGGAGCCGCGCGAGCTCCCGGCCGACCTGGAGGAGACCTTCTGGAAGCAGGTGCGCGCTGGCAGGCGCCTGTTCCTGCGCAGGTCCCCGGTCGGCGTCGTCCTGCACCGCATCGGCGGGGGCGTCGCCCTCGGCGGGGCCAAGAACGCCCCCCGGGTCGAGGTGACCGGCACCGCGGGCGAGCTCCTGCTGTTCTGCTTCGGCCGCCAGTCGCACGCCAGGGTCGACGTCGCCGGCGGCGAGGAGGCCGTGGCCAGGCTGATGGACGCGCCGCTGGGCGTCTGAGGCCGTCTCGGGGCCGCTCCGGGGCGTCTCCCCGGCCGGTCCGGGGCGTCTCCGAGGCCGTCAGGGGCCGTCCGGGGCCGTCTCAGTCCGGCAGCAGGCGATGCCTGGCGCCGAGGACGAACGGGAAGTCGCAACGGCCCGGATCGACGGGGCGGCGGCTGCGCGCCTCCAGCCGATACCCCGGGAAACCGTCCCCGGCCGAGACGTCCCCCAGGTATCCCAGCATCAGGACGAGATCGTTCAGGCCGTCCAGGGAGAGCAGGAGGTCGGCCTCGTCCCGCCACGGGTTCATCCCGAACGGCTCCGCCGCGACCGGGGTGAACCCCAGGCGCGCCTTGAAGGTCAGCAGGCCCGGCTGCGGGATGTGCCCGTACAGGTTGGGGTCGTTCCCCAGGGTCACTCGGCGGTAGCCCTTGCGCCGGGCGACGGCGACGGCCTCGGCGTACAGGACGCGGGCCAGGCTGCGGTCGCGCCAGAGCGGGTCCACGGCCGAGAAGCGCAGCTTGACCGTGCCGGTCTGCGGGCTCTCCAGGCACAGGCAGCCGCCCGCCATGCCGTCCTCGCCGTAGGCGTAGACGGCGTAGTGGCGCTCCTCGGCGAGGATCGCCTCCCGTAGCGACGCGGCGAACCCCACGCCGTGGGGCATCCTGGCGACCATGCTCCCGTACAGCAGGAGGAACTCCTCCAGCCCGGCGGGCTCCACGGGCTGCCGCACCACCTGGCGCAGCTCCCGCGCCGCGGCCTGCCGGGCGCGGCGGACGTCGTAGCGGGACCGCTTGGGCAGCCGGGCCAGCCACTCCTCGTCGGTGTCGCACACCGGGGAGACCCAGGTGATCCACGAGGGCTTGCGGACGAACCCGGCGCGGGCCAGCTCGACCCAGCTCCCGGCGGGCGGATCGGGCACCCGCAGCACGTTGACGCCCGGCGGCAGGGCCCGCCGGTCACGGGAGAGGGCCAGTGCCTCCCCGGCGGAGGCGACGGCGACCGAGAGCCCGGAGTCGTCGCGGAGTTCCATGTCGGCGTGCCTCCATGTCAGCGGGGTTCCATGCCGGCGCCGGCGGGGCGCCGCTCCGGCGGGTCTCGGTCGTCAGCGGGTCCGCGCCGGTCCGGGGACGGGCGCCGGTCTCGCCTCCCGGGTGCGCTCCCAGACGTACAGGGCCGCGAGGGCGGCCAGGATGAGCGCCGAGCCGAGCGCCTCGTTCGGGTTGAGCCGCTCGTCCCTGGCGACCAGCCCGGCCACGACCGCGACCACAGGGATGAGGTAGAACGCCAGGGACGCCCGCACCGGGCCGACCCGGGCGATCAGCCAGTAGTTGACCAGGAAGGCGACGGCCGTGCCCGCGCCCAGCAGCGCCAGGCAGAGCGCGATCAGCCACGTCAGGCGCACCGGATGGGCGAGCTGCCCGCTCCCGGCCGGAAGCATGATCGCCGAGGCGGCCAGTGCCTGGGCGGCGGCCAGGGCGAGCTTGCCGTCGGTGAGCGTCCGCATCAGCCGGCCGGCGTAGCTGTAGGCGAGCGCGTAGCAGGTCGCCCCCGCCAGGCACAGCAGCTGACCGCCCAGGGGCGCCCGCTCGCCGCCGCTCCAGGGGGCGAGGACGACGGCGAGCCCGGCGAAGCCGATGACGGCGGCGCCGATCTCGGCGGCCGTGGGGCGCTCGCGCAGCAGCAGCCAGGCCACCGGGACGGTCATCAGCGGCGTCAGGCCGGTGTAGACCCCGGCCAGGGCGCCGGTGACCTCCTCCTGCCCCCAGGCGAACAGCAGCCAGGGCACGGCCTGGCCCAGCAGCCCCATCCCGGCCAGCTTCAGCCAGACCACACCTCCGCGCGGCAGCGCCGTACGGCGGGCGCGGGCGAGGAGCACCAGGGCCGCCGCGCCCAGTATCAGCCGGATCAGGACGATCTGGATGGGGTTGATCCCCTCCAGCGCCTCCTCGACCAGCAGGAAGTTCGTGCCCCACACGGAGGCGAGGACGCCTATGCCAAGGATGTCAGCGGGGCGCACGTGAGAGCCTTGCCTGCCTGTGTCGGGTAGCCGTGGTGACCGAAGTCGCGCAGTTCCCCGCCCGCGCCGTACCAGGAGACGACCTCCGCGTCGAGACGGGCCCGCTGCTCGATCACGTCGGCCACCGCCTTCGCGCACTCGCGGACCGTCTCGGTGCTCAGGTAGGGGAAGTCGGCCAGCAGGTCGAGCGAGACCGCCTCGTGCGCCTCGTCCTCGTTGACGTCGGAGTGGCTGACGATCGGCCGGACGAAGCCCTCCGGCAGGCCCAGCTCGGCGCAGCGGAGGCGGAACAGCTCCAGGAACTCCGGCTCGGGCTCCTCCATGGGGAAGAGCGTCGAGATCAGCGCCAGCGGGAAGTTGTAGGCGTACACACCGAGGGAGGCCATGATCGCCATCGTGGCCGGCAGCGGCTGGGCGCGCAGCAGTGTCTCCCGGGGGACGCCGACCGCGGCCAGCGACTTCTCCATCATGCGGTCGTGATTGCGCTCGGTCATGTAGAAGTGCATCAGCTTCTCCCACACCGGCAGGCCCAGGTCGTCACGGGCCAGCGCCGGGGCGAGGGCCCGGGGGCACAGGTGGGTGATGTGCCAATATTCGACCGCGTAGCCGATGAGCTGCCCGCGGGTGACGCTGCCGTCGACGAGCGCCTCGACCAGGGGGCTGCGGACCTCCGCGCGCACTCGATCGGCGTGCCTGCGCAGGTGGGCGTAGGCGCTGACGCCGCTCATCCCGCCCTCCGCGGCCTCCTCCGCCTCGGCGATCATGCCCTGCTCGTCCAGGGCGGCGAGCATCTCGCCGTACTCCTGCGGGCTCCCGGGGAAGGCGGCGCCGAGTTCGGCGGCGCTCAGGCCGCCCCCGGCCAGCACGGCGACGAAGTCCTGGAACCTCTCGGCCCGGCCGGCGTCGAACTCGAACTCGACGAACCGGCGCCCGTCGAGGTAGGTGAACTCGATGCCGCCGTCCGCTGTGGGGCCCGACCGCACCCCCGGGCGCAGCGAGGGCCGCCGGAACCCGGCGAAGTCGCTCATCATGTCTCCTGTTCAGATGTCGCCGGTGCGCAGCAGCGGGCGCCGGGGGTCGGAGTAGTGCTCCAGGATGCCGTTGAAGAAGGCCGCGTAGGCCTCCACGAACAGGTGCGCCTTGTCGTGCCAGCGCCGCTCGGTCTCCGCGTCGACGCCGGGTACCCGCGCGAACAGCTCCCGGCTGACGGATCCGTGGTCGTGCCCCGCGTTGACCCGGGCGTGGGCGCGCATCGGCTCGACGAAGGCCGGCTCCAGGCCGATCCGGTCGCAGGCGGCCAGGAAGGAGTCGTAGGCGATCCGCCCGTCGGGGCCGTCGGAGTCGGAGTCGAGGCGGCCCTCCAGCACGCCGATCGTGGCGACGAAGAAGAGCGGATCGGTCCGCGCCCACCAGGACAGCGTCTTGATCAGTGCGGTCGTGGTCGGCAGGGGACGCGCCCTCAGCAGGTCGTCGCGGGTGACGCCCAGGGGCTGGAAGGCGCGGAGCACGATGTCGTCGTGGCGGTGCTCCTCCTGGTAGAAGTCGTTGAGCATCGCTCTGAGCTCGGCGCTCTCGGCCAGGGCCAGCACGGCGGAGTCGAACTCGTTCTCCCGGAAGAGGAAGAACCAGTTCTCCAGGCCGAAGCCGAAGAAGACGTTGCGCTGGAGGGTCTCCGGGCGCTCCAGGACCTCGCGCCAGAAGGGCCCGGCGAAGACCAGATCCTCCAGGAGCCGGTTCAGGACGTCCTCCAGGCGGGACAGGACCGCCAGCCCCGAGGACGCCGCCGGGACGGCGCCGTCGTCGACCAGGCCCCACACCACGGCGGGCTCGACGACCTCGCGCACCGCCTCGCCGTCGAGACCGGTCTCACGCTCCAGGTCGCCGATCGTCCTGCTGCCGTCGAGCAGCCGGAGCAGCCGGAGGAAATCCCGCTGCCCCATCCCCTCCGGGGCCTCGACCTCCAGAACGCCGCCGGGTGTGTGCAATTCGGCCTCGCCTTTTTCTCCGATCCGTACGGTGGCCCGGAGAAATGGCTTTACTGGAAGGAAGTTCACCGGCACGGCTGGTCCCCTTCTGACGTCGGGAGGTGAAACACAGGAGGAAGACCGGCACCCAGGGTGCCGGCCTTCTGGCGGTCCGTCACATCACAGGTGAACAGCCGAAAGAGCGGTCACCTTGGCACGACGCTTGATCCGCATAGAACACCTCCTCGACTCTCCGCGACCGCAGGGAAAGATGTCCCGCCGCACATACTGGTCGATTTACGCATATGCGGCGACCAGTGTCAGACACTAAGGCGGACGCATACGGGAGTCAAGGCTTGTATCACGGGCCGATATACCACCCTATTTAAATCAGCGATATCCGTGAACTCTGATTAGCGCGTTTTCCTGGGCGGCAGTGGAAAGAACCCGCTGGTACGGCGGACGTAGTCGGCGTAGCCGGGGCGCGACCTGGAAAGCTGCCTCTCCAGCATCGGCTTTCCGGTCTTGCCGGCCAGGAAGTAGGTCATGAGAACCGGGGAGAGCACGGTCAGCACGCCGGGCCACTGGTCGGCCGCGACGAGGAACAGGCCCCACCACACGCAGGCGTCGCCGAAGTAGTTGGGATGGCGGGTATACCGCCACAGGCCGGTGTCCAGGACCTTGCCTCCGGTGCCCGGGTCGGCGCGGAAGCGGGCGAGCTGCCAGTCGCCGACCGTCTCGAAGAACGCTCCCACCAGCCAGAGCGCCACCCCCGCCCAGGCGGTCCAGCCGAGCGGGTCCGTCTCGAACATGGCGACCTGGACCGGCAGCGAGACGAACAGCAGGGTGACGCCCTGGGTCAGGTAGACGGCGCGCAGGGCGTACAGGGTGCGGCTGCCCGGGGCGCGGGCGAGCATCCGCTCGTAGCGCGGGTCCTCGCCCTCCCCGATGTTGCGCCGCCCGATGTGCGCTGCCAGCCGCACCCCCCACGCGGCGGTGAGCACGAGCACCAGCAGCCGCCGGGCCGGATCGCCGCCGGACGACGCGTAGGACACCAGGGCGACGACCGTGAAACCGAGGCCCCAGGCCACGTCGATCACCGAGTGGCGGCCCACCCGGAGCGCGACGGCCAGGGTGAGGGCCAGCAGCGCCGTGAGGGCCGCCGCCGACAGCAGCAGGGACCAGGCGAAGGCCGCGAGGTCAAACATCCCGCCCCTCCGTCCCGCCGGGCCGATCAGGCATCGCGCCCCCCGGTCGCCCCGGAGGTCCGGAGGGGACGGCCCGCGGCCGGCCCGGGAGGTCGGACATCGCGCCCCCGCCCGCCCGGGGGCCGGGGGCGCGGGATGCGGTGACGGTCATGATCGCCTCCCGAGGGTGAACTGCCAGACGTCCAGGTAGCGCGAGCGGAAACCCGCCTCCGAGTAGGCGAGGTACAGGGTCCACATGCGGTGGAAGGTCTCGTCGAAGCCGAGGGCGCCGATGGCGTCCACCCGCTCCAGGTAGCGCTCGCGCCACAGCCGGAGCGTCTCGGCGTAGTCCGCGCGCAGCGAGAACCGGTCGGTGATCCGCAGGCCGCCGAGGTTGTCCTCGATCGCGGTGACCGAGGGCAGCATGCCGCCGGGGAAGATGTACTTCCGCACCCACGTGTGGGTGTCCAGCGTGGCCAGCATCCGCTCGTGCGGCATCGTGATCGCCTGGATCGCGATCCGGCCGCCGGGGGCGAGCAGTCTCTCCAGCGCGGCGAAGTAGACCGGCCAGTAGCGCGCGCCGACCGCCTCGACCATCTCGACGCTGACGATGGCGTCGTAACTGCCGCTCACCTCGCGGTAGTCGGCCAGCAGGATCTCCACCCGGTCCGACAGCCCGGTGCCGGCGACCCTGGCGCGGGCCAGCTCCCGCTGCTCCCGCGACAGGGTGATCGACACCACCACGGCCCCCCGGTCGGCCGGATCGCGATCCAGGCGATCACGATGCCGCACGAGCGGATGCTGGCCACGCTGGACACCCACACGTGGGTGCGGAAGTACATCTTCCCCGGCGGCATGCTGCCCTCGGTCACCGCGATCGAGGACAACCTCGGCGGCCTGCGGATCACCGACCGGTTCTCGCTGCGCGC
>NZ_NGFP01000239.1 GCF_002149035.1 Streptosporangium minutum
GGGCGGCGGAGTCGGAGCCGCCGTGGGGGCGGGCGAGGACGAGGACACCGACGCGGCCTCCGGCGGCGCGGCGGCGCCGCAGCCGGCGGCGAACAGGGCGAGCGGGACGAGGGCGAGTGCGACGCTGGTGCGCTTCATGGTGGGCCTCCTGGCTCGTTAGATGCCCCGGACCCGGGAGTGGTTCACCCCATAGGCCGGATCAGCCGCGGCCAGATCGTGACAGCGGGTCGAGGAGGGAGTCAGGGACCCCGCCGGCGGTCGAGGCGGCGACACGCGACAAGGCCGCCGCCGGGACCCCCGTCCCCGGCGGCGGCCGTCCCGCGCTCCGCGCCGGGCCGTGTGCCCCGGGCGGCCGCGCGAGTGCCGTCAGACGGTCTCCAGCACCCTCTCGTCCTCGACGGCGACGGCCGTACGGGGACGGCGGAGACCGGTGAGGGCGATCACCAGGCCGACCAGCCCGAGGATGCCGGAGACCGTGATCGCGGCGCGGAAGCCGTCGATCGGGTCGGCGCTCGTGTTCGAGGTGAGCACCGCCGTCACGATGGCCAGCACGACCGCGCCGCCGACCTGCCCGGAGGTGTTGAGCAGGCCGGAGGCCAGCCCCTGCTCGTCGTCCGCGACGCCGTTGGTGGCCTGGATGTTCAGCGACGGGAAGGAAAGGGCGAAGGCGATGCCCAGCAGGACCATGCCGGGGATGATGAGGGTGGCCAGGCTGGGGGCGCCGTCCACCCGCAGGAAGAAGGCGTATCCGGCGGCCAGCGCGGCCGAGCCGATCACGATCAGCCGGGCGGTGCCGAACCGGTCGGCCAGGCTGCCCATCTTGGTGGACGTCACGGCCACCAGCAGTCCGGCGGGCAGGAACGCCAGGGCGGTCTCCAGCGCCGACCAGTGCAGGAAGTTCTGGAAGTACTGCATGGCCACGAACTGGAAGCCGACGTAGGAGCCGAACAGGATCACCAGGCCGAGGTTGGCCCGGACGATCGGCCCCGAGCGCAGGATGCCGAGCCGTACCAGCGGGTGCCTGACCCGCTGCTCGGCCAGCACGAACACGACCAGCAGGGCCACGGCGGCGGCGAGGGTGACGATCGTGCGGACCGAGCCCCAGCCCGCCTCGGGGGCCTCCACCACGGCGAACACCAGCAGCAGCATCGAGCCGGTGATGGTCGTCGCGCCGATGAGGTCGTAGCCGCCCTCGGCCCTCTCCTCGCGGCGCTTGGGCAGGAACCTCAGGGCCGCGACCAGGGCGATGATCGCGACGGGGACCGGCATGAGGAAGGTCCATCGCCAGCCGAGCTCGGTCAGGAATCCCGAGATGACCAGGCCCAGGGAGAAGCCGCTGGCGCCGGAGGCGGTGAAGATGCTGAGGGCCCTGTTGCGGGCCGGGCCCTCGGCGAAGGTCGTGGTGATGATGGACAGCGCGGCGGGGGCGGTGAAGGCGGCGCTGATCCCCTTGACGAAACGGGCGGCGATCAGCAGCGTGCCGTCGCTGACCAGGCCGCCGAGCAGAGAGGCCACGGCGAAGACCGCCAGCGCGACCAGGAAGACCCTGCGCCGCCCGAGCAGGTCGGCGGTGCGGCCCCCGAGCAGGAGCAGACCGCCGTATCCGAGCACGTAGCCGCTGACCACCCATTGCAGGGAGGAGGTGGACAGGCCGAGGTCGGCCTGGATGGACGGCAGGGCGACGCCCACCATCGAGACGTCGAGGGCGTCGAGGAACACGACAGCGCAGAGCACCGTGAGCGCGGCCCAGAGGCGCGCGTCCCAGCGCCCGCCGTTGGAGGAGGGGATCATGTCGGCCAACAATACATGCAGACGCATCTAATGCAAGAGAATTTAATTCGTATGCATTTAATGTTCACGCATGGTACGCTCCGCGGCATGAGCGAGGAGTACGCCGTCCGCGCGTGGCGAGATGTGCTGGCCAAACATGCCGCTGCCGCCTGCGCGCTGGAGCGTGAGCTCTCCGAGAGACACCGGCTCGGGATGAGCGAGTTCGAGGTCCTGGAGCGGATGGTCGAGGGCGGCCAGGAGAAATACCGGGTCCAGGAGGTGGCCGACGCGGTCCACCTGAGCCAGAGCGCCTGCTCACGACTTATCGCCCGCCTGGAGAAGTCGGGACTGGTCTGCCGGGGGATGTGCGAGGCCGACCGGCGGGGCGTCTTCGTCCTCATCACCGAGGAGGGCCGCGCGCGTCACGCGGCGGCGCTGACCACCCATCGCACCGTGCTGGCGGACATCTTCGCCCCCTAGCGGCCCGCACACGGCGCCAGAACGCCCCAGGAGGGCTCCGTGGGACCGTCTCCCCCGCCCGGACAAGCTCAGACGCGAGACTGCGCCACCGGCATCTGGACCCGTCTCCGGGCCGCTCAGCCCCGCGGACAGGGCCGCCTCCCGGCCCTGCCGGGCGGGGAGGCGGTCCGCCGGACGACGCTCAGGCGGTGATGCGGTCGATCACCAGCGGGAGCAGGCCGGGGTCGGCGGTCTCGCCGATCACGTAGGCGCCCTCCAGCGCGGCGAGCGCCCGCTCGAAGCGGGACGTCTCGTCGGCGTGCAGGGTCATCAGCGGCTGCCCCTCGCGGACCAGGTCGCCCGGCCGGGCGTGCAGCATGATGCCCGCGCCGAAGGACACCGGGTCCTCCTTGCGCTCCCGGCCCGCGCCGAGCCGCCAGGCGGCCAGGCCCACGCCGTACGCGTCGAGTCCGGCCAGCACCCCGGACGAGGGCGCGGTGATCTCCATGGTCTCGGCGGCCCTCGGCAGCAGGGCGTCCGGGTCCCCGCCCTGCGCACTGATCATCCGGCGCCAGGCGTCCATCGCCGAACCGTCCTTCAGCGCCCGCTCCGGGTCCTTGCCCCCGGACAGGCCCGCGGCCTGCAGCATCTCGCGCGCCAGCCGTACGGTCAGCTCGACCACGTCGTCGGGCCCGCCGCCGGCGAGCACCTCGACGGACTCGGTGACCTCCAGGGCGTTGCCCACGGCGCGACCCAGCGGCCGGTCCATGGCGGTGAGCAGCGCGACGGTCTCGACGCCGGCGTCGGCGCCCAGCTCGACCATGGTCGTGGCCAGCTCCCGGGCCCGCTCCACGGTCTTCATGAAGGCGCCGGAGCCGACCTTGACGTCCAGCACCAGCGCCCCGGTGCCCTCAGCGATCTTCTTCGACATGATCGAGGAGGCGATCAGCGGGATCGACTCGACGGTGCCGGTGACGTCGCGCAGCGCGTAGAGCTTCTTGTCGGCCGGGGCCAGCCCGTCACCCGCCGCGCAGATGACCGCGCCGGCCGCACCGAGCACGTCGAGCATCTCCTGGTTGGACAGGGACGCCCGCCAGCCCGGGATGGACTCCAGCTTGTCCAGGGTGCCGCCGGTGTGGCCGAGTCCCCGGCCGGAGAGCTGGGGCACGTAGCCGCCGCACGCGGCGACCAGCGGGGCCAGCGGCAGCGTGATCTTGTCGCCGACGCCGCCGGTCGAGTGCTTGTCGGTGGTACGGCCGGGCAGCGCCGACCAGTCCATCCGGGCCCCGGACCGGATCATGGCCCGGGTCCACTCGCCGATCTCCCGCCGGGTCATGCCGTTGAGCAGGATCGCCATCGCGAGGGAGGACATCTGCTCGTCGGCGACGACGCCCTTGGTGTAGGCGTCGATCACCCAGTCGATCTGCTCGACGGACAGCTCCCGGCCGTCCCGCTTGGTGACGATGACGTCGATCACGTCCATGCTCAAGCCCCCCGGCTCAGATCTTCGGGTCCGAAGGCGTACGGCAGGATCTCCGCCATCGGCTTGGGACCGTCCACGGTCTCCACGAGCAGCCCGGCACCGCCGAACTCGTACAGGAGCTGGCGGCACCGCCCGCACGGCATGAGCAGCTCCTCGTGCCCGTCCACGCAGGTGAAGGCGATCAGCCGGCCGCCGCCGGTGGCCTGCAGCGCCGACACCAGCCCGCACTCCGCGCACAGCCCGACGCCGTAGGAGGCGTTCTCCACGTTGCAGCCGGACACGATCCGGCCGTCGTCCACCAGCGCGGCGGCGCCGACGGGGAACTTGGAGTAGGGGGCGTAGGCGTTCCCCATGGCCCGTACGGCCTCCGCCTTCAGCGCGGCCCAGTCGATCAGGTCCATCAGTGCTGTTCCCCTCGGCGATAGCGCACACCGTCGGCCTTGGGCATTCGCAGGCTCTGCGAAGCCGCCGAAAGAACCAGCAGCGTCAGCACGTGCGGCGTGATGAAGACGAACTCGTTGGGCAGCTTGTCGACGGTCATCCAGAGCCAGAGCAGCACGATGGCGGCGAGCGAGGCCGCCACGGCGCCGGTGTACTGCCTGACACCGGGCTCGCCCGCGGCCAGACGCCTGCGGACCTCCGCGCCGGTGTAGATGAGCAGCAGCAAGGCGCCGAAGAGCAGCAGCCCGGTGACGGCCTGGGAGCTGCGCAGCTGCAGGCCGTCGGCGTAGCCGAACAGGGAGGCGCCGGCGGCGAGACCGCCCGGCCGCCAGTTGCCGAAGATCATTGCCGCCAGGCCGATGAACCCCCGGCCCGCGGTCTGCCCCTCGACGTACTTGGTGGTGACGAAGACCAGGAACACGCCGCCGAGACCGGCCAGCGCGCCCGAGATGACGGTCGCGACGTATTTGGTCAGGTAGACGTTGACGCCCAGCGACTCGGCCGCCCACGGGTTCTCACCGCACGAGCGCAGCCGGAGCCCGAAGGCCGTGCGCCAGAGCACGAAGAACGTCAGCGGGATCAGCGCCACCGCCAGGATGACCAGCACGTTCACATCATGCGTGAGGCCGCGCAGGATCCCCGCGACATCCGAGATCAGGAACCAGTGCGTGCTCTCCAGCTTCCCGAGCAGATCCGGACCGTCGGACAGGAGCGGCAGGCTGACGCTCGGAGCCTCGGAGGCGAGCGTGGGCGACGTCGTGATGCCCGCGCCCTTCTCGGCCGCGGGCGTGCCCTGGGCGTACAGCACCTCGGACAGGAAGCGGGTGACGCCCGGCCCCAGGAGGTTGATCGCCACACCGCTGATGATGTGGTCGACGCCGAACGTCACGGTCGCGATCGCGTGGATCAGGCCGCCGAGCGCCCCGCCGATCAGACCGGCGATCAGCGCCGCGGCGGCACCCCACTGGTAGCCGGCCCATCCGGCGAACCAGGTGCCGAGCACCATCATGCCTTCGAGGCCGATGTTGACGATGCCCGCCCGCTCCGCCCACAGGCCGCCGAGTCCGGCCAGCGCGATGGGCACGGCGAGCAGCAGGGCCGCCGCGAACGTGCCCGACGAGGTGAGCTCGGGGGCGTCCGCGACAAGGCGGGCGAGCGACAGGAGCAGGATGAGCAGCGCCACACCGACGAGCGCCAGATGGTAACGGCGCACACGGCGGGCCTCGGAGGCTGCCACGGACGTGGTCATGCGGCCACCTCTGCTTGGGCTTGGCTGGTGGTGTCGAGTTGGCGGGCGGCCCGCCGTTCCTCCTGGCGCATCGACACCCGGCTGGTGATCTCGTTGGCGATCACGACCAGGAGCACGATCGTGCCCTGGATGATGGCGATGACGGACGGCGGGATGTCGGCGAACTGGAGCGGGGCGGCGGCCCGGTCGAGGAAGCCGAAGAGCAGCGCAGCCACCGCGATGCCGACCGGCTTGTTCCTGCCGAGCAGGGCGACCGCGATGCCGAGGAAGCCGAGGCCCGCGGTGAAGTTCGAGCCGTAGGCATGGGTGCGGCCGAGGATCTCCGGCATGCCGATGAGGCCGGCGATGGCGCCGGAGAGGACCATCGCGGAGATCACCATGCGCTTGGGGTTGACCCCCGAGGCGAGGGCGGCCGAGGCGTTCAGGCCGCTGGCCTTGACCTCGAAGCCGAACCTGGTCCGTTCGAGCACCACCCAGATGATCACACCCACCAGGATCGCGACGATCAGGAAGCCCCACAGGCCACCGCGCGGGGCCGGCAGGCCGAACATCTCGAACAGGAAGTTCAGGTTGGGGAACCAGGCCGACTCGGGCAGCTGGGGGGTGGACGTCGTGAGCTGGCCGGCCTCCCTCTCCCCGGTGAACGGGCCCCGGACCAGGAAGGCGGCGAGGTTGATCGCGATGTAGTTGAGCATGATCGTGGAGATCACCTCGTTCACACCGCGCGTCACCTTGAGCACGGCGGGAATCAGCGCGTAGAGACCGCCCACCAGCATCGCCACGACGATGATCAACGTGATCTGGATCGGGCCGGGCAGCACGAACTGGGAGCCCACGAAGGCGGCGACGATCGCCGCGAGGCGGTACTGGCCCTCGATGCCGATGTTGAAGAGGTTCATCCGGAAGCCGATGGCGACCGCGAGACCGGCGATGAACAGCGGGACGGCGCGGTTGAGGATGAACGCGACGGCGGTGGCCACCTGCGCCTGGGTGTCGCCGAAGTCGAACATCGCCTCAAGGGCGGTGATCGGGCTGGCCCCGGCCGCGAGGATCGCGATACTCGATATCGCGACGGCGAGCAGGACCGCCACCACCGCGCCCGCCAGGGTCAGCAGCGTGCGTTGCAGCCTCGCGGGCATCATGACTGCTCCTCGGCGATGGCTCCGGTCATGTATCCGCCGAGCTGCTCGGGGGTGACCTGACTCGGGTCGAGGCGGGCGACCATGCGCCCGCTGTAGATGACGTGAAGACAGTCCGACAGGCCGATCAGCTCGTCGAGGTCGGCGGAGATCAGCAGTACGGCGAGACCCGCGGCGCGGGCGGTGCGCAGGTGGTCCCAGATCGCGGCCTGGGCGCCGACGTCCACCCCGCGGGTCGGATGGGCGGCGATGAGGAACTTCGGCTCACCGCTCATCTCCCGCCCGACGATCAGCTTCTGCTGGTTTCCGCCGGAGAGCGCCAGGGCGAGGGTGTCGATGCTCGGCGTACGGACGTCGTATTCGGCGACGATGCGCTCGGTGTCCTTGCGCGAGGCCGCGCGGTTCACCCAGATCCCCTTGCGGGCGGGCTCCCTGGTCTGGTGACCGAGCACCCGGTTCTCCCACAGGGGCGCCTCCAGCAGGAGTCCCTGGCGGTGCCGGTCCTCCGGGATGTAGCCGATGCCGGCCTCGCGCCGGCGGAGCGTCGACCAGGTGGTGATGTCGTCCTCGCCGAGGACGATCCGTCCCCGGCTGAGCGTCTGCAGGCCCATGATGGCCTCGATCAGCTCGGACTGGCCGTTGCCCTCGACCCCCGCGATGCCCACGACCTCGCCGGCACGCACCGGGAAGCTGACGTCCTCCAGGAGCGGCTTGGCCGCGCCCCGCTGGATCGTCACGTCCCGCACGTCGAGCACGACGCGGTCGGTGACCGTGGACTCCCGGGTCTCCGGGGTGGGCAGCTCGCTGCCGACCATCAGCTCGGCGAGCTGCCGGGCGGTGACCGAGGCGGGATCGACGGCGGCGACCGTGGTGCCGCGCCTGATCACCGTGATCGCGTCGGCGATGCTCAGCACCTCGTCGAGCTTGTGCGAGATGAAGATGACGGTGAGGCCCTCGGCCTTGAGCTCGCGCAGGTTGGCGAAGAGCTCATCGACCTCCTGCGGCACGAGGACGGCCGTGGGCTCGTCGAGGATGAGGATGCGGGCGCCGCGGTACAGGACCTTGAGGATCTCCACCCGCTGCCGGTCGCCGACGCCGAGGTCCTCGACGAGCCTGTCGGGGTCGACCCGGAGCCCGTGGGTCTCGGCCAGCTGGTTGATGCGCTTGCGCGCGCCCGCGGTGTCCAGCAGGCCGCCCTTGCGCGGCTCGGCGCCGAGGACGATGTTCTCCAGCACCGTGAGGTAGTCGGCCAGCATGAAGTGCTGGTGCACCATTCCGATCCCCGCCGCGATCGCGTCACTGGGAGTGCGGAAGTTGACGTCCTCGCCGTGGACGCGGATCCTGCCCTCGTCCGGCCGCTGCATCCCGTACAGGATTTTCATCAGCGTGGACTTGCCGGCGCCGTTCTCACCCACGATGGCGTGGACCGTACCGGGTTCGACGGCGATCCGGATGTCATGGTTGGCGACGACACCGGGGAAGCGCTTGGTGATTCCCTCCAGCTCCACGGCGGGTGGCGCCGCGGCGAGGGTGTCCGAGCTCGTCGACAATGCGTTCTCCTGGAGAGCCTGGCCGGCTCACGGAATCGGGGCGGAGAGAGGGAGGGAGGCGAGGGGCCGGGGTGTGCCCTCACCTCCCGGAGGTAGTTCCCCCGCGTATCCGGCCGGATACGCGGGGGAACGGATTCACGGCTTCGCCGGAACGGTGACCGAACCGTCGACGATCTTCTTCTTGGCCTCGTCGACCTTGGCGGCGACGTCGTCGATGAACCCGCCGGAGGTGGACAGGCCCACGCCGTCGACCTTCAGGTCGTAGACGGTGTTGGAGCCGCCCTTGGCGCCGCCCTGGAAGGCCTTGATGAACTCGAACACGCCGACGTCGACGCGCTTGATCATGGAGGTCATGATGACCTTCTTGAGGTCGGCCTCCTTGACCGTCTCGTACTGGTCGGAGTCGACGCCGATGGCCTGCTTGCCCGCCGCGGCCGCCGCCTGGAAGACGCCCAGGCCCGAGTCGCCGGAGGCGTGGTAGACGATGTCCGCGCCGTCCTGGTACATCTTCTCGGCGGCGATCTTGCCCTTGTCCGGGGCCTTGAAGCCGCTGAAGTCGCCGTCGGGGGTCAGGTACTTGACGTCGATCTTGATGTCCGACTTGACCGACTTGGCGCCCGCCTCGAAGCCGGCCTGGAACTTCTTGATCAGGTCGTTCTCGACGCCGCCGACGAAGCCCAGGTGGCTGGACTTGCTCTTGTCGGCCGCCGCCACGCCCGCCAGGTAGGAGCCCTGCTCCTCGGCGAAGAGCAGACCGGTCACGTTCGGCGCGTTGGAGGCCGAGTCGACGACCGCGAACTGGATGTCCGGGTATTCGGTGGCAGCCGCCTTGATGTCCTCGCCGTAGGCGAAGCCGACGCCGATGATCGGGTTGTAGCCCGCGTTGGCGAGCTGGCGGAGCAGCTCACCGCGGTTGGAGCCGTCCGCGGCGGGGCTGAGGTCCTTGATCTCGGCGCCCAGTTCCTTCTGCGCACGCTCCAGGCCCGCGTAGGCCGAGTCGTTGAAGGACTTGTCGCCGCGGCCGCCGACGTCGAAGGCGAGACCGATCTTGAGGCCGTCCGCCTTGGGGGCCTCGCTGCTCGCCCCCTGGGTCTCGGTGCTCGCTCCCGAATCGCCGCTGCCGCCACCACACGCGGCCGCAGCCATGAGCATGGCCCCCGCCGTAGTGGCCATTGCCATCTTGCCGAACCGACTGCGAAGCAAGGTGACTCCTCCGTCTCTCCGCCGTACCAAATTTTGTGCACGCGCGAAGAAACGCACGGCAACCCTGCACGGAAGATAGTTGGTCAGATAGACCACTCCAAACCAGCACCCGAGTCCGCAACCTGCCTGTTACCGACCTCATTCGCGACTGTGACCGGAGCGGACGCCTCTCACTCGCCCCCGGGCCGCCCGGCGGGACGCCCGGACCGGGGGGCGCCCGCCGCGACGGGCTCACCACCCGATACGCCGGACCGGCACCGCGGACCTCGTCCCGCCGCCCGTCCCGCCCCTCTCTCCGGCCGGTGACGTCCACGGCGGGCCCTCCGGCTCCCGGGCCCCCGCCGACGCATCGAATTCATATCGAAAAAGGGGCCGCTCCGCCATTTCAAAAAGCTCTCCGAGTTTTCCAGAAAAGGCGGTCAATTGACCTGTCTTTCCCTTTCGGAAAAGCCGTCCCCACCCGGGGCCGGCTATGGCGGGCGTCATTCCGGGCACCCGCGGCGGTGGGGCGGCCGCGCCTCCGCCCGAGGCGGATCGACCGCGGCGACAGCCTCCGTCCCGGCGCCGTCCGGGGGGGCCGATCGCGAGCGCGCGGGCGGGTGAGAACCGAAGAAAATTCGGCTGCCCGGAAGATCAGGCCCCCTCTGACGGCTCCGGACGCGCCGTCGGGGCGGACCGCGGGGACGGTCGCCACGGCTCCCCGCCCGCCCGCCGGGCGCCATGCCCTTCACAGCGGGCGGAGTCTCGCGGAAGCGTCGGGGAAAGGCCATTGCGCTCCACCGGGATATCCGCGCGACGCCACGGCTCACCACCCATCCGGCGCCGAATCCAGGCCCGGGGGCACGGCCCTCATTCCCTCGGGTAAGGGAGCGGCCATAACCGCGGAAGCGCGGACCGGAACCACGCCGAATATCCCCCGGGCCCATTCACCGGGAATTATCGGGCACGTCCGCCCGGACCGCTCCACCGAGGAGCGGCTCCGGGCGATCGGCGCGCTACCTGTCCAGGTCCGGTGTCGCTCCACCGAAGAGCGGCTCCAGCCGGCCGGCGCACTACCTGTCCAGGTTCGGTGTCGCTCCACCGAGGAGCGGCTCCGAGCGGTCGGCGCGCTACTTGTCCAGGTTCAGTGCCACGAGCGGCTCGCTGACGCTGGGACGCCGCCCCTCCCAGAGGGCGGTCAGCGCGGTCGCCGCCAGGAACCGCACGCCGGTGCCGATGCAGGTCTCGTCCACGTCGAAGGTGCCCTGGTGGATGTCGGCCAGGTGGACCGAGCCCGGCTTGCGGGTGCCCAGCCGGGCGTAGGCCCCCGGGATGGACTCCAGGTACCAGCCGAAGTCCTCGCCGCCGAGGCTCTGCTGCGTCGGCACGGGAGCGCCCTCGCCGAGCACTCCGACCGCGGCCTCGGTCAGCATCTGCACACTGACCTCGTCGTTGACCACCGGCGGCACGCCGCGGGCGTAGTCCATCCGGGCCTCGACGCCGTAGGCGCCCGCGACCGAGTCGAGCAGTTCCTTGATCAGGTCGGGGGCCGCGTGCCAGGCCTCCTCGTCCAGGCAGCGCACGGTGCCCTCGGCGACGCCGTCGTCCGGGATCGCGTTGGCCACCGAGCCCGCCTCGACCCGGCCCCAGACCAGGCTCAGCGACGAGCGCGGGTCCACCCGGCGCGAGAGCCCGGCCGGCAGCTCCGTGAGAATCTTGGCGAGGGCGAAGACCAGGTCGGCGGTGAGATGGGGCCGGGCGGTGTGCCCGCCGGGGCCGGTCACCCGGATCGAGACCCTGTCGCAGGCGGAGGTGATCGGCCCGGTCTTCAGGCCCACCTTGCCGACGTCCGTCCGGGGGTCGCAGTGCAGGCCGAAGATCCGGTCGACGCCGCTGATGCCGCCCGAGGCCATGACCTCCAGCGCCCCGCCGGGAAGCTCCTCGGCGGGCTGGAAGATCAGCCGGACCCGGCCGGGCAGCAGCCCGGCCGCCGCCTGCTGGGCGAGGAAGAGCGCGGTGCCGACCAGGATGGTGGTGTGCACGTCGTGGCCGCAGGCGTGGCAGACGCCGGGGACGGTGGAGCTGTAGGGCACGTCCTTCTCGTCCGGCACGGGAAGCGCGTCGATGTCGGCCCGCAGCGCCACGGTCGGCCCGTCACCGCTGCCGACCTCGCAGATCAGGCCGGTGCCACGCGGCAGGACCGAGGGCACGAGACCGGCCGCCGTCAGACGGTCGGCGACGCGCTGCGTCGTGCGGTATTCGGCGAACGCGAGCTCGGGATGCATGTGCAGGTCACGACGGAAGTCGATCAGTTCCTGCTCACGCCCGGCGAGGAACGTGTCGAGTTCTCCCCGAAAATTACGCCCCCGCATTGGTCACCGTCCTATCCGCGCCAGCAGCCTGAGTCCTCGACGCACCGTGCCACTGCCCAGAATCACGTGATCCATGAGGCAGCCCGAAAAAAAGTGATCGCCGCACCGATGGGCCGGGGTGGGTGCATGGGCCACGCCAGTGCGACTGATGAACCGTCGGCACAGGAGCGGCGGACCAGTGTGAGGCCACCGGGCGTGCTGACGATGACATCGACTTTATCTCTCCTCCACGGCCCCTCGCCGACATCTAAGCCAAATGTTTTGCCGTCCCATCCCCTACTCCTGTGACTCCTGGCCCACACGGACCAGAGGCGATGGTCCGGATGGGCTAGGGGCGGTAGCCGTACCGGGTGATGCCGCGGCGGCGATGGCCGCTTCCGGCCCCGTTGAAACCTCGGCGACCTGGCAATTTACGTGACCTCAGGTGCCAGTCATCGAACCCGAGGGAGTGATGCAAACCGGAAGAATGCATGCTTCACTCCGCATATGATCACTAATATCCCGTTCGGGGAGAAGCATTCCAGATTAAGCATCTTCGAACCGAACGAGGGGACCCTGGTGGTCATCCCGTCACTCTCGCTCCCCCAGGACGAGCTGCGCAGGATCACCGGCGCCCTGTGCTACGAGGAGCGGCTGCTGTTCCTCCTGCTCACCCTCAGGCAGCCGGACGTCGAAGTCGTCTACCTGTCCTCGGCTCCGGTGGACACCGCGATCGTGGACTACTACCTGGGCTTCCTCGACGACCCCGACGAGGCGCGCACCCGCCTGCAAATGATCAGTTTGGATGATCCGCGCACGGGGCCGCTCACCATGTCGCTGCTGCGCCGCCCGGATGTCGTCGCGCGGATCCGCGCGGCGCTCGGCCGTACGGCGGGCGCCTGGATGGTGCCGTTCGTGGTCAGCGAGGCCGAGGAGCGGCTCGCCGAGATCCTCGGCCTGCCGATCTACGGCCCGGCCACCTCGCTGGCCCACCTCGGGTCCAAGAGCGGCGGACGCATGATCGCCGAGGAGGCGGGGGTGCCGATGGCCCGGGGATTCGCCGACCTGCGGTCGCTGACCGAGGTGGAGCACGCGGCCCGCGCGCTGAGTCCCAGGTCCAAGCTGATGGTCAAGCTCAACAACAGCTACTCCGGGCTGGGCAACGCCGTCGTGGTCAAGGATGAGCGGCCGCTCACCGCCTGCCACACGAGCTTCTCGGCGGCGGACGAGAACTGGACGACGTTCGCCGAGAAGATCGCCGAGCGGGGCGCGGTGATCGAGGAGTTCATCGAGGACCGTCCGCTGCACTCCCCCAGCGCCCTGGCCAGGATCACCCCCGGCGGCGCCTACGACGTGGTCGCCACCCACGAGCAGCTCCTCGGCGGCCCGAACGGCGACCTCTACCAGGGCTGCGCCTTCCCCGCCCGGCCGGAGTACCGGGCGCAGGTGGGCGAGTGCGCCGAGCGGATCGCCCGGGTCCTCGCCGGCCGGGGCGTGGTGGGCCTGTTCGGCATGGACTTCTTCGCGGTCAAGACCGACGCCGGCTACCGGGCCCTGCTGTGCGAGATCAACCTGCGGATCGGGGGCACCACGCACCCGTTCGGCGCCGCCCTGCTCACCACGGGCGCCTCCTACGACCCCGGCACCGGGACGCTCGTGCACGGCGGCCGGTCCAAGTACTACGTGGCGACCGACAACTGCACCGCCGCCTGCCTGCGGGGCCGTACGCCCGCGGAGGTCGTCGAGCTGATCGACGACAGAGGTCTCGGCTTCGACCGCGAGACCCGCACGGGCAACGTGCTGCACCTGCTCGGCGCGGTCCCGGAGTACGGCAAGCTCGGTTTCACCAGCATCGGCGACTCGGCCGAGGAGGCCGCCGAGCTACACCAGAGGACGCTCCGGGCGCTTGACCAGTCCGCGTAGGCCGATCACGCCCAGCACGATCGCCAGGACGAGGTTCACCGCGATCAGGATGCCGTGCACCACGTAGAAGGCCGTCGGGTGGCCGTCCGCGAGGTTGAAGCCGAGGCTGATCCACTCGAAGATCATGAAAGCGGCGAGGGCGACCAGGAATCCAGCGATCTTTCGCGACATTTGCATGACATCAGTATTCCGTTGCCTGCTCTGTGCGCAGGTCAGCGTGTGGGTCACCACATACGAATCGGTACGAAGCTACCCTGAGATCACTATGGGGATGAAATACGTCGCGCCCGTCGGGGTGCTGCTCGCGGCGACCACCTTCCTGGGCGTTTCCGCGCACGCCGAGAGCGGGCCCGTCGGCGGTAAGGATCTCGGCGACCGGGGCCTGGTCGTCCCAGCCGGAGTGAAGGCGCCTCCGAAGACGGCCGCGAAGTCCTACGTGATCGCGGACGCCGAGACCGGGGAGGTGCTCGCCGCCAAGGACCCCCACGGGCGCTACCTCCCGGCGAGCACGCTCAAGGCCCTGACCGCGCTCACCCTCATCCCCAAGCTCGACAAGGACCGGAAGGTCAAGCCGAGCAGCCGCGCCGTGAACGAGGAGGGCAGCGCCGTCGGCCTGGTCTCCAAACCCATCTACACCGTTGACGACCTGTTCAAGGCATTGATGCTGGTCTCGGGGAACGACTGCGCGATGGCGCTGGCCGAGGCCAACGGCGGCGTGGCCAAGACGCTGCAGGACATGAACGCCGAGGCCCAGCGGCTCCAGGCCTTCGACACGGTGGCCAAGACGCCGAGCGGGCTGGACAAGCCGGGCCAGAGCAGTTCCGCCTACGACCTGGCGCTGATCGCCCGGGCCGGGCTGGCCAATGACGATTTCCAGCGATATATCAGCACGAAGGTCGACAAGTTTCCCGCGCCCAAGGGCTACTACGAGATCGGCAACCACAACAAGCTGCTCTGGCGCTACAAGGGCATGATCGGCGTCAAGAACGGCTGGACCTCCAAGGCCCTGGGCAGCTTCGTCGGCGCGGCCAGGCGGAACGGCCACACCGTCATCGTGTCGATCATGCGGCACAAGGGTTACTTCTGGGACGAGGTCGCCGACCTGCTCGACTGGGGCTTCGCCACCCGCGGCAAGGCCGTCCCCGTCGGCCGGCTGGTGGACCCGCTCCCCGAACCCACCCC
>NZ_NGFP01000024.1 GCF_002149035.1 Streptosporangium minutum
AGCATAAGCTTGGTTTCTGCAGCGCTCTGTCCCTTCGCCGGGTCCGGAGCAGCGCGAAACCAAGGTTCTTGCCCGCGTCCACTATGCGATTCTGAAACAGCAAGCACCGTGTGTGTTTGACAGTTTCACAGTGTTACGGCGGTTATGGCGAAGGGGAAACACCCGGTTACATTCCGAACCCGGAAGTTAAGCTCTTCAGCGCCGATGGTACTGCACCGGGGACGGTGTGGGAGAGTAGGTCGCCGCCGGACAATCTTTATAGGAAAGGCCACCCTTCGGGGTGGCCTTTTCTGTTTTCCGGGCCTTTTCTGCTCCCCTTTCTCGCTCCTCTGCCCTTTTCGACGGTTCCTGCTGCGATCCCCTCACCGGCCTCTCCTCTCCTCCTGATCAAGGCACTACGGGGGGGCCGTGAAGAGGTAGGAAGCACATGATTCAAGCCGGGGTCTCCCGTGCCAGGGCCTCCAGGAGGTCCCATTCGGTCTCGCAGACCCGGCGGCCGATCGCGGCCAGTTCGACGGAGCGGGCGCCGCCGGTGAGGTGGCGCATAACCTGCATGACGCAGATGACCCCCCACTTGAGCACGCCGAATGTCTCCCACCAGCGCAGCGCGTCGCGATCCACCGGATGGCCGCTCGCCCGTTCGTAGGCCTCGACGAGCGGGCCGTACTCCCCGAAGCCGCCCACCGGCAGCGGCGAGCCGAACCGCCAGGACTTCACGCAGAGCCATCCGAGGTCCTCCAGCGGGTCCCCCGCGTGGGCCAGTTCCCAGTCGAGCACCGCGCGGATCCCGTCGGGGCCGATGACGAGGTTGCCGTTGCGGAAGTCGCCGTGCACGACCGTCACCCGGCCGCCCGCCGGACGGGAGTCCGCCAGCCGACGGAAGGCCAGCTCGAACACCGGGTGCGGCTGCCCGGTGAGATCGAGCAGATCCCGCCACGACCGGAGCGGATCATCGGGTACGGCGGGCGGCGCGGCTCGCTGGGGCACGGCCCGCGCCGGGTCGCCCCGGGGCGCGGCCGGCGCCAGCGACGACAGCGGCATGCGGTGGATCGCGGCCAGGATCTCCCCGCACCGCGCGGCCAGCCCGGGGCGCACGTCCGCGAAGGCGTCATCGCGGAGGATCCTCCGGGGGATCGTCTCGCCGCTCACCCGCTCCATCAGGATGTGCGATCCGGCGGACGCCAGGACCCCGGGCACCGGCACGCCGGCCGCGCGGGCCGCCCGCATCAGCGCGGCCTCGCCGGCCAGCCCGATCCCGGCGTCCAGCGCGGCGCCGGGGGAGTCCATCCGCAGGATCAGCTCGTGGGTCACACCGCCCGGATCCACCACGTCCAGCGCCCAGGTTTCCCGTGACGCGCCCCCCGGCAGCCGGATCCGCGACGCGACAGCTGTACCGGGGCCGAAGACGCCGGAGACGAGATCGTCGATCATCGCAGGCCGAACTCCCAGTTGCCGCCCGTGGCGTACTCACCCAGGATGCGGCGGCCGACCGAGTCGATGTGCACCTCGTCGGGGCCGTCGTAGATGCGGCCGGCCCTGGCGTGCCGGTACATCCGCTCCAGCGGGGTGTCCGCCGTCAGTCCCGCCGCGCCGTACACCTGGATGGCCCGGTCGATCACGTTGTGCAGCATCCGCGCGGCGGCGACCTTGACGGCTCCGATCTCCACCCGGGCCTGTCCGCCCCGGTCGATCGCATGGGCCGCGTTGAGAGTGAGCAGCCGGGCCGACTGGATCTCGGTGTAGGAGTCGAACACGTGGCGGCGCATGAGCTGCTTGTCGGCCAGCGGCCGGCCGGAGACGCTGCGCTCGTTCAGGCGGCGGCACATCAGGTCGAAGGCCCGCTGCGCCTGACCGAGCCAGCGCATGCAGTGGAAGATCCGGCCCGGCCCCAGCCGCCGCTGGGCGATGACGAAGCCCTGGCCACGCGGTCCGAGCAGGTTCGAGGCGGGCACCCGCACGTCCTCGTAGCGGACCTCGCAGTGCCCGCCGTCGATGCCCAGCACCGGCGTGTCGCGCACGATGGTGTAGCCGGGGGTGCCGGTCGGCACCAGGATCATCGAGAAGGCGAGGTGCGGCGGTGCGTCCGGCTCGGTCCGGCACATCACCGTCGTGTAGGCGGCCCGGTCCGCCCCGGTGGTGAACCACTTGTGGCCGTTGATCACCCATTCGCCGCCGTCCAGCACGGCCGAGGTCCGGAGCTGGGTCGGGTCGCTGCTGGAGACGTCGGGCTCGGTCATCGCGAAGCTCGGCCAGATCTCCCCTCGGACCAGCGGGACGAGGAAACGGCCGCGCTGCTCGTCGCTGGCGTACTCGTGCAGCATCAGCGAGTCCTGCAGGGTGAACGTGCCGAGCGCGAGCTGTCCGAAGTCGCTGCGTCCCTGCACCTCGTTGACGTACACGTAGTCGAGGAAGGGCAGTCCGCCGCCGCCCAGGTCGGCGGGGTGCCCGAGGGCCCACAGGCCCTCCTTCCTGGCCTGCTCCTGCAGCTCGCGCAGTGTCGCGGCGGCCTCGGGCCCGTTTCCGTGGAGCACCGCCTCCGCCGGTTCGACCCGCTCGGTCATGAACGCGTGGACGGCGTCACGGACCGGCCGGACGCTGTCGGGGACCGCGAAAGTCATGGAAGGATCACATCCGAGATCCGTTGCGGAGTCAACGGATAAGGAGGCCCTTATGTCCCGGGACATGCCCCATGACGTCCCCTCCGCCGCCCAGCTCGTCGCCGCGGTCCGCGACTTCCTCCAGAGCGACGTGCTGCCCGTCGTCGAGGGCCGGGTCCGTTTCCATACCCGGGTGGCCGTCAACGTGCTCGGCATGGTCGAGCGGGAGCTCGAACTCGGCCCCGAGCAGGCCGCCGCCCACGCCGACCGGCTCGGCGGGCTCGGTTTCTCCTCCGACGCCGAGCTCGCCGCCGCGATCCGCGAGGGCCTGGACGGCTCCGCCCTGTTCGACACCCTGGCGCGGGCCGTACGGGACAAGCTGGCCGTGGCCAACCCCGGCTATGCCCGCCCGCCGGAGGCGTAGCGGGCACACGCTCCGGCCCGCACCCGCCCACGCGGGGTGCGGGCCGTACGGAGGTCAGTGGGTGAGGTCGAGGTCCTTGACGCGGGGGTCGCCCTCGTCGGCGAGGTAGTGGTCGGGCCGGGTGGCGTCGTCACCCTCGGACGCCTTGGCGCCGCGGGCGATGAGCGTGCCGGCGGCGGCGACGGCCAGGTTGACGGCCAGGGCGAGGACGCCCGCGTAGACGGTCATCTTGGTGTCCAGGCCCAGCTTCTCCAAGGGGAACGCCGATCCGGCGAAGTGCAGCTTGCCGGTGACCGGGTTGCCGATGTTGTAGAGCAGGAGCATCCCGGCGGCCATGCCCCCCGCCCATCCGGCGATGAGGCCGATCCGGTGGAACCAGCGGGTGTAGAGGCCGAGCGCCACCGACGGGAGCGTCTGCAGGATGATGACGCCGCCGATGAGCTGGAGGTCGATGGAGAAGCCGGTGTCCAGGAACAGGATGCACAGCACCGCGCCGACCTTGACGAGCAGTGAGGTGATCTTCGAGACGCGGGCCTCGTCGGCGTCGCTGGCGTCCGGCTTCAGATACTCCTTGTAGACGTTGCGGGTGAACAGGTTCGCCGCGGCGATCGACATGATCGCCGCGGGGACCAGCGCGCCGATGCCGATCGCGGCATAGGCGACGCCGGTGAACCAGTCGGGGAACATCTTGTCGAACAGCTGGGGCACGATCGTGTTGTTGTCCGTGCCGATGGGCTTGATCCCGGCCGCGATGGCCATGTAGCCGAGCAGCGCGATCAGGCCGAGCAGCAGGCTGTAGGCGGGGAGCGCGGACATGTTCCGCTTGATCACGTCGCGGTTCCGCGAGGCCAGCACGCCGGTGATGCTGTGCGGGTAGAGGAAGAGCGCGAGCGCCGATCCCAGGGCCAGCGTGATGTACTGGAGCTGGTTGCCGGCGTTGAGCAGGATGCCGTCCCCCTGCGCGGGTGTGGCGTCGAACTTGGCCTGGGCCGCGTCGAAGATCCCCGACCAGCCGCCCTCCAGCTGGGCCGGGATCGCGAAGATCGCGACCAGGATCACGATGTAGATCAGCGTGTCCTTGACGAAGGCGATCAGCGCCGGGGCGCGCAGGCCCGACTGGTAGGTGTAGGCGGCCAGGATGGCGAACGCGATGATGATCGGCAGGTGGCCGGTCACCCCCATCGACTTCAGCACGGCCTCGATGCCGACGAGCTGGAGCGCGATGTAGGGCATCGTCGCGACGATACCGGTGATCGCGATCAGCAGCGCCAGCGTGGGGGAGCCGAACCGCGCCCGGACGAAGTCGGCCGGGGTCACGAACCCGTGCACGTGTGAGACCGACCAGAGCCGCAGCAGCACCAGGAACACGATCGGATAGACCACGATCGTGTACGGCACGGCGAAGAAGCCCATCGCGCCCGCGCCCCAGAGCAGGGCGGGCACGGCCACGAAGGTGTAGGCGGTGTAGAGGTCGCCGCCGACGAGGAACCAGGTGATCCAGGGACCGAAACTCCGGCCGCCCAGCCCCCACTCGTCCAGGGTGGCCAGATTGTCCGGCCGGCGCCAGCGCGCGGCCACGAAGCCCATGCCGCTGACGAGCAGGAACAGCGCGGAGAAGACGACGATCTCGGTCAGGTGCTCGCTCACGGGATCATCGCCTCCGCTTGGTCATCTGGTAGACGATCGTGGTGCATGTGACGCCGACCGCGATGAAGAGGAACTGGAGCCAGTAGAAGCGCGGGAAACCGAAGATCCGGGGCTCGTCGAAGTTGAAGAGGAAAGGCGCCAAAGGTAGGATGATCGGCAAAATCAGCAGCCAGTTCCACGGGCTGCGATCGCTCCGATCCTGGTCGGGGCCGCCAGGGCCGCCGGGGTCGTCGGGGGTGGTCAACTCGGGGGCGTCAGGAGTAGTCAACTCGGTCTCCTCGAGACGGAGAGGAGGCAGCCGGTCACGGCTGTCTTCCTAGGCTGACCGGCAGCGTAATTATGTGAGCGTTTCATTGCGGTCGCCGAGCGCCGAGCGGAGCGGTCGGCGCGACGAACGGTAGGTCAGCCTCCGGCTCGGAGGTCCTCTGCGATGTCGCGAACGCCGTACCCGTCGGGCGCGTCCACTTCGACGACCGGTTCGGGCCGATCGTCGAATTCCAGGCGCAGTGCTCTTGACATCGTGGCGTGCATTTCGTAGAGGCAGGTGATGTAGGTGAGCTCCAGGATCTGCCGGTCGGACAGGTGGGCCCTGAGGACCGCGAAGATCTCGTCGTGCACCCGGCCGCCGTCGAGCACCAGGGAGTCGGTGTAGGCCAGCACGGCCCGTTCCAGTTCGTCGAAGAGCGGGCTGACCTGCCAGTACGCGACCGCCTGGACCTTCTCGTCCGACATGCCGAGCGCCCGCATCTGCTTGCAGTGCTGGGAGAAGACGAACTGGCTGCCCCGCGCCCATCCGGCCCGCGACTGGCCCAGCTCGCGCAGCACGGGGTCGAGCTCGGCCTCCCGGTAGAGCTGGAAGCCCTTCACGCAGTGCTTGAGGATGGCCGGGTCAAGGGCGAAAACCGTCCACCAGTCGCCGGGAGAGCCGGTCGCGGTGCCGGGGGCGGTCACCGGATCCCGGCCCGGGCCGAACAGTCGATCGTAGAAGAACAGGGTCAGCGGGTCGGTGACCTCGTCGCGGGGGACCTGGCGCAGCCGCGGCATCACGCGGTCCTGTCGGCGGCGGTTCTGGGTTCGTGACGGACGTCTTCCGGCAGGCCGAGCTCGCGGGTCCAGGCGGCGAACTCCACCAGGATCCCGTCGGGGTCCTTGAAGTAGATCGACCGGACGAACACCCCTTCCTGCATCGCGGGCGCGATGCCGAACTCGCTGTCGTCGTGGTTGAGCAGCACTCCGACGTCCACGCCCTTGGCGATGAGCTTGTCGCGGTACTCCTCGATCTTGTCCGGTGCGACGTCGAGGGCGATGTGGTTCATCGACCCGACCGCCGACAGCAGCTCTCCCCGGTCGGGCAGGTTCTTCGGCGCGGAGATGCCGGGCACCGCGTCGGGGGCGTCGGGGAACCAGAAGAACGCCAGCGCGTTGCCGCCGCCGCAGTCGAAGAAGAAGTGCTGGCCCCAGCCCATCGGCAGCTCGATCGTCTTGATCAGCGGCATGCCCAGGACGCCGGAGTAGAAGTCGACCGTCTGCTGCATGTCCGAGCACACCAGCGCGAGATGATTGACTCCGCGCAGCTCGAACTCGGTGTTGTCGCCCATGGTCTCCTCGCTCGTCGAAGTAATGAGTTACTTATCACACCTGACGTCACCCGAAACATGGCCGGGCCGTCTCGTGCCGCCGCAGCCCTCCTTCGCGGGCGCCGTCGCTCCCCGGACGGCCGGACGCATGACGTGGCCCCGGAGGCCCTCGCTCCCGCGCTGCTCGCCGGGCCTGTCCGGGGGCGTGCCCGCCGCGCTATGCGGTGACGTCTCCGTCCGGGACGTCACCCAGCATCGCCCGGGTCGCCTCGTCGACGATGTTGCGCATGGCGCGTTCGGCGGCTGCGGCGTCTCCCGACTGCACCGCCTGCGCGACCTCGGCGTGCCACCGGATCGCCGCCGGCTCGGGACGCGCCGGCATCAGGTGATGATGCGTCCGGCCGGTCAGGACCTCGGCGACCACGCCGGTGAGCGCCCCCAGCATCTCGTTGCCGGAGGCCTCCAGCAGCGTGCGGTGGAACAGGATGTCCGCGGCCAGGTAGGCCTCCAGGTCGCCGGACCTGCCGTGCACGGCCATCTGCATGACGGCGCCGGTCAGCGCGCCGCACTGCTCGGGGGTCGCGTGCCGCGCGGCGAGGGCCGCGGCCACCGGTTCGACGCCGTGGCGCAGCTCGCCGAGCGACCTGAGCTGCTCGCCGCGGCCCTCGCCGGCGAGCCGCCACCGGATGATCCGCGGGTCGAACAGATTCCATTCCGCGCGCGCGGCCACGGTGACGCCGACGCGGCGGCGGCTGCTCACCAGCCCCATCGATTCGAGGACGCGGATCGTCTCGCGGATCACCGAGCGGGAGACCCCGAAACGGAGCTCCAGCTCCTCGATCGTCAGCACCTGCCCGGCTGCGAGACCGCCTGAGGCGATCAACGATCCGAGCTCGTCGAGGACACTCTGATGCAGCCCCCCAGTGGTCTGTTCATTGTCTCCCACGGCGGTCAATCATTGCATGGCTCTTCATCAACGCGCTCATCAAGCCTTAAAGATATGATTTATTGCCCGTTAACTCTTGATTACATATGACTAATCGTGTCACGCTAACGCAAAGCTCGACACGAGAGGTCTTTCGATGGATCCCGCTCAAGAACCCCCCTACCCCGTCTCCGTCGTTCCGCTCCTGGTTGTCATGGGCGTGACCGGTTCGGGCAAGACCACCGTGGGCGTGGCTCTCGGACGGCGGCTGCGGGTGCCGTTCGCCGACGCCGACGACTTCCACAGCGAGACCAGCATCGCCAAGATGTCGGCCGGCATCCCGCTCGACGACGACGACCGGCTGCCCTGGCTGCGGGCGATCGGCGCCTGGCTCGCCGAGCACGCCGCCACCGGTGGAGTGGTGAGCTGCTCCGCGCTCAAACGCGGCTACCGCGACGTGCTGCGGCACGCGGCGCCGTCGGCGAGCTTCGTCCACCTCGACGGCGACATCGAGGTCGTCCGCCGACGGGTGGCCGGCCGGCCGGGGCACTTCATGCCGGCGTCGCTGGTCGCCTCGCAGTTCGAAACCCTGGAGCCTCTTCAGCCGGACGAGCACGGGATCGTCCTCGACCTCGACAGGCCCGTCGAGGAGCTCGTGGAGGCCTACCTCGCCGCGACCCCGCCGCACCCCGCGCGGTCACGTCCGGCGCCCCCCGCCGGCCCGGGACCAGGTCCCGGAACTCCGGCAGACCCAGGAGAGTGAAATGACATGAGCTCCGCCCTGATCGCACTCGCCGCCCCCGCCGAGGTCTCTCCCGGCCGGTTGATCCCCGCGGCGCTCGCCGGCATCGCGCTGATCGTCCTGCTGATCACCTATTTCAAGGTCCATCCCTTCCTGAGCCTGACCCTCGGCTCGCTGGCCGTCGGCGCCATCGCGGGCCTGCCGATGGCCGACACCATCACCAGCTTCACCACCGGGTTCGGCAGTACGGCGGCCGGCGTCGGCACGCTCATCGCGCTCGGTGCGATGTTCGGCAAGCTGCTCGCCGACTCCGGCGGGGCCGACGAGATCGTCGACACGATCGTCGGCCGGTCCAGTCCCCGCTCCCTGCCCTGGGCGATGGCCGCGGTGGGCGCGCTGATCGGCCTGCCGATGTTCTTCGAGATCGGCCTCGTCCTGCTGATGCCGGTCATCTTCCTGGTCGCCCGCCGCTCCGGGCTCTCCCTGGTGCGCGTGGGCATCCCCGCGCTGGCGGGCCTGTCGGTGATGCACGGCCTCGTGCCTCCCCACCCGGGGCCACTGGTCGCCATCGACGCCCTCAAGGCCGATCTGGGCATCACGCTGGCCCTCGGCGTGCTCGTCGCCATTCCGACGGTGGCCATCGCCGGGCCGCTGTTCGCCAAGTACGCCGCCCGCTGGGTGGACGTCCCGCCGCCGGAGCTCTTCGAGGCCGAACCCGGAGCGGAGGACGCGCGGCGGCCGTCGTTCCCCGTCACCCTCGCCACCGTGCTGCTGCCGGTCGCGCTGATGATGGGCAAGGCTCTTGCCGACATCTTCACCGCGGAGGGCACCGCCGTCCGTACCGTGCTCGACTTCCTCGGCACGCCGCTGGTGGCGCTGCTGCTCGCCGTCATCGTCGCGATGTTCACCCTCGGTGGCGGTGCGGCCATGGACAGGAAGGCGATCGCGAAGTCCCTGGAGCAGTCGCTGCCGCCGATCGCGGGCATCCTGCTAATCGTGGCCGCCGGCGGCGGTTTCAAGCAGACCCTGATCGACACCGGGATCGGCGGCCTCATCGCCGGCTGGGTGGAGAACAGCGGGCTCTCGGTACTGCTGCTGGCCTGGCTGGTCGCGGTGCTCATCCGCCTCGCCACCGGCTCGGCCACCGTCGCGACCGTCACCGCCTCCGGGATCCTGGCCCCGCTGGTCGTCAACCTCGGCACCGGGGAGGTCTCGCTGCTCGTCCTGGCCATCGGCGCCGGTTCGCTGTTCTTCTCCCATGTCAACGACGCGGGCTTCTGGCTGGTCAAGGAGTACTTCGGGCTCACCGTGGGCCAGAACATCAAGACCTGGTCGGTGATGGAGACCGTCATCTCGGTGACCGGCCTGGTGCTGGTCCTGCTGCTGGACCTGGTCGTCTAGACCGCTCCCGCAGGTCATGGCATGGCCCGCCGGAGCGGCCTCAGATGCCCTCACGCAGGATGGGGCAGGTCATGCAGTGGGTGCCGCCCCGGCCCTTGCCCAGTTCGAAGCCCTCGATCTCGATGACGTCGACGCCGTGCTGGCGCAGCTTGCGGTTGGTGAACTGGTTCTTGTGGTAGCCGACGACGACGCCGGGTTCGAGGGCGAAGAAGTTGTTGCCGGAGTCCCACTGCTCGCGGGCCTGCTGGCTGTCGTCCCCGCCGGTGGGGATGATGTCGAGCCGGGAGATGGCCAGCGCGTCCTCGACGGCGGCGACGAAGCTCCTCTCGGGGCGGACGTCCAGCGTCCGGTCCCTGTCGCCGGGACGCAGCGAGTGGGTGACGGCCGTCTCCAGGAAGGGCAGGTAGGCGGAGGCCTTGTCGACGTCGAGGAAGGTGAACACGGTGTCCAGGTGCATGTAGGAGCGGCGCTTGGGGACGTTGACGGCGATGACGCGCTCGGCCGCCCCGGCGGCGAAGGTCGCCAGGGCGATGTGCTCGATCATCTGCGGGGTGCTGCGCTCGCTGATGCCGATGACCACGGTCCCGTTGCCGATGGGCATCATGTCGCCGCCCTCCAGCGCGGCCTTGCCGAAGTCCTCCTCGTCGAAGTCGGCCTCGTCGCCGCTCGGCGGGTACCAGTAGGAGAAGTTCTCGCCGGTGAACATCGGGTGGTTGTGGTAGATCGTGCTCTGGTTCATGGTCTCCAGCAGGCGCGCGTGCCAGAACATCGGGTTGAGCGAGACGCCGCCGTACAGCCAGGCGGCGGGATCGCGCTGGTAGAGGGAGTTGGGCAGGGGCGGGAGCACGAACTGCTGCGGGTCGGCCGAGGCCGCGACCAGGGAGCGGGTGTCGAACCCGCGGACGTCGAACTCCTCCTTGGTCAGCCCGCCGATGAGGTGGGTGGCCAGGTCCTTGCCGCTCCAGGTGGACAGTTCCTCGCGGACGGCGTCCACCAGGGCGGGGCCGACGGTCAGATGGGTGACGGCCTGCTCGACGGCGTTCCGCTTGGCGTCGGGGGTCGCCTCCAGCGCCTGGGCCAGTAGTTCCTGGTGGTAGAACACCTCGACGCCGCGCTCGCGCATCAGGGTGACGAACCTGTCGTGCTCCTTCTGGGCGTGCTCGACCCACAGGATGTCGTCGAAGAGCAGCTTGTCGTTGTTGCTGGGGGTCAGCCGTTTCAGGCTCATGTCGGGCCGGTGGACGATGACCTTGCGGAGGACGCCGACCTCGGAGTGCACGCCGAAGGCTGCAGTGGTCATGGTGATGTCTCCGTCCGTGTGCGGTGATGCGCCGCCCCGCCGAGGAGGGGTGACACCGATGACCGATTGGCCGCTGCTCCGTGGGCCCTGGCGGATGAACGTCAACGCACCGCCGGTGATCCTCTCTGCTGGCTGAAGACCATATCGGCGTTTTTCCCGCCATAAATATGCTTTTAACACTATTTCTCGCGTTGCATCCTCCAGGTTGAGGCAGAGCCCCGGAGACGCCTGCTGCCGTACGTCCGCGACGGCGGAAAGAGCGACGGAAAACATGACAAGAGATGTCCTGTTTTCTTGCCAGCATCGTCCCCATGCACAACACGTTGAAGGGAAAGGTCGCCCTGGTCGCCGGGGCGACGAGAGGGACGGGCCGGGCGATCGCGGTCGCGCTGGGCGGCGCGGGAGCCACCGTCTACTGCACCGGCAGGAGCACCCGGGAACGGCGCTCGGAGATGAACCGGCCGGAGACCATCGAGGAGACGGCCGAGCTCGTGACGCGGGCCGGCGGGGAGGGCATCGCTCTCCAGGTGGACCACCTGGAGTCCGAGCAGGTCCGAGGACTGGTGGAGCGGATCGACCGCGAGCAGGGGAGACTCGACCTGCTCGTCAACGACATCTGGGGCGGAGAGACGCTGGCGGCGTGGGACACCCCGCTCTGGGAGCACCCGCTGGACGACGGCCTGCGCCTGCTCCGGCTGGCGATCGACACCCACGTCATCACCAGTCACCACGCGCTGCCCCTGCTGATCAGGAACCCCGGCGGCATGGTCGTCGAGGTGACCGACGGCACCGCGGAGTACAACGCCGTCAACTACCGGGTCTCCTTCTTCTACGACCTGGCCAAGGTCTCGGTGAACCGCCTGGCCTTCGCCCAGGCCCACGAGCTGCGCCCGCACGGGTGCGCCGCGGTCTCGCTGACCCCCGGCTGGCTGCGTTCGGAGGTGATGCTGGAGCACTTCGGCGTCACGGAGGAGAACTGGCGCGACGCCACCGAACGGGAGCCGCATTTCGTGATCTCGGAGTCGCCCGCCTACACCGGCCGCGCGGTCGTCGCGCTGGCGGCCGACGAGGACCGGGGCCGCTGGTCGGGACAGTCCCTCTCCAGCGGGCAGCTGGCCCAGGTCTACGGCTTCACCGACGCCGACGGCAGCAGGCCGGACGCCTGGCGCTACATCGTGGAGGTCCAGGACAGGGGCGGACCCGCCGACGCGACCGGATACCGCTGACGGCAGGGGCCGGGGGCCTCAAGGCCGGCCGTACAGGGCCCGCAGTCGCGCGGCGGCGTCGGCCAGGCGGGTGCGCAGCTCGGGCGGGTCGAGGACCTCGGCCTCCGGGCCGAACCGGAGGATCTGGGAGTAGGCGACCTCCAGCGACTCGACGGGCAGCGACACCGTGATCCGGCCCTGGCCGTCGGGCTCCCCGGCCGACTCCAGCGCGTCGCCGAGGGCCGCGGGGTCGGCCACGTGCGGCAGCAGACGGTGGCCGGCGGGGCTGAGCCGTACGGTGACACGCGTGGTGAGCAGGGAGCGGGCGAACTCGGCGGCGCGCCCGCTCCAGAACGCCGCCAGGTCGAAGCCGCGGTCCCGTTCGAAGCGCCGGTCGGAATGGATCCCGACCTCGGTGAAACGGTCCACTCGGTAGATCGCGGACCGGGTCGCCAGATACCAGGCACCGGCCTTGAGCACGAGCCCGTACGGCTCCAGTGCCCGCTCCGCCCCCCGGTAGAGCGCGGTGACCGGATGGTCGCCCCACACGGCCCTGGCCAGCGGCGCCAGCGCCTCCGGGGGCGGTCTCTCGCTCGCGAACCAGCCGGGGGCGTCCAGGTGGAAGCGCTGAGCGGCCGTCGCGGGCGCGTCGCGCACGCCGGGTGACAGCGCGGCCGACGCCTTCAGCCGCGCCGTGGCCGCCACGCCGCTCAGGCCCATCTCCCGCAGCGCCTCCGGCACGCCGGACAGGAAGAGCGTCTCGGCCTCCGCGCGGTCCAGCCCCGTCAGGCGGGTGCGGTATCCCTCCAGCAGCCGGTAACCCCCGCTCCGGCCGCGGTCTGCGTAGACCGGCACCCCGGCCTCCGCCAGGGCCAGCACGTCCCGGTGGACGGTCCGCTCGGAGACCTCCAGCTCCCGGGAGAGCTCCGCGGCGGTCATGCCTCCCCGGGCCTGGAGCAACAGCACCAACGACATCAACCTGGCCGCACGCACCCACCGACCCTAACCCGGCCGCTCGGCGGCCGACGAGCCGGCCGCGGAGGGGGCGGTCCGAGGACGGGCCGATGGGGACGGGACGGCCGGGCTACGGTCCGGACGGGCTACGGTCCGGACGGGCTATGGTCCGGACGGGCTATGGTCCGGACGGGGTACGGGCTGGCCGGGGTACGGCTCGGATGGGAAGCCGGGGTACGGGACGGGACGGGTCAGCCGCGGGCGAGGGGCAGTACGACCGCGGAGGGGTGAGCCGGGTCGTGGAAGATCTCGTGGTCGGCCGCGACCATCGTGCGGCCGGTGCCCAGCGGCTCTCCCGTGCCGAGGTTGCGGGCGATGCGGGGATAGGCGCCGCCGGCCACGTGCAGGCGGATCCGGTGGCCGCGCCGGAAGCGGTGGCCGACCGGCCACAGGTCCACCTGGACGCGGCGGATCCCGTCGGCGCCGGCCGGGGGAGCGCCGGGCGACAGGCGGCGCACGCCCTCGCACACGTTGTAGGACGCGCCGTCCGGGTGCACGTCGCAGACCCGCACCACCACGTCGGCGTGCTCGGTGCTCGACCGGAGGTAAAGGTCGGCGGAGACCGGGCCGATCATTTCGGTGTCCTCGCACAGCTCGGGGCCGGTGTAGACGAGCACGTCGCGCCGGGCCTCCAGGCGCCGGTTGTCGCGCGGCTCGGAGTTGCCCAGCAGGACCGGTCCGCCCAGCACGGGTGTGGGGTGCGCGGGATCGTAGCGGTAACGGTCGGGGTCGCCCTCCCGAGGGTTGCCGGGCGAGAGCCCGAGGCCCGGCTGCAGGTGCCAGCGCTGCTCGCGCATGCCGGGCACCGGCCAGTCGGGATAGTCGCGCCACTCGCCCGCACCGGTGACGTACAGCCTGACCGGCTGCTCCCGCAGCCCCGACGGGTCACCCAGCAGATGCGCCCTGAACCAGGCCAGCGCGTCGGCGTTGGCCACCCGGCCGTGCCGGATGTCGGCGTGGTACCACGGGCCGATCGTCAGGTACGGCCGCCGCCCCGCCGCCCGCATCGTCGTGTAGTCCTTGACCTGCCACGGCAGGAACACGTCGTACCAGCCGCCGACCATGGTGACCGCCGCCTCCACCTCGCCCACCGAGGCCGAGAAGTCGCGCCTGCCCCAGTAGGCGGCCGGGTCGGCGTGGTGGGCCAGCAGGTCCTGGAAGAACGGCAGCCCCCTGCCGGCCGACAGCACGTCCAGCTCCCCGAGCGGGCGTCCCGACAGCGCCGCGCGCCGGGTCCTGCGGGGGGCCAGCAGCGCGCCGGCCCCGCCGAACCGGGTGTCCATCGAGGCGGTCAGCGTGGTCCAGATCAGTGAGGACTCCAATGCGAACGCCCCGCCCACGTAGGCGGCGTCGCGGAACTGGGAGGCGGTCACCGAGGTGGCCATGGCCTTCAGATCGGGTCCGGCGAACGGGGCGATCGCCCACTGGGTGTAGCCCAGATAGGAGGGGCCGTGCATGGCCAGGCTCCCGCCGTACCAGGGCTGCCCGCGCAGCCAGGCCAGCGTGGCCAGCCCGTCCTCGTGCTCGTCGCCGAGCGGGTCGAGCAGGCCGCCGGAGCCGAACCCGCCCCGGCAGCTCTGCAGGACGACCTGGAACCCCTGCCGGGCGAAAGCCCGGCCGAAGGCCAGCCCGAACACGCCGCGCCTGCCGTACGGCGAGCGGACCAGGACCGTGGGCGGACGCACGGCGCCGACCGGCACGTAGCGGTCGGCCAGAAGGGTGACCCCGTCGGTCATCGGCACCGGCAGGTCACGTTGGAGGAGAACGCGATACGGGGGCATCCACCACTCGTAACAGATCACCCCCCGGATGAGCCAGAGGCGGCCGACGTGAGACCGGTCATGCGACTCGCCGCCTCCCCCCGGCACGTTGCATGATCACGGTTTTCGCCGGTACTCTGGGCGGCATGCGACACCTCGACACCCTTCAGTGGTGGCGCCGCTTCTAGGCGGCGCGGGTTTCGCATTTCGCGAGCAGACAGGGCGGCCGCCCGGAGAGGCGGCCTTTTCCATGTCCGCCCCCTCTGGGCATCAGAGAGATCACAAAGGGGCGAGACTGTAGTGGAGACGAGCGGATATACCACCGCCGGTGGCATCGAGGTCGAGGTCACGGCGTCCGATGTGCCCGAGACGGTGCTCGAGGACGTCGTCACGACGCTCGGCGAGCGTCGCGGAGGCGTGCTCTCCTCCGGGATGGAGTATCCCGGCCGTTACAGCCGGTGGCACCTGGCCTACGTCGACCCCTGCCTGGAGATCGTGGCCAGGGGCCGCCGGATCTCCGCCCGCGCCCTGAACGCGCGGGGCAGGGTCGTGTTGCCGGCCGTCGCGTCCTGCCTGCTGGCCACCGGCAAGCCCACCGGCGAACCGACCGCCGAGCACGTCGAGGTCCACGTCGCCGAGTCCGAGGACATCCTCCCCGAGGAGATGCGCAGCCGTCGCCCCACGGTCTTCACCGCGATCCGCGAGGTCATCGCCGCGTTCAAGGGCGAGAACGAGCACCTGGGGCTGTACGGCTCCTTCGGATACGACCTGGCCTTCCAGTTCGAGCCGATCCGGCAGGCCCTCACCCGGGCCGACGACCAGCGCGACCTCGTGCTGCACCTGCCCGACCGGGTGATGGTGATCGACCGCAAGCGGGAGACCAGCAAGGAATACCTCTACGAGTTCACCGTGGACGGGGTCTCCACCCGCGGCCTGGCCCGCGAGGGGGAGAGCATCCCGCTGCCCCCCGCCCCGGCCGAGCTGCCCGCCGACCCGGAGAAGGGCGCCTACGCGCAGGTCGTCGCCGCGGCCAAGGAGAAGTTCGTCCGCGGCGACCTGTTCGAGGTCGTCCCCGGCCAGGTCTTCCACGCCGCGTGCACCGACCCCGCCGCCTTCTACCGGGGGCTGCGCAAGGCCAACCCCGCGCCGTTCGAGTTCCTGTTCAACCTCGGCGAGGGCGAGCACCTGGTCGGCGCCTCCCCGGAGATGTACGTCCGGGTCAGCGGCGACCGCGTCGAGACCTGCCCGATCTCCGGCACCATCGCCCGCGGCGGCAACCCGATCGAGGACGCCGAGGCGATCCGCACCCTCCTGTCCAGCGTCAAGGAGGAGTCGGAGCTGACCATGTGCACCGACGTGGACCGCAACGACAAGTCCCGCATCTGCGTGCCGGGCACCGTGCAGGTCATCGGGCGGCGGCAGATCGAGATGTACTCCCGGCTGATCCACACCGTCGACCACATCGAGGGCCGCCTGCGGCCGGAGTTCGACGCGCTGGACGCCTTCCTCACCCACATGTGGGCCGTCACCGTCACCGGCGCCCCCAAGTCCTGGGCGATGCAGTTCATCGAGGACCACGAGGCCACCACCAGGCGCTGGTACGGCGGAGCGGTCGGCTACATCGGCTTCGACGGTTCCATGAACACCGGCCTGACCCTGCGCACCGCGCAGATCCGCGGCGGCGTCGCCACCGTCAGGGCCGGCGCCACGCTGCTGTTCGACTCCGACCCGGAGGCCGAGGAGCGCGAGACCGAGCTCAAGGCCAGCGCCCTGCTCGGCGCCCTGGCCGCGGTCGGGGCGGCCCGGAACCCGCAGGAGCGGGACGTGCCGCAGCCGGTCAGGGAGCAGCCGGGGGAGGGGATGAAGGTGCTGCTGGTGGACCACGAGGACTCCTTCGTCAACACCCTGGCCGACTACTTCCGCCAGCAGGGCGCGGAGGTCGTCACGCTCCGGCACGGCTTCCCCGTGGGCATGATCGACGAGATCGCGCCGTCCCTCGTGGTGCTGTCGCCCGGTCCCGGCTGGCCGTCGGACTTCGGCCTGCCGGAGCTGGTCGGGGCGCTCTACGAGCGAGACCTTCCGGTGTTCGGCGTCTGCCTCGGCCTGCAGGGCATGGTCGAGCATGCGGGCGGCACGCTGGAGCTGCTGTCCCACCCCGAGCACGGCAAGCGCGGCCAGGTGCGGCGGACCGGTGCCGGCGCGCTGCTGGAGGGCCTCCCGGAGGAGTTCGTCGCGGCCCGTTACCACTCCCTCCACGCCAAGGAGTCCGGAGTCGTCGGCTTCACCGCCACCGCCCTCACCCCCGACGGCGCGGTGATGGCGATCGAGGACGCGGCCAGGAAGCGCTTCGCCGTGCAGTTCCACCCCGAGTCGATCCTCACGGCCGAGGGCGGGGCCGGGGCGAAGATCATCTCCAACGTTCTCCGGCTCTGCCGTACCTCTGCGTAAAGGCACGCCGGGTCACGCTCGGTAGTCGTAGAGTGCTCCTGCCGTAGACCACGGGCGGACCGGCCGGACCGGTCCGCCCGTAGCCGTGGGAGGAGCCGGCATGAGACCGCAGGACGCGCTGCCCGTCGACCTGCCCGACCCGGTGCGGGAGGCCCTGCTGGCCCCGCTGGTCGACCACCACTGCCACGGCGTGCGCCGCGACGACCTGACCCGGGCCCGCTTCGAGATTCTGATCACCGAGGCGGGCACCCCGGCGCCGCCCGGCACCACCCACTTCGACACCCCCGCCGGCGCCGCGGTCCGCCGCTGGTGCGCGCCGGTCCTCGACCTGGACCCGCACGTCCCGCCGGCCGTCTACCTGACCCGCCGGAGCGAGCTCGGGCCGGCCGAGGTGAACCGGAGGCTGCTGCGTGCCGCCGGGATCATGGCCTTCCTGGTCGACACCGGTCTCAACGGCCCCGACCTGCTCTCGGCGGCCGAGATGGGCCGGCTGGGCGGCGCGGCGGCCGACGAGATCATCCGGATCGAGCAGATCGAGCAGGGCGTCGCGGAGACGGCCGCCTCCGCGGCCTCCTACATCACCGCCCTCGGTGAGGCACTCGCCGGCAGGGCCGGCCGCGCCGCCGGCTTCACCTCGGCCATCGCCTACCGCCACGGCCTGGACTTCGACCCGGCGAGGCCGGCCCGGGGATCGGTGATCGCGGCGGCCGCCCGCCGGCTGGCCCACCCCGGCGGGCGGCTCACCGACCCGGTGCTGCTGCGCCACCTGCTCTGGGCGGCGGTCGACGTGGCCAGGGAGCGCGGGCTGCCGCTGCAGTTCCACACCGGCTACGGCGACCCCGGCCTGGACCTCCACCGCGCCGACCCGGCGCTGATGACCGGCTTCGTCCGGGCGTTGCAGCCGATGGGCGTGCCGGTCATCCTGCTGCGCTGCTACCCGTTCCACCGCCAGGCGGCCTATCTGGCCAACGTCTTCCCGCACGTCTACGTGGACGTCGGCCTCGTGCTGACCCACACCGCCGCGGGGTCGGCCGCTGTCATGGGGGAGCTGCTGGAGCTCGTCCCCTTCCACAAGCAGCTGTTCGGCTCCGACGGTTACGGCGTGGCCGAGACCTGTCACCTGGGCGCCCTGTACTACCGGCGGAGCCTGGCCAGGGCGCTGGCCGTACGGCTGGCCGACGACGAGTGGAGCGTCCCGGACGCCGCCCGGGTGGCCCACATGATCGGCTCCGGCAACGCCCGCCGGGTCTACCGGCTGTAGGCCGCGCCCCCTCTCCGGCCTTGGCGCCCGAGGCCCCCGCGGGCGGCGGCGCTAGGCTTGCCTCCATCCCGTCCCCGTCACCGGAAGGTCTACGCCCATGGATCGAAGCCAGCCGCGCTTTCTCGACGACGTAACCGTCGAGCTGGTCAAACACAGCGCTTCGGACTCCGACGTGCTCTGGGCGGCGCGGGTGTCGACCGCGGGGGAGCAGTCCCTGGAGGAGATCCACAAGGACCCCGAGCGGTCCAAGGGGCTGATCAACTTCCTGATGCGCGACCGGCACGGCAGCCCCTTCGAGCACAACTCGATGACCTTCTTCGTCAGCGCCCCGATCTTCGTCTTCCGCGAATTTCATCGCCACAGGGTTGGATGGTCCTATAACGAGGAGAGCGGCCGCTACCGCGAGCTTCAGCCTGACTTCTACGTTCCGGGCGCGGAGCGGAAGCTGGTGCAGGAGGGCCGTCCGGGCAAGTATGTCTTCGTCGAGGGCAGCGAGGAGCAGCACAAGATCACGATCGAGGCGATGGAGGCGGCCTACCGGCAGTCCTACGTCGCCTACCAGGAGATGCTGGAGGCCGGGATCGCCCGTGAGGTGGCCAGGGCCGTGCTGCCCGTCGGCCTGTTCTCCTCGATGTACGCCACGTGCAACGCGCGCTCGCTGATGCACTTCCTGTCCCTGCGCACCAAGAACGAGCAGGCCAAGGTGCCCTCGTTCCCGCAGCGGGAGATCGAGATGGTGGCCGAGAAGATGGAGGCCGCCTGGGCGGCCCTCATGCCCCTGACCCACGCGGCCTTCGTCGCCAACGGCCGCAGCGCCCCCTAGGAGCCGGGACGCCCGGAAGGGCGGCCCGCGCCGACGTGTGCGGCTGCTCGCCTCAGCGCCCCTGGGAACACGCGGAATCCCTCCGTCCGGGAGGGGTTCCGCCGGCTCAGAGCACCGCCGCACGCACGGTCAGGACGTCCGGCAGGTGCTCGGCGACGGAGAACCAGCTCTCCCCGTCGTCGCGGGAGCCGTACACCTCGCCGTCGCGGGTGCCGAAGAAGATCCCCGCCCTCGACGCGCACAGGGCGTCGCGCAGCACGGCGGCGTGGACCGGGCCCTCGGGCAGTCCCTTGCTCAGGGGCTGCCAGGACGCGCCCGCGTCGTCGCTGCGGAAGACCCGGCAGCGGTGGTCGACGGGCGTGCGGTCGAGGTCGGCCTGGAGCGGGAAGACGTACAGCGTGTCGGGCCGGTCGGGGTGCACGGCCAGCGGGAAGCCGAAGTCGGAGGGGAGCGGATCGCCGACGGAGGTCCAGGAGCCGCCGAAGTCGTCGCTGCGGTAGACGCCGAAGTGGTGCTGGAGGAAGAGCCGCTCCGGCCGGGACGGATGCGTGTCGACCTTGTGCACGCACTGCCCGAACTCGGGGTACTGCGATCCCTCGGGGAGGAACGGGGCGCGGATCCCCTTGTTGGCGGCCTCCCAGGAGGCTCCGCCGTCGTCGCTGCGGTAGAAGCCGCCGGAGGAGACCGCGACCGCCAGGGTCTTCGGATCGCTCGGGTGCGGCAGCACGGTGTGCAGGCAGAGCCCGCCGAAGCCGGGCTGCCACTGGGCCCGGTGCGGATGGTTCCACAGACCTTCCACCAGGGAGAAGGTGACGCCGCCGTCTTCGGAGCGGAACAGCGCCCCCGGCTCGACCCCGGCCCAGACCACCCCCGGTTCCGAGGGGGAGGGCTGGAGCTGCCAGACGCGGGTGAGCGCCGCCCCGGTGTCCGGCGGGAAGGCGATCGGGGCCTGACCGGCCTCCTGCCAGGTTTCGCCGAGGTCGTCCGACCACATCACGGAGGGGCCGAAATGGCCGTACTCGATTCCGGCGAGGATCCGGGGCACCGGGCCGCGGGTGTCGATGGCGACCGAGTGCACGCCGATGGTGGAGAAGCGGACCGGCTCCACTTCGAAGGGGCCGTCCCCGGTGGAGCGGGCGAGGAACAGGCCTTTGCGGGTGCCCACGGCGAGGATCGTGTCGGGCATGGCGGGCCGCCTTTCCAGATCAGGTCTCATCGGCTACCTCCAGTGTGGAGATCCCGCCCTTCAGGACGGAGAGGAAACGCGGCACAACGCCACGCGAGTTTTCTCGAACACCCGTACGACTCTGGTCGTGCCGCGCCATGATACGCGCCACTGCCCGGTGTGTGAAGGGGCCTTCACGCGCCGCCGGTCAGGGCTCGCCGTGGATGAGGTCCCTGTGGATGTCGGCCAGGGGCACCCCGCTCCGCTGGAGCCTGCGGACGACCTCGTTGACCATGGCGACCGGGCCGCAGGCGTAGACGTCGTGGTCGGCCCAGGAGTGGAAGCGCTCCATCACCTCCGGCACCCGTCCCCGCAGGCCGTCGTAGCCGGGCTGGTCGGAGACCACGGGCACGACTCTCAGCCAGGGGAAGGCGGACGCCATCCGGGCCAGGTCGGGCAGGTCGTAGAGCTCCCGCGAATGGCGCGCGCCGCACAGCAGGTGGATGTTGGGCCGCCGCCCCGAGGCGATCACGTGCTCCACGATGGCCTTGAGCGGGGCGAGCCCGGTGCCTCCCGCGACGCACAGGATGTCGCGGCCGGAGTCGGTGGGGGTCATCGTGCCGACCGCCGGGCCGAGCGTCAGGGTGTCACCGATCCTGGTGTGCTCGACCAGGGCGGAGGAGACCCAGCCGCCGGGGACCGCCCGGACGTGCAGGCGGACGGTGTTGTCCGCCCGCGGCGCGTTGGCGATGGAGAACGTCCGCCAGACGCGCGGCCAGCGCGGGGTCTGCACGTTGACGTACTGGCCCGGCAGGTACGGCAGGCGCTGGCCGGGACGTAACGTGATCACCGCGATGTCCGGCGTGCGGAGCTCGTGGTCGATCACCTCGGCCGGCCACCAGGCGGGCGAGACCCCCGAGTCGGACTCGGCTGACTCGATCATGAGTTTGGCGGCGACGGTGTACGCGGCCACCCACGCCGCCTCGATCTCGGCGGTCCACAGCTCGGCGGCGAAGCGCCTGACCGTGGCCAGCAGCGCGTTGCCGACCGCGGTGTAGTGCTCGGCGATCACCCCGTACTTGCGGTGGTCGCGTCCGAGCTGGCCGAGGAAGGACGACAGGCTGTCCGGGCTGTCGAGGCTCCAGACGATCCTGGTCAGAGCGGTGAACAGGCGGTCGCGCTGGACGTCCATGGCCGGCGGGAACAGTCCCCGCAGGTGCGGGCTCTGGGCGAACAGGCGGCCGTAGAAGTATGCCGCGGCCTTGTCCGCGACGGGCTCGACGACGGCGAAGCTTTCCTTGACGAGACGCGGATTCAAAGACATGTGACCGAACCCACCCTAATTGATCGGACCAAAGTCCGATCATGCAGATCCACCTCCCTGACGGTTCCGGGTGATGAGCGTCCGGCGGCCCCGGCACACCTGGTCGCTCGAATTTGAGTCTTCCATCACCATGTGGACGTCACAACCGTTTCCCCGTAATATAGTGCGAATTCAAACTATCCGTAATGGGAAAGTTATTTTCCGTGACCACGCCACTTGTTTTTGGCGGGATAAGCGAATAAGAATCACATTCAACCGAAGTTGTCGATTTACCCGATCTATGGACCTGTGTCAGGGCTCCCACCTTGGACTCCAGGGGCCCCGGCCTTTCCTGGGCGAGGACGGGGGCGGCTCCCGGCGAGACGACACCGATACCTCGGATGCGTGACATAACCGAAATGGAGTGCGTCATGATAGGGGTCCTGCCGGAGATGGGATGGGTGCCGCCCGAAATAGGGGACACCGCCTTCCGCATGGCCCCCCTGGAGTACGTATGTCCCGACCCTTGATCGGTATCACCGCCTACCTCGAGGCCGCCCGCTGGGGCACCTGGGTCCGTGAGGCCGTCCTGTCGCCCCCCGCCTACGCCCGCGCGGTTGAGAAGGCGGGCGGCCTGCCGGTGCTGCTGCCGCCGCTGAACCTGGGCGGCGTCGACGGCTACGTGCGCGAGCTGTCCGGAGTGATCCTCGCCGGCGGCGGCGAGCTCGACCCGTCCCTGTACGGCGCGGCCCGCGAGGACCGGGCCGAGGACCTCCAGCCCCACCGCGACCGCTTCGAGCTGGCACTGGCCCGCGCCGCCGTCCAGGCCGACCTGCCGCTGCTCGCGGTCGCCCGCGGCATGCACGTCCTGAACGTCGCGCAGGGGGGCAGCCTGATCCCCTGGCTTCCCGAGGCGGTCGACCACGACCGCCACGTCGCCGCCGGCCGTGCGCACCTCATCCAGATCAGCGTGTCGAGCAAGCTGGGCAAGGCGGTGGGCGACCGCGCCGAGGTGACCGCCCCCCACCACCAGGCGGTCAAGCGGCTCGGCGCGGGCCTGCAGGCCGTGGCGTGGGCCGACGACCAGATCGTCGAGGGGGTCGAGCTCCAGGGGCACCGCTTCGCCGTCGGCGTCCAGTGGCACCCCGAGCGCGGGGAGGACAACCGGCTCGTCGAGGCGCTGGTCGAGGCCGCCACCGGCTGATCCGGACCGCCGGCGGGTAATGTGCGGTCATGCCGTTGCACCCCCAGGCCGAGGCCTACCTGAAGCTGTTCCCGACGGATCTCGAGACACCCGTCTCCTCGCTCACCCCCGAGGCGATCGCCCAGATGCGGACCTTGGACGGCTTCGCCGAGCAGCGGGGGCCGATCGTGCCGCTGCCGGTCGTCAGGGACGAGGTCGTGGAAGGGGTGCCGATCCGCGTCTACCGGCCGGAGGAGGGCGACCGCCCGCTCCCCGCGATCGTCTACTTCCACGGCGGCGGCTGGGTGTTCGGCAGCGTGGCCCGCAACGACGCGCTCGGCCGCGACCTGGCCGTGCGCAACGGGGCGGTCGTGGTTTCGGTGGACTACCGGCTGGCCCCCGACCATCCCTTCCCGGCCGCGGCCGACGACGCGTGGACCGTGGTCAAGGACGTCTTCGCCCGCGCCGGGGCCTACGGGGCCGACCCGGGGCGGATCGCCGTCTGCGGCGACAGCGCCGGCGGCAACCTGGCCGCAGTGGCGGCCTGGCAGGCTCGGGACGCCGGCCTCCGGCCGGCCCACCAGCTGCTGATCTACCCGGTGACCGACGTCGCCATGGACACCCCGAGCTACCGCCGCCACGCCGCCGGCTTCGGGCTCGGCGCCGGCGAGATGGCCTGGTTCATCGAGCAGTACGGCGGGGACCCGGCCGACCCCAGGCTGGCCCCGCTCCGGCTCGCCGACAAGACGGGCCTGGCCCCGGCGACGGTGATCACCGCTGAGTACGACCCGCTCTGCGACGAGGGCGAGGCCTACGCCGCCCAGCTGGCGGCGGCGGGGGTGCCGGTCGAGCTCAGGCGCTACGGAGGGGCCATCCATGGCTTCTTCGGCCTGCCCGGTTTCTTCGACCAGGCGGTCGAGGCGCGCGAGTACGCCGCCCTGCGGCTCGGGGAGGCCTTCCGGTGAGGGACTACGAGAAGCTGAAGATCGACTGGGCCGCCGACGGAGTGCTCAGGATCGTGCTCAGCGAGCCGCGCAGGCTCAACGCCGTGGACATGACCGGCCATCGCGAGCTCGCCGAGGTCTGGCGGGACGTCGACCGCGACGACGACGTGCGCGCGGTCGTCATCCGAGGCGAGGGCGAGGCGTTCTCCGCCGGCGGCGACCTGTCGATGATCGAGGAGATGACGCGCGACCACGCCACGCGCCTGCGCGTCTTCGCCGAGGCGCGCGACATCGTCTACAACGTGCTCAACTGCGCCAAGCCGGTCGTCTCGGCCATCCAGGGGCCCGCGGTGGGCGCGGGGCTCGCGGTCGCACTGCTGGCCGACATCTCCGTCGCCGGCCGTACGGCCCGCATCATCGACGGCCACACCCGGCTGGGCGTCGCGGCCGGCGACCACGCCGCCATCGTCTGGCCGCTGCTGTGCGGGCTGGCCAAGGCCAAATACCACCTGCTGCTGTGCGAGCCGGTCACCGGCGAGCAGGCGGAGGCGATGGGCCTGGTCAGCCTCTGCGTCGACGACGACCAGGTGCACGAAAGGGCCCTGGAGATCGCCTCCCGGCTGGCCGGCGGCTCCGCCGAGGCGATCCGCCTGACGAAGTACTCCCTCAACAACTGGCTCCGTCTCGCCGGCCCCTCCTTCGACGCCTCCCTGGCCATGGAGTTCCTCGGGTTCACCGGTCCGGACGTGGCCGAGGGCGTGCGGGCCGTCCGCGAGAAGCGGCCGCCCAGGTTCGGCTGACCGGGCGTCCGGCCGGAGGGGCGGACGGTGGGCGCGCGGGCGGAACCCGGGACCGCGCGCCCCGCGACCGGTTCAGGCCGGGAAACGCCTGTGCAGGGCGGCCAGCCCCGGTTCGAAGATGCCCCGGGTGACGATCTTGGTGATCTTCGCCTCGTCGTCGGCCTCGAAGGCGGCCGACCACTCGACGAAGGCCCGGCCGCTGTCGGTGACGGGGGAGACCCGGTAGAGGGCCCGGTAGTCCCGCATCGGCAACGGGCTCTCGAGGATCTCGTAGGCGGCCGAGCGGGAGCCGTCGTCGAGGGTGAGCAGCCGTTCCCGGAAGGTCCCGCCCGGGCCCTCGATCCTGCGCACGGCCCCCGGCCGGAGGCCGTCGCCCTCCTCGATCTCGCAGAGGGTGATCCCGGGCAGCCATTCGGCCAGGTTGCCGAAGTCCCTGAGGTAACCCCACACCTCCTCGGCTGAGGCGTTGAGCACGGTGCTGGCGTAGGCGGACATCGGCCGCTCCCTCGTGTTCGTCCCGACCTGCTCATGATCTGCCCGTACGGGCCGCTCCGCAATCGGCTCAGAAGCTTCTGGGCAGTCCCAGCACCTGGGTGGCGAGGTAGTTGAGCAGAAGTTCCTCGGTGACCGGGGCGACCTTGCCGATGCGGGCGTCGGCCAGCAGGCGGGCGACCGGATACTCCAGCGAGTAGGCCATGCCGCCGTGGGTCTGGAAGGCGTGGTCGGCCGCCTCCCACGCAGCCTGGGAGGCGGTCAGCTTGGCGATGTTGGCCTCGGTGCCGCAGGGCCGCTGCCGGTCGAACAGCCAGGCGGCCTTGTAGAGCATCAGCCTGGCCAGCTCGATCTTCGCCTTGACCTGGGCCAGGGGGAAGGCGATGGCCTGGTTGGCGCCGATCGGGCGGCCGAAGACCTCGCGCTCCTTGGCGTACTGCACGGCCACTCTCAGCGCGACCTCGGCGCCGCCCAGGGCGGAGGCCGCCAGCAGGACGCGCTCGGGGTTGAGGATGTCCCACAGCACCAGCGCGCCCCGGTCCACCTCGCCCACGACGTTGGCCGAGGGCACCCGCAGATCGTCGATGAAGACCATGTTGGACGGGGTGGTGTTGGCGCCCATCTTCGGGATCGGCTGGAAGGAGAGCCGCCCGGCGGCGACCGCCTCGGGCACGTTGACCAGGAAGACCGTCATGCCGTCGGTGCGCGGCCTGGCCTCGGCGGCCGGGACGGTCCGGGTGACCAGCAGCATCCAGGTGGCGCGCTGCACACCGGTGATCCAGATCTTCTGGCCGTTGACGACGAACTCGTCGCCGTCGCGGCGGGCGAAGGTGGTGATGCCCAGGGCGTTGGACCCGGCGTCGGGCTCGGTCAGGGCGAAGCAGGTCTCCAGCTCACCGGTGGCGAGTCCGGGCAGCAGCTCGTCGCGCTGCCACCGGCTGCCGTGCCTGGCCAGGGTCATGGCGCCGAAGCCCGGGGTGAGGACGTAGGTGAACGCCGACCCCCCGGCGGATCCGGACGCCGACAGCGTCTCGGTGGCCACGGCCAGTTCGAGCAGTCCCTGGCCGCCTCCGCCGTACTCCTCCGGTACGGCCAGGCCGAGCCAGCCGCCCTTGGCCAGCTCCGCCCAGACCTCCTCGGGCCAGCGCTTCTCGCTCTCGCAGCGCTGCCAGTAGTCCAGGTCGTAGCGCGAGCAGATGTCGGCGACACCGCGCTGGACGGCGAGGGCGCTCTCGGGAAGAGTGAAGTCCACCGTGATCAGCTCCGTTCTCGTTGCGTGCGCAATAGTAGAACGGAGTTCTGTTCAGGCTCCAGCCCCGAGGCGGTGCCGTCCGGCCCGGATCCGGCCGGCCGACGGGACGCGTCCCGGCTCAGGCCGGGCCGGCCACGCACTCCCGCGGCCTGCGCGCGTGATAGACGAAGGCCGGGGGGATGTTGCCCCACACCGTGCGGCCCACGACGACCTCCTCGAAGGTGTCGAGCAGGCGCTGCCGGAAGCGCTGCGCGGGGGGCAGGCGCTTGGCGAAGCTGTAGGCGAAGGTGGTGAAGGCCGTGTTCGGATCCATGATCGCGGTGACGGCGTCCATCAGGCGGGTCTGCGTCTCCTCCGAGAACGCCGCCCAGGGGAGCCCGCTCACGATCGCGTCGGCCTTGTGGAAACCGCGCTCCTCCAGCAGCTGGGGCAGCCGCGCCGCGTCGTCGACCACGACGTCCACCTTCGGGTGCCGGGCGGCGAGGAAGTCGGCCAGCCTCGGGTTGATCTCGACAGCCATGTGGTGCCCCCGGCCGCCCAGCCGCCGCTGGATCTCCGCCGTGAACGCGCCGGTGCCGGGCCCCAGCTCGACGATCACCGGGTCGCCCCGGCGGGGGACCGGTGTCGTCACCGTCTCGGCGAGCCGTCGCGAGCTCGGCGCCACCGCCCCGACCGTCCCCGGCGAACGCATCCACTGACCCAGGAACAGCGTGGTGTCATTGGTCATGTTGTGAAGGGTAGAGGCTTCCCGGAGGCGCGCGCCCCCGCCATTCGGCCGATCTTCCGGCCACTTGGAGGAGGAGGCGCCCTCCTGGAGGATGAGAGAGCCGGGGGCGGGCCCGGATACCTTTTCCGTATGCGATCCCGTGGTCCGGTCCTGGACGTCTGCCTGGCCGCCGCGGGAGTCGTTCTCGACCTGCTGCTCTCGGGCAAGTCCGGCCAGAGCGGCACGGCGCCCTGGTGGATCGTGGGGATCTTCTCGCTGCTCGCCGGAGTCCCCCTGGGATTCGTCCGGCGCCGCCCGTTCGCGGTCTGCCTCTACCAGGCGGTCTTCCTGGTCGTGTGCGACCGGCTCGGCGCCCACACCTCCAACACGGTGCAGACCCTGCTCCCCGTCGCGGTGGCGATGCTCGCCTACCGCGGCACCTGGCGGTGGATCGCACCGGCGGCCGTCCTGACCGCCGCCGCCACGGCGATCAACCTCGCCGACCCCGGGATCGCCTTCACCTCCAGCACCTGGTACCTGCCGCTCGGGATGAGCGCCGTCCCGGTCGTCATCGGCCGCTACCTGCGCAGTCCCATCGAGCCGGTGTCCGGGGTGGAGCGGCGCCCAGGCCTCGACCTGCTGCTCGCGGGCGGCGGGGTGGCCTTCATGGTGCTCGACACCTGGACGGAGTGGGACGGCGGGCAGCTGCCGGTCTGGGCGGCCGGCTGGTTCGCCATCGGCTGCGGCCTCACCGCCGGCCTGGCGCGCAGCCTGCCCGCCACGGCGTTCGCGCTGCAGGCGCTGCTGGTGCTCCTGGCCGACCAGAACGCGGGGTTCGCCGCCAACTCGATGCAGGGGCTGTTCCTGGTCACGCTGGGCGTGTTCGCGATGCGCGCCCCGTGGTCCTGGACGGCCGTCGCCTACCTGATCGCCAGCGGCGTGACCGCGCTGAACGTCGTCGAAGGCGAGCTGTCACACGTCACCCCGCCCCGGGTGGCCGCGCTGCTGGCGATGGTGGCGGCCCCCATCGTCATCGGCCGCTACGTCGGCGTCCGCCGGGCCGCGGCGGATCTGGAGCTGGCCGTGGCGGAGGAGGCCAGGCAGCTCATCGCCGAGCGCGCCCGGGCCGACCTGCTGGCCGAGCGCGAACGCATCGCCCGCGACGTCCACGACATCGTGGCCCACCACGTCGCCGCCATGGTGCTGCGGGCGGGCGCCGCCCAGTACGCGGCGCCCTCCGGTCCGGTGGCCGAGGCGCTGTCCGACATCCGGTCCACCGGCCACCAGGTGCTGGAGGACCTGCGCGGCCTGCTCAACGTGCTGCGCGACCCGGATCTCGCCCACCTGCCCGTGGCCGCCCCCGAGGAGGTGGTGCGCGACGCGGTGGAGCGGATGAACGCGGCCGGGCTGAAGGTCGAGCTCCACCTCGGCCCGGAGGCCGAGCTCGCGCCCCTGGTGGCCCGGGCCTCGGCCGCCCGGATCGTCCAGGAGGGCCTGACCAACGTCCTCAAGCACGCCGGTCCCGGCACCTCGGCGGTCGTCGAGCTCGGGGTGGCCGGCGACTCGCTCGGGGTGAACGTGCTCAGCGGCGCGCCGCCCGGCCCCCGCGACGCGCTGCCCTCCTCCGGGCAGGGCATCGCGGGCATGCGGGAACGGGCCAGGGCCCTGGGCGGAGACCTCTCCGCCGGCCCCGACGGGGCCGGCGGCTGGCGGCTGGCGGCGACGCTCCCCCTGGAGCGCGCCGACCGTGTGTGCGCGGAGACCCCTTCGCGCAGGAGACTGCCCTGGTGGCGTGAGGAAAGCGAGACTTCGTGAGCGAGTGCGGTGTCGCCGGGATCTCCGAGCCGTCCGGGGAGGCCCCGTGATCAGGGTCGTCATCGCCGACGACCAGGCGCTCGTGCGCGCGGGCGTGCGGATGCTGCTGCAGGCCGCCGGGGAGATGGAGGTCTGCGGCGAGGCCGTCGACGGGGCGCAGGCCGTCCAGCAGGCCGAGCTGCTCCGCCCCGACGTGCTGCTGATGGATCTGCGCATGCCCAGGATGGACGGGCTGGAGGCGACCCGGCGGATCCTGGGGTCCTGGCCCGGCGCGCGGATCGTGATCCTCACCACCTTCGCCGAGGACGAGAACGTCTACGCCGCGCTGCGCGCCGGGGCGATCGGCTTCCTGGTCAAGGACGACGAGCCGGAGAGGATGGTCGACGCCGTGCGCAGGGCCGCCGCCGGGGAGCCGCTGCTGGCCCCCTCGGTGCTGCGCCGCGTGGTCGAGCGCGCGCTCGCCGCCGAGGAGCAGGCCGCCGTGCAGGTCCCGGCCGGGCTCACCGACCGCGAGCTGGAGGTTCTGGCGCTGGTCGGGGTGGGGCTGTCCAACGCGGAGATCGCCGACGCCCTCCATGTGGGCGTCACCACCGTCAAGACCCACGTCTCGACCGCCATGGACAAGCTGGGCCTGCGCAACCGCACCCAGGCCGCGGTGGTCGCGCACCGGATCGGCCTGGTCGACGCGGAGTTCCGCCCGGTCGCGAATCCACCACGAGGCGTACCGAGGAGTCACCCCTCAGGCTGACGACCCGGGGTGCCCGCCGCGGCGACGATGTGCTCCGAACCACTCACCGGAGGAAGGACACATCTCATGCAGGAGGTCGTCACCCCGCCGTCCACAGCACAGGGCCGCCCCGTTTCCGCAGGTCTGCTCTACGGCCTGCGCATCCTGGTCACCGCCCAGGCGGTCGCCCTGGTCGTCGCCGCCTCGTTCGCCGGCCAGGCCGTGCAGGGCGGGGAGGATCTGGCGGAGACCCACGTCATGGTCGGGATGGTGGTGCACCTGATCGCGCTGCTGCAGATCGTGGCGGCCGTGCTGGTCTGGCGGCCGGGCCGGGGAGCGGGGTGGCCCGCGCTGGCCAGCCTGGGCCTGCTCCTGATCGGCATGGGCCAGCACTTCAGCTGGGAGATGCTCGGCACCCACGTGCCCAGCGGGCTGACCCTGTTCGGCCTGACCGTGGCCGTGCTGATCTGGGCCTGGTCGCCTCGCGCCGCCGTACGCCGCCCCTGAGCCTCACCGAGGCGTCGCCGAGGCGCCACCGCGGCCCGCAGGGGCCTCGGTGGCGCCTCGGAGTGTTTCCCCGCCCGGTCGTGTCCGTCCGGCGCCCTGGGACGGGCTGGGCTCCGGCTGGGCCGTCCCGGGCCGACGCACTCCCCGCTCCCGGGACCCAGGTCCCCGCCCCCGTTCCCGTTCCCGTTCCTGGGACCCGGATCCCCGCTCCCGCTCCCCGCTCCTGCTCTCCGCTCCCGGGTCCCGGGTCCCGTGAGCGTCCGGGGGAGTCCCGTCCCTGGTCGGGGCCGCCCGCGCCGGTCCGGAGGACGGATCCGGAACAGGCGAGACGGTCCGTGCGCCCCCCGCACCGGTAGGGTCGGCATCAAGTGCGGGAGGGGAGACATACGGGTGAATCCGGAAGCATCGGGAGCCGAGGATCGGATCTGGACGGTTCCCAACGCGTTGAGCCTGGCCAGGCTCCTCGGCGTGCCGGTCTTCCTCTGGCTGGTGCTGGGGCCCAAGGCCGACGGCTGGGCCGTCGCGTTGCTGATGCTGGCCGGCTTCTCCGACTGGCTCGACGGCAAGATCGCCCGGGCGTGGAACCAGACCAGCAGGCTCGGCCGCCTGCTCGACCCGCTGGCCGACCGGCTGTACATCCTGGCCACCCTGTTCGGCCTGGCCATGCGGGACATCATCCCCTGGTGGCTGGCGCTGGCGATCCCGCTGCGCGACGTCATGCTGCTGGGCATCCCGCCCATCCTGCGCCGCCTGGGGTACGGCCCGGCGCTGCCGGTGCACTTCCTCGGCAAGGCCGCCACCGCCAACCTGCTCTACTCCTTCCCGCTGCTCTTCCTCGCCCACCATGACGCCTGGTACGCGGATGTGGCCGGAATCGTCGGCTGGTCGCTCGCGATCTGGGGCACAGGTCTGTACTGGTGGTCCGGGGTGCTGTATTGGGTACAGGTGCGGCAGCTCGCCAAAGGAGCCAAACGCCTTAAGAGGTGATGTGTGAAGGCCGTCGTGATGGCGGGCGGGGAGGGGACACGGCTCCGGCCGATGACCGCGAACCAGCCCAAACCCCTGTTGCCCGTGATCAACCGGCCGATCATGGAGCATGTGCTGCGCCTGCTGAGACGGCACGGGCTCACCGAGACCGTGGTGACCGTGCAGTTCCTGGCGGCCCTGGTCCGCAACTACTTCGGCGACGGCGACGAGCTCGGCATGAGCCTGTACTACGCCACGGAGGACACCCCGCTCGGCACCGCCGGCAGCGTCAAGAACGCCGCCGACAGGCTCCGCGACGACCGTTTCCTGGTCATCTCCGGCGACGCTCTCACCGACATCGACCTGACCGACATGATCCGGTTCCACCGCGAGAACGGCGCGCTGGTCACCATCGGGCTCAAGCGGGTGCCCAACCCGCTGGAGTTCGGCATCGTCATCGTCGACGACCACGGCCGGGTGGAGCGCTTCCTGGAGAAACCCACCTGGGGCCAGGTCTTCTCCGACACCGTCAACACCGGCATCTACGTGATGGAGCCGGAGGTCCTCGACGAGATCGCCGCCGGCGTGCCGGTCGACTGGTCGGCCGACGTCTTCCCCCGCCTGCTGGCGCGCGGCGCCCCCCTGTACGGCTACGTCGCCGACGGCTACTGGGAGGACGTCGGCACCCACGAGAGCTACCTCAGAGCCCAGGCCGACGTGCTGTCCGGCCGGGTCAGGGTGGACAGCGACGCCTTCGAGGTCTCGCCCGGCGTGTGGGTGGCCGAGGGCGCCTCGGTGGACCCGGACGCCGTGCTCAAGGGGCCGCTCTACATCGGCGACTACGCCAAGGTCGAAGCGGGGGCCGAGCTGCGTGAATACACCGTCCTGGGCAGCAACGTGGTGGTCCGCGAGGGCGCCTTCCTGCACCGCGCCGTCGTCCACGACAACGTCTACGTCGGGCCGCGCGCCCACCTGCGCGGCTGCGTCGTCGGCAAGAACACCGACCTGATGACCGGCGTCAGGATCGAGGAGAGCGCCGTCGTCGGCGACGAGTGCATCATCGAGGCCGAGGCCTACGTCTCCTCCGGGGTCAAGGTCTACCCGTTCAAGACCGTCGAGGCCGGGGCGGTGGTCAACACCAGCGTCATCTGGGAGCCGCGCGGCCAGCGCAACCTGTTCGGCCCGCGCGGCGTGTCCGGGCTGGTCAACGTGGAGATCACCCCTGAGCTGTGCGTACGGCTGGCCAGCGCCTACGCCACCACGCTGAAGAAGGGCGCCTCGGTCATCACCTCCCGCGACTCCTCGCGCGCCGCGCGGGCGCTGAAGCGGGCCGTGATCAGCGCCCTGAACGCCAGCGCGATCAACGTGCTCGACCTGGAGGCGGCCCCGCTGCCGGTCACCCGCTTCCACACCGCCAGGGAGAACGCCGTCGGCGGCATCGCGCTGCGCACCACCCTGGGGGACCCGCAGAGCGTGGACATCGTCTTCATGGACGAGCGCGGCGCTGACCTGTCCCAGGCGGCCCAGCGCAAGCTGGACCGGGTCTTCTCCCGGCAGGAGTTCCGCCGGGCCTTCCCCGGCGAGATCGCCGAGCTCAGCTTCCCCGCCCGGGCCGTCGAGGACTACACCCACGAGCTGTTGCGCTGCGTCGACATGACCGGGGTCCGCGACGCCGACATGAAGGTCGTGGTGGACTGCGCGGGCGGCACCTCCTCGCTGGTGCTCCCCAGCCTCCTCGGCAGGGTCGGGGTGGACGTGCTCACCGTCAACAACCGGCTGGACGACGCCTCGCCCACCGAGACCCTCGCCGAGCGCCGGCGCGACCTGCAGCGTCTGTCGGAGCTCGTCAGCTCCTCCAGGGCGGCCTTCGGGGTGCGGTTCGACCCCGTGGGGGAGCGGGTCGCGCTCGTCGACGAGATGGGCCAGCTGATCAGCGAGGAGCGCGCCCTGCTGGTGGTGCTGGACCTGGTCGCCGCCGAGCGGCGCGGCGGCCGCGTGGCGCTGCCGGTCACCACCACCCGGGTGGCCGAGCAGGTCTCCCGCTTCCACGGGGTGCAGGTCGAGTGGACCTCCACCGCCGTCGACGCGCTCACCGCCTCCGCCCGGGGCCACGACATGATCTTCGCGGCGGACGGGAGGGGCGGCTTCGTCGTGCCCGAGTTCGGCCCCACGGTGGACGGCCTGGCGGTGTTCCTGCGCCTGCTCGGCCTGGTCGCCAGGACCCGGTTGTCGCTCAGCCAGATCGACGCCAGGATCCCCGAGGCCAAGCTGCTGCGCCGTACCGTCCCGACTCCATGGGCGGCCAAGGGGGTGGTGATGCGCTCGGTGATCGAGGCCGCCGAGCACCACCGCATCGACACCACCGACGGGGTGCGGGTGGTGACCGAGGACGGCGGCTGGGCGCTGGTGCTGCCCGATCCGGCCGAGGCCGTCACCCACCTGTGGGCCGAGGGGACCGACGTCGACTCGGCGCAGAGCCTGCTGGAGCACTGGGCGCGGGTGGTGGAGGAGGCGGCGGCCACGTGAGGGAGCCGCTCGCCGGGGCGGGGTCCGGCGCTCCGGACGGCGGGAAAGTGCGGCCGGCGCCGCGGACGCGGGCCGGTCCACGCGACCGGGTGCGACAAACCCCGCGCGGCGGCATGGACCGGGGAGGCCACCCGGCTGTAACTTTGTCACCGACCGAACCCGCGGTCGAGCGTCTGCCTTGATCTCTGCTTCTCGACGGTGTATGTTGCGACATTCGCAGTCTGAGAAAATACTTGAGAAGCGGAGAAGCGAGGCGCGCATCCCTGAGTACCGTTGCCGCGTCTTCGCGGTAGGAGGCCGAGCCGATCGATGCCGAGCGTCTACTGCACGCAGTGCGGTCATGCCAACCCTGAGGATGCCCGTTTCTGTTCACGATGCGGGTCGCCGCTGACCAGGGTCGCCGACACCCCCGGAGACAGCACCTCGACCATCTCCCTCTCCGGGATCGAGGCCTATGAGGCGGAGACCGGAGAGACGCTTCTCGCCGAGCGGCACGCCGTCGAGCAGCTGCCCCCGGGCACCGCTCTGCTGGTCGCCATGCGCGGTCCCAACGCCGGTAGCCGCTTCCTGCTGGACAGCGATCTCACCACCGTGGGCCGCCACCCCGAGAGCGACATCTTCCTCGACGACATCACCGTGTCGCGCCGCCATGTGGAGTTCTACCGCCGCGGCGGCGGGGTCTTCACCGTCCGTGACGTCGGCAGCCTGAACGGCACCTACGTCAACCGCGAGCGGATCGAGGAGGTCCCGCTGTACGGCGGGGACGAGGTCCAGATCGGTAAGTTCCGGCTGGTCTTCCTCACCCGTGGCGCCGCTGGAGGATGATGAGCTCGCAGGCCGCTCGTGCGCACATGAGCATCGGGGAGGTGCTCGCTCTCCTGCAGGGCGAGTTCCCCGATGTCAGCATCTCCAAGATTCGTTTCCTGGAGGGCGAGGGGTTGATCGAGCCGGAGCGCAGTCCCTCCGGCTACCGAAAATTCACCTACGCCGACGTCGAGCGGCTCCGCTACATCCTCAGCGAGCAGCGTGACCGCTACCTGCCGCTGCGCGTGATCAAGGACCAGCTTGAGGCGGCCGACCGCGAGGAGCGGCCGGCCGCGCGCCCGCGCGCCGTCCCCGACGACGCGCCCCCCGAGATCCGCCTCACCCGTGAGGAGCTGCTCGCCGCCGCCGAGCTCAACGAGGAGACCCTCGCCGAGCTGGAGGACTACGGCCTGCTGGCCGCGGTGGCCCGCTACTACGACGCCGAGGCCCTGGCCGTGGCCCGCAGTGTCGGAGCCCTCGCCGCCTTCGGGCTGCACGCCCGCCACTTGCGTGCGGTCAAGGCCGCCGCCGAGCGTGAGGCCGGCCTCGTGGAGCAGGCCATCGCCCCGCTGCTGCGCCGTCGCGGACCCGGCGCCATCGACCGGGCCGACGAGACGGCCAGGGAGATTTCCGGCCTCCTGCTGGAATTGCACGCCTCGCTGCTGCGTTCCGGCGTGCGTGGGGTGCTGGGCCGGTGACAACCTGACCAGGCACTCGTACCCCCACGAGTGTTACGTTGAACAAACCGGTCGGAATCCAGCGAAGACGGAGCAGCCCGTGTTGCAGATGGAGGTCGTGGGCGTTCGGGTTGAGATGCCCTCCAACCAGCCAATTGTTCTGCTGAAGGAGGCACATGGGGAGCGTTATCTGCCAATCTGGATTGGCATGACGGAGGCGACGGCGATCGCCATGGCACAGGCCGAGGAGCCGCCCCCGCGGCCGCTCACCCACGACCTGTTCCGTGACGTGCTCGACGCGCTCGGCGTCCGGCTGAGCACGGTGAACATCGTCGCCCTCCGTGACGGGATCTTCTTCGCCGACCTCGTGTTCTCCAACGGGGTCGAGGTGAGTGCCCGTCCCTCTGACTCGATCGCCTTGGCACTTCGCACAGGCGCACGTATCTTCGCCAGTGAGGACGTGGTCCGGGAGGCCGGGGTGATCATCCCCGACGACCAGGAGGACGAGGTGGAGAAGTTCAGGGAGTTCCTTGACACAATCACGCCCGAGGACTTCGGTCGCGCGGGGTAGGAATTTCGGTGCATTTACGCTTCACGACGCGCCGGGTGGGGTCGTTGACTGAGCTTGGCCCCAGTCCTACGGTGCAAGTGAAACCCACGGCCGTGCGCAAACCCCCAGATCAGGCCGTGGGATGAGAGAAAGCCGGAGGTCCGCGTGGCGGTCAGCAGCGGCGAGGGTAGAAACGCCGATCAGGATGACCCGGAACGGCGCCAGTCGGCACGTCAGCGCGCGGGTGAAGAGGGTCTGCTTTTCGACGGGCAGCCGGTGAAAGCGCCCGCCGACATCGGATACCGAGGACCCACCGCGTGCGCGGCCGCCGATATCACCTATCGGCAGCTGGACTACTGGGCGCGCACCGGCCTGGTCGAGCCCACCGTGCGGGCCGCCCACGGATCGGGTTCCCAGAGACTGTACGGCTTCCGCGACATCCTGGTGCTCAAGGTCGTCAAACGACTGCTCGACACCGGCGTCTCCCTCCAGCAGATCCGCATCGCCGTACAGCACCTGCGTGACCGCGGCGTCAACGACCTCGCCCAGATCACGCTGATGAGCGACGGGGTGAGCGTCTACGAGTGCACCTCGCCCGACGAGGTCATCGACCTGCTCCAGGGCGGTCAGGGTGTCTTCGGCATCGCGCTGGGCCGGGTGTGGCAGGAGGTGGAGGGCTCCCTCGCGGATCTTCCCGGCGAGCGCGCGGAGTCCGGCCAGGGCCCTTTAGACGATCACCACGCGGATGAGCTGGCCCGCCGTCGCAGGGCTCGGCGTACGGGGTAAAGTTGGTCTCGCTGCTGACCCTGTGCGGGAGAGACCCCGACATGATCGGGGCGCCGAAGGAGCAACCTCCCCGGAATCTCTCAGGCACCCGGTACCGCACGGACGAGGCGACTCTGGAAAGCAGGTGCGTCCGCCAGACGCGTCTCACCGACGGTGAAAGCCTCCCCGGCAGGGGGGGTGAAGCTCTCAGGTCGAGGTGACAGAGGGGGAGATCCGGCATAAGCCCGCGCCCAGCGCCGGTCTCCACCACCTCGGGAGGCTTCCCATGACCGACCTGTCACCGCTCAGCGAGCTCACCTCTCCGCCCTTCGCCACCCGTCATATCGGGCCCGCGGACGCCGACCAGACCCGCATGCTGGAGGTGGTCGGATTCGCCTCCACCGCCGACCTGGTCGCGGTGACCGTACCGGAGGCGATCCGGGCCAAGGACCGGCTCCGCCTGCCCCCGGCGGCGAGCGAGACCGAGACCCTCGCCGAGCTGCGCGCCCTGGCCGCGCGCAACAGCGTGCTCACCTCGATGATCGGCCTGGGCTACCACGACACGATCACCCCGGGCGTCATCCGGCGCAACCTCCTGGAGAACCCGGGCTGGTACACCGCCTACACGCCCTACCAGCCGGAGATCTCCCAGGGCCGGCTGGAGGCCCTGATCAACTTCCAGACGGTCGTCTCCGACCTGACCGCGCTCGACGTCGCCGGCGCCTCCCTGCTGGACGAGGCCACCGCCGCCGCCGAGGCGATGACCCTGGCCCGCCGCGCCGGCCGTGCCAAGTCGGACGTGTTCGTGGTGGACGCCGACGCGCTGCCGCAGACCAAGGCCGTGCTGCGCACCAGGGCCGAGCCGCTCGGCATCGAGCTGGTCGAGAGCGACTTCACCGCCGAGCTCCCCGAGTGCTTCGGCGTGCTCGTGCAGTACCCCGGCGCCAGCGGGCGGGTCAGGGACTTCCGCTCCATCGCCGACGCCGCCCACGCGCGCGGCGCCCAGGTGGTCGCCGCCGCCGACCTGCTGGCCCTCACCCTGCTCGCCGCGCCCGGCGAGTTCGGCGCCGACATCGCGATCGGCTCCTCCCAGCGCTTCGGCGTCCCGCTGGGCTTCGGCGGCCCGCACGCGGCCTACATGGCCGTCCGGGACGGCCTGCAGCGGCAGATGCCGGGCCGCCTGGTGGGCGTCTCCCAGGACGCCGACCAGCGCCCCGCCTACCGGCTCGCGCTGCAGACCCGTGAGCAGCACATCCGCCGCGAGAAGGCGACCAGCAACATCTGCACCGCGCAGGTCCTCCTCGCGGTGATCGCCGGCATGTACGCCGTCTACCACGGGCCCGAGGGCCTGCGCCGGATCGGCCGGCGCATCCACCGGCACGCCGTCGTGCTCGCCGAGGGCCTGCGCCACGGTGGCGTCGAGGTCGTGCACGACACCTTCTTCGACACCGTGCTCGCCCGCGTGCCCGGCCGCGCGGCCCAGGTCGTCGCCGCGGCCCGCGACAACGGGGTCAACCTGCGCCTGGTCGACGACGACCACGTGGGCGTCACCTGCGACGAGAAGACCGAGCTCATCCACCTGGAGCAGGTCCTGGCCGCCTTCGAGGTCAACGGCGCGGTCCTGACCGACCTGGACGCCGCCACGCACGACGCGCTGCCCGCCGCCCTGGCGCGGGTCAGCGACTACCTGACCCACCCGGTCTTCCACAGCCACCGGTCCGAGACGGCGATGCTGCGCTACCTGCGCAGGCTTCAGGACAAGGACATCGCGCTCGACCGGTCGATGATCCCGCTGGGCTCCTGCACCATGAAGCTCAACGCGACCACCGAGATGGAGCCGATCACCTGGCCGGAGTTCGCCGGGCTGCACCCCTACGCCCCGCAGGAGCAGGCCGCGGGCTACCTTGAGCTGATCAAGGAGCTGGAGGACTGGCTGGCCGAGGTCACCGGCTACGACGCGGTGTCGATCCAGCCCAACGCGGGCTCCCAGGGCGAGTTCGCCGGTCTCCTGGCGATCCGCGCCTACCACAAGGCGCGCGGCGAGTCCGGCCGCGACGTCTGCCTGATCCCGTCCTCCGCGCACGGCACCAACGCCGCCAGCGCCGTCATGGCGGGCATGCGCGTCGCCGTGGTCGCCTGCGACGACGAGGGCAACGTCGACCTCGACGACCTCAACGCCAAGATCGACAAGCACCGCGACCAGCTCGCCGCGATCATGGTGACCTACCCCTCCACGCACGGCGTCTACGAGGAGACCATCACCCAGATCTGCGAGCGGGTGCACGAGGCCGGCGGCCAGGTCTACGTCGACGGCGCCAACCTCAACGCGCTGGTCGGCCTGGCCAAGCCGGGCGAGTTCGGGGCGGACGTGTCCCACCTCAACCTGCACAAGACCTTCTGCATCCCGCACGGCGGCGGCGGCCCGGGCGTCGGCCCCGTCGCGGTCCGCGCGCACCTCGCCGACTACCTGCCCGGCCACCCGCTGCGCGAGGGCTCGGCGGTCGGCCCGGTCTCGGCCGCGCCGTACGGCTCGGCGGGCATCCTGCCCATCTCCTGGGCCTACATCCGGATGATGGGCACCGAAGGCCTCACGGCGGCCACCGAGCAGGCCATCCTGTCGGCCAACTACCTGGCGCGCCGGCTGGCCCCGCACTACCCGGTCCTCTACACCGGCCGTGGCGGCCTGGTCGCCCACGAGTGCATCGTCGACCTGCGCCAGATCACCAAGGAGACCGGCGTGACCGTGGACGACGTGGCCAAGCGCCTCGTCGACTACGGCTTCCACGCGCCGACCATGTCCTTCCCGGTGGCCGGCACGCTGATGATCGAACCGACCGAGAGCGAGGACCTGGCCGAGCTCGACCGCTTCTGCGACGCGATGATCGCGATCCGGGGCGAGATCGAGAAGGTCGCCTCCGGGGCCTACGACAGGGTGGACAACCCGCTGCGCAACGCCCCGCACACGGCCGACTGCCTGGTCACCGACGAGTGGGCCCACCCCTACACCCGCACCGAGGCGGCCTATCCGCTGCCGTCGGTGCGCGAGGGCAAGTACTGGTCGCCGGTCCGCCGCATCGACCAGGCCTACGGCGACCGCAACCTCGTGTGCTCCTGCCCGCCGCTGGAGGCCTACGAGGACTGATCCCCGCCGCCCGAGGCCCGCGCCCTCCCGGCGCGGGCCCGTATTTTCCACCCCCGCGCGGGGGGACGGGCGTGGCCCCGAGTCGTTAGGCTCGGGGCATTCCTTTACCCGGGAGGACCCTGCATGCCAGAGGTGGACACGCACCCCTTGGACACCGCGCGGAAACTGGCCGAGAGCGGCGACCTGGACGGCGCGGCAACGATCTTCGCGCAACTCGCCGCCGATCCCGCGGAGCCCGACCGGGCACAGGCGGCGGTGGGGCTGGCGGTGGTGCTCCAGGAGCGCGGAGACGCGCCGGGCGCCCGGACGGCCGCGCGGACCGCGCTGGCGACCGGGCATCCGGAGTTCGCCGCGCAGGCCGCCTGCCTGCTCGCCCGGAGCTTCGAGCAGGAGGATCTGCTCGACCAGGCCCGAGGCGCCTGGCAGGCCGCCCTCGGGGCGGGGAACCCCGCCTACGTCCCGCTGGCGTACATGGCCCTGGCCAGGCTCGCGGCGGGACAGCGGGAGGCCGAGGAGGCACTGCGGGCCGCCCTGGCCACCGCCGACCCGGAGATCGCCTCCCGCGCGGCGCAGTCGCTGGCCGAGCTCCTGCTGGAGGAGGGCGAGGCGGGTGAGGCCGCGGAGGCCCTCCTGACGGCGCTCTCGGTGCCGGACGTGGCGGATGTGCCCAGGCTGAGGGTCCTGCTCGGCATCGCGCACCTGGAGATGGCGTGCGCGGAGTTCGCCGGGGCGATCGAGGATGGCGGCGACGCGGAGACCGCCGCGCTGGCCATCGAGCTCCTGGCCCGCACCCTCCCGCTGAGGGGCCGCGACGAGGACGCCGAGCAGGTGTGGCGCTACGGTCTGGACAGCGCCGACGAGAGGCTCGCGGAGGATGTCCGCCTCCGGTTGAACCGCGGCGCCTGATCCTCCCGCCGCGGTCAGTCGCGGCCGCGCCAGCGGCTGATCGCGTGGGCGAAGTTGATCGCGACGATGCCGGCCCACGCCAGCAGCAGCCCCGCGGTGCCCGCCTCGTTGGCGGCGATGGCGGTCAGCGGGATGCCGATGCCCATCGAGCCCAGCGCGATCGGGATGGAGGAGTTGCCGCTCCTGCGCTGCCGCCCCCTCTGCTCGTAGGGGCCGGGGTAGGGCGGCGGGCCTCCGGCGAGGTGCATCTCGGTCCGCACACGGGCGGCGATGGTCGCGTCGAGGCGCTCCACGAACGACTCCACCAGCGCGGCCTCGTACTCCGGACCGAGCTCGCGCCGGGCCTCGATGGTGGCCCGCATGTCCTGTCGGATATCTTGATGTTCCTGCACGTCCCGATTCTCCGCCCACACGCGGTCCCTGGCATCAGCCGTTAGGACGAGATCTGTGTCCACCCGGAGCGAGGCACTCCCCCTGGAGATCATGACCCCGCACGGCCCGGCCCTGGCGGAGATCGACGAGGTCGCCGATCCGCGCTTCCTGCTGGTGATCACCCACGGCTCGGCCGGGGGAGTGGAAGCCCCGGACCTGCTGGCCGTACGGGACGCCACGGCTGGGGTCGGCGGGGTGGTCGCGCGGGTGCTCCAGCCGTTCCGGCTGCGGGGCGCCCGGGCCCCGGGCTCGGCGGTGAAGCAGGACGAGGCGTGGGAGGCGCTGGTCGCCGAGCTCCGGGGACGCTATCCGGGGCTGCCGCTCGCGCAGGGCGGGCGGAGCAACGGCGCCCGGGTCGCCTGCCGTACGGCTCTCGGGGTCGGGGCCGAGGCGGTCGTCGCGCTGGCCTTCCCGCTCCACCCGCCGGGCAGGCCCGAACGGTCCCGTGCAGGGGAGTTGCGCGCGGCGGGCGTGGACGTGCTCGTGGTGAACGGGGATCGCGACCCGTTCGGCGTGCCGGAGGCGGCGGACGCCGCGCGCCTGGTGGTGCTGCCGGGCGAGGGGCACGACCTCAAGAAAGACCCCGCCCGCGTGGGCGAGGTCGTCGCTGAGTGGCTTGAGGTGAGGATGCGGCCTGGCTCGGCGTGACGGTCAGGCTACGCCGGCCAGTGGCCGGTGCGGCTCGATGACGGCACCGTCGGGCAGGAGCTCGCCGGTGTCATCGAACAGCACCACACCGTTGCAGAGCAGACTCCATCCCTGCTCGGGGTGGGCTGCCATCGTACGGGCGGCTTCGCGGTCCAGCGCCTCGGCGGACGGACAGGACGGCTGGTGCGGGCACATCGGCGTGCCTCCGGATCTCTCTTGTCGGCTCGCTGGAATCGACATCGGACACCGGCGGGCACCGTCCCGATGGGACTCCGTTCCCACCTGTGACGGGGGGATGAGCATCTGGATGGACTATATGGCCATGCGCGCCTCGGGCTGGGTGAGGCCCGCACATCAAGCAGATCAAATCCGTGGTCGGATCGCACCCTTGAACGTGCGATCTGACCGCACGCACAAGTGTGGGATCTGGCCGCACCCGGCGACATAGCCCGTTAGGACTGTTTGCAGCGTGGAAAGGGTGAGTCCTTCGGGGATTTTCGGGGGTGTGACCTATAACACAGCATGCCTCATGGACTGATAACAGGCCAAGTGCGACACGCCGCAGGGTCGGTAAATGATCGGTTACGACTTGTCGGCCTCGCCCGGGGCTGTTCAGGCACCGTCCAGGCCCGCCAGGAGCGCGTTCAGGCCGAGCTCGAAGTCGTCGTCGGCCGCCGGGCTGCCGCCGCCCCGCGACGGGGGCCGCCACGGCTCGTCGTCGTCGCCCGCCGGCTCGGCCCAGCCGGACTGCTGCACCTCCACCGCCACCGCCCCGAAGACGTAGGCCCGCATCGCGCGCACCGCACGTGCCGCGTCGGCCAGCCCCGCGTCGGCCAGCTGGTCGGTCTGCTCCCGCACGGCGATCGCCGCCCGTCCCTTGGGCGGTCTGGTGAGGGCCAGCGCCAGCACGCCGGGATGCTCCCGCAGCGCTGCCCGGCTCGCCCGGCACCACGCCCTCGCGCTGTCCTGCCAGCTCTCGCCGGGCTCGGCGTGCACGGTGGTGACGTGTTCGGCGAGCGCGTCCATGAGGGCGTCCTTGCCGCGCGGCAGGTGATGGTAGATGGCCATCGCCTCGACCTGGAGCGCGTCGCCCAGCCGCCGCATCGTCAGCCGCCGCAACCCCTGGCTGTCGGCGATGTGCAGGGCCGCCTCGATGATGCGCTCCCTGGAGAGCGGGATGGGCGGTCGCTTGGCAGGCATGGGGGCCATCCTGCCAGCTTTGGCCTTACTGCGTAAAGGCGGGCGCGCCGGACGGGACGGTGCCTGAGTGTGTGAGGGAGGGGCCGACGGCGTAGGCTACGGCCTGTGAACTGCCGGGGAATGCCCGGCGACGGGTGAGAGAGGGCAGAAGATGGCGTTTTTCCGACCGAGCGTGAGCCGGGAGGCGGAGGTCCGTTACCACGCTGACCAGGAGGTCGGGAAGAGCTTCCCCGAGCTCCTGGAGAAGGCGCGTGCCGCCGAGGCCGAGCTGCGCCGGGTCCAGGCCACCTCGACCTCCGCCGAGGAGCGCCGGGCCGCGGGCCGGGCCTTCGACGCCGCCCTGACCGAGGCGCTGCGCGCGGCCGAGGCCAACCAGCGGGCGACGTTCGGCGTGAAGTCCTACGACGACCGGATCCGCCGCCGCAAGGGCCGGGCCACCCCGAAGGGCGCCGAGTGGACCGACGAGGTCAACCGCCTGCGCACCCTCCGCGAGCAGAACCGCCTGACCGGCATCGCCCGCGTCCCGCGTCCGGTCGCCGTCGCCGCACGCTGACACCCCCTCCCCGGGGCGACCGCCCTCCGACACCCACCGCGCAGCCCGCGGTGGGTGTTTCTTTATGTGGACACTGTGTCCGCTTGTCGCTACCATGACAAGCGGACAGAGTGTCCATTTATGGATCGGAGAGTCATGGGCCACCTGCTGCACCTGGACGCCAGCGCCCGTCGCGCGTCCTTCTCCCGCGCCCTGTCGGGAACCTTCGCCCGGACGTGGCGCGAGGCCGACCCCGGCGGCGCGTACACCTACCGGGACCTGGCCGTCGACCAGGTCCCGCATGTCAATGAGGCGTGGACCGAGCTCTGCTACGCCGTCCTGGCCCAGGGCATCACCGACATCGGCCGCTACCGGGAGGTGGTGCGGACCCCGGCCCAGGCGGACGCCTGGGCGATCGTGGAGCCCCTGCTGGCCGAGCTGGAGGCCGCCGACGTCGTGCTGATCGGCACGCCGATGTACAACTACTCGGTCCCGTCGGCGCTGAAGGCCTGGATCGACCAGGTGACCTTCCCCAAGATGAGCCTGAAAGGCCGGACGTTCGTCGTCGCCGGCGCGCGAGGGGGAGCCTACGGACCCGGCACGCCGAGGGAGTCCTTCGACCACGAGGAGCGCTTCCTGCGCGACTTCCTGCTGGGGCACTTCGGTGTCGACGACGTCGTGTTCATCCACGCCGAGCTGACCAACTCGCTGATCGATCCCGCGCTGGCCGGCCTGCGGGACAAGCACGAGAGGTCCTACGAGGCCGCCATGGAGACCGCCGCCGAGCTCGGCGGGAAGCTGGCCGGGCGATGAGCTGGGTCATGCTGGTGCTGGCGGGGCTGGTGGAGATCGCCTGGTCGCAGAGCATCAAGCCGACCGAGGGGTTCACCCGGCCGGTCCCCACGGTGATCTGCTTCGCGCTGGCGGCCGTCGCGGTCTGGCTGCTGTCGAAGTCCATGCAGACCCTTCCCGTCGGCACGGCCTACGCCGTGTTCACCGGCATCGGCGCCGTCGGCGCCATCGGGCTGGGGGTCGTGCTGCACGGCGATCCGGTGAGCGCCGGGCGCGTCGCGGCGCTCGCGCTGATCATCGGCGGGATCGTGCTGGCCCGGGCGCTCGGCTGAGCGCCCGGCCGCGGGACCCGGGGCCGGACATGCGAAGGCGCCGCCGCGACGGGAAGGTCACGACGGCGCCTCGCACGTCAGGTCAGCTCGCCCAGTCGAGCAGGGGACGGGTGTTGCTGGGGTGGCGCAGCTTGGAGAGGGACTCCTTCTCGAGCTGGCGGATGCGCTCGCGCGTCAGGCCGAGGTGCTTGCCGATCTCGTCGAGGGTGTGGGGCTTGCCGTCGACGAGGCCGAAGCGCAGGGCCATGATCTTGGCCTCCCTGGGGGAGAGGTTGCCGAGCACGCCCCGCAGCTGCTCGCCGAGGAGCTGGCGGTCCACCACCTCGGACGCCTCGGGGGAGTCGACGTCCTCGATGAGGTCGCCGATGGTGGTCTCGCCGTCCTCGCCGATGGTGGCGTTGAGGCTGATCGGCTGGCGGCTGGTGCGCAGCAGCTCCTCGATCTGGTCGGGAGTCTTGTCCAGCTCGACCGCCAGCTCCTCCGGCGTGGGCTCGCGCCCGAGACGCTGGTGCATGTCACGCTCGACGCGCGACAGCTTGGAGAGCATCTCCAGCACGTGGACCGGCAGCCGGATGGTGCGGGCGGAGTCGGCGAAGCCGCGCTGGATGGCCTGGCGGATCCACCACATGGCGTAGGTGGAGAACTTGTACCCCTTGGTGTAGTCGAACTTCTCCACCGCGCGGATCAGCCCGAGGTTGCCCTCCTGGACCACGTCGAGCAGGGCCATGCCGCGGTCGGTGTACTTCTTGGCCACCGACACGACCAGCCGGAGGTTGGCCTCCAGCATGTGGTCCTTGGCGCGGCGGCCGTCCTCGGCCACCCACTCCAGGTCGTCGCGCATGGCGGCCGACAGACCCGGCTCGGCCTCCAGCTTGGACTCGGCGTACAGACCGGCCTCGATCCGCTTGGCCAGCTCGACCTCCTGGGCGGCGGTCAGCAGCGTGCGGCGGCCGATCGACTTGAGGTAGGTGTGCACCGAGTCGCCCATGACCGAGGACTGGTCGTCCAGGTCCAGGGTCGGCTCGGCCTCCAGCTCGGCCTCCTCGGGGGCGGTCCACTCCTCGTCGTCCGCCTCGGAGCCGGCGCCCTTGGCGGCGGGCTCGGCCCGGGTGACCGCCTTCTTCTCGGGGGCGGCCGTCCTGCCGGGCTTGTCGGACGCGGCCTTCGTCTTGCGGGTGGTCGTCTTGCGGGCGGCGCTCTTGGCCGCGGACTTCTTGGCCGCGGTCGCGGCCGCGAGCGGGGGCTCGTTCTCGGCGGCCAGGCTGACGCCCGCCTCGGTGAGCTCCCGCAGGATCGACCTGCCCTCGGTCGGGCTGATCCCTGCCTCGGCGAAGGCGTGACGCAGCTCCGCGAGTGAAAGGTGGCCCTGGACTCGCCCTCGGTCAAGGAGCTGCTCGAGGGTCGTCGGGGCCTCAGGTGAGGTCGCCACGGCGGTTTGGGGCATGAGGACACCTCCTCCATCACGGAGTCGTCTGTTTACAGGTTGTGGGGTGGGGCGGCGAGGGAGCCGCTCTGCGCACCAGTACCAATAACCCCACTCAAGAACTTTCTGTTCCCGACTTGACGGGGAAAATATGATGGGTGGATCGCCGTTACCGCGATCCACCCTCTCCGGGCGCCTGGTATGGCTTATTCAGTGATGTCCACAGGACCTTCGACCACGGGCATGGGCAACGGTTGGGCGTCTTCCAGGCGCTGCTCGGTCCAGTAGCGCGTGACCTGCCGCGGGTCGGGGTTGACCTCCTTGGAGACCACGTATTCCTCCGCGGGCGCGGTCGCCCCCTGGGACGGGTCCTCCTGCGCCGGGGTGTCTCCCTCGGGGCCCGCCGAGAGGTCCGGCGGGCTCTGGGAGGTCCGAGCGCCCTCGGAGATCGGCTGGTCGCCCTCCACCGCGGGCACGGGCTCGCCGTTCCTGCCGATCCCGCCGGTCGCGGCGGCCGCCGCGACGGATATGCCGCCGGCGAGGACCACGCTGACGATGCCGGCGGAGACCCACGTCTTGCGGGTTACGTTCATCGGGCTCGTCCTTCCTGCTTCGGCTGTCTGTTTGACGTGCGAAGGCGTCCTTATGGTTCCCGTTGGAGACCATAACGGAGGGTTGCGAGGTCCGGCTTGCCATTGGGCAAAAGCGGTATTTCGGGCACAAGGACCAGCTCGGCGGGGGCGGCGTAGGCGGGCAGCCGTTCCTTGGCGAAAGCGCGGAGCTCGGCCAGGGTCGGGGGTGCGGCGGAGACCACGACGGCGACCACCCGCTCACCCCATTCGGGGTCGGTACGGCCGATCACGGCGGCGTCGGCGACCGCCGGATGCTCGGCCACGACGGCGGCCACGGCCGCCGCGACGACCTTCTCCCCGCCGGTGTTGATCACGTCGTCGGCCCGGCCCAGGACGCGCAGCCGCCCACCGGCCAGGGAGCCGAGGTCGGAGGTGAGGAACCAGTCGCCGTCACGGGCGGCGGCGGTGAGGTCGGGGCGGAGCCGGTAGCCGGAGAACAGCACCGGTCCGGCGACGCGGATCCGGCCGTCGTCGCCGACCCTGAGGTCCACATCGTCGAGGGGGGCGCCGTCGTAGACGCACCCGCCGCAGGTCTCGCTCATGCCGTACGTGGTGACCACCCGCGCGCCGGCGGCACGCGCCGCCGCGAGCAGGTCCGCGGGGGCGGCGGCGCCACCCAGCAGGATCGTCCGGAAAACCGACAGGTCCGCCGAGAGCAGCCGGCGGAGCTGGGTCGGCACCAGGGAGACGTGATCGGCGCCGCTGGCGAGCACCGCCTCGGGGGAGAAGCCGTCGTGCACGATCGGCTCGGTCTCGCTCAGCAGCGAACGGACCAGCACCTGCAGCCCCGACACGTGGGAGGGCGGCAGGCAGCAGAGCCAGCGCTCGCCGGGCCGGGCGTCCAGACGGCGCAGCGAGGCCGCGGCGGAGGCGCGCAGGGCCGCGGCCGGGAGCTGGACCCCCTTGGGGACGCCGGTCGTACCGCTGGTGGCGATGACCACGGCGACCTCGGGGGAGACCCCCACGCCGTGCTCGTGCCGTACGCCGTTGACGTGAGTGGGGCGCAGCGCGTCGAGCGTGGCCCGCAGCGTCCGGGCGGGCAGGGCGGGGGAGAGGGGCAGTACGGCGGGGCCCCGGCCGTCGAGCGCCGCGCTCACGGCCCGGAACAGCTCGGGGCCCGGCGGCAGCACGACGGCGTGCAGCTCCCGTCGAGGGCAAGGTTGCTCCGGGTGCGCGGAACCGGTCATCACAGTCGTAAGGTTAGTGCCGACAAGCCGGACAACAGCCGAGGAGCGCCTCGGCGCAGCGGAAACAGAACCGCCCCTCCGGGGGCGACGGCCAGAGGAGGCAGTGCGGTGAACCCCGCCACCGCGCTCGCGACGGTGCTGATCGACGAGCTCGTGCGCTGCGGCCTTACGGACGTGGTCCTCGCGCCCGGCTCCCGCTCGGCCCCGCTGGCCCTGGCCGTCCACGCCGACAGCCGGATCCGGCTGCACGTGCGCATCGACGAGCGTTCGGCCTCCTTCCTCGCGCTGGGCCTGGCCCGGCGCAGCGAGCGCCCCGTCGCCCTGATCTGCACCTCCGGCACCGCGGCCGCGAACTTCCACCCGGCGGTCATCGAGGCGCACGAGTCGGGGGTGCCGCTGCTGCTGCTCACCGCCGACCGGCCGCCCGAGCTGCGCGACACCGGCGCCAGCCAGACCATCGACCAGATCAAGCTGTACGGCACGGCGGTCCGCTGGTTCAGCGAGGTCGGCGTGCCCGAGGACCGGCCCGGCCAGGTCGCCTACTGGCGGTCGCTGGCCTGCCGGGCCTACCAGCGCTCGCTGGGCCCCACCGACCCCGGCCCGGTCCAGCTGAACCTGTCCTTCCGCGAGCCGCTGATCCCCGACGGCGACGCCTCCTGGTGCGAGTCCCTGGAGGGCGACGCCAACGGGCCCTGGATCCGGGCCCGGGTGGCGCCCCCGGCGGTGGCGCTGCACCTGCCGCCGACCCGGCGGGGCGTGCTGGTCGTCGGCGACGGCGCCTCCAACATCCGCAGATACGTCGCGGCGGCGGGCATGGCCGGCTGGCCGGTCCTGTCGGAGCCGAACGGCGGCGCCCGCTACGGCGACCACGCCATGTCGGCCTACCACTTCCTGCTCGGCACCCCCGAGTTCGCCGACCGGCACCGGCCCGAGGTGGTGGTCACCCTGGGCCGCCCCGGCCTGTCCCGGTCGCTGCTGAACTGGCTGAGGCACGCCGACGAGCACATCGTGGTCGCCCCCGACCTGGCCCGCTGGCCCGACCCGACCCGCTCGGCCACCCAGGTGGCGCAGGCGGTGGAGATCCCGGTCGCGGCCGGCGACGACGCCTGGCTGCACTCCTGGCGCCGCGCCGACCACGCGGCCAGGGCCGCGATCGACGAGGTGCTGGACGGGGCCGGGCTCAGCGAGCCGCGCCTGGCCCGCGACCTGGCGGACACGCTGCCCAACGGGTCGCTGCTGTTCTCCGGCTCCTCCATGCCCATCCGCGACCTGGACCAGGCGATGCGTCCCCGCAGGGGCCTGCGGGTCCTGGCCAACCGGGGCGCCGCCGGGATCGACGGCGTGGTCTCCACCGCCATGGGCGCGGCCCTGGCGCACAACGGCCCCGCCTACGCGCTGATGGGCGATCTGACCTTCCTGCACGACCAGAACGGCCTGATCCTCGGCCCCCGCGAACCCCGCCCCGACCTGTGCGTGGTCGTGGTGAACAACGACGGCGGCGGGATCTTCTCGCTGCTGCCCCAGGCCTCGCTGCGCGACCCGTTCGAGCGGGTCTTCGGCACCGCGCACGGGGTGGACCTGGCTCACGTGGCCGCCGCCACCGGCACTCCGTACACCTTTGTGGACGAGCCCGACCAGCTCTCCAAGGCGCTGCGCGGGGAGGGGCCGCGGATCGTCGAGGTCCGCAGCGACCGGGAGTCCAACGCGGTCCTGCACGCCATGATGCGCGACGCGGCCCACGCCGCGATCCGCCAGGTCATGTGAGGCCGCGGCGGGGCGGTCCGGGGGAGAGCGCGGCCGCCGCCAGGTCATGTGAGGCCGCGGCGGGGCGGTCCGGGTGGAGAGCGCGGCCGCCGGCCCTGGCGGGCCCTGGGACCCGGGGCCGGTGAACCGTTCCCTCCGGGGCGCCCCGCCGTCCCGGAGGGAACGGTCCGGCTGACCCAATAAGGTGTCCGTCATGCATGTCGACGAATGGCTCCAGGCGATTCCCCCGCTGTGGATCTGTGCATTGGTCGGGCTGGTGATCGGGTTGGAGAGCCTCGGCATTCCGCTGCCCGGGGAGATCGTCCTGGTCAGTTCCGCGCTGCTGGCGGCGCAGGGCGTGGTCAACCCGCTCTGGGTCGGGATCTGCGCCAGCGTCGGGGCCATCGTCGGCGACTCCATCGGCTACGCCATCGGCCGCAAGGGCGGCAAGCCCATGTTCGACCGGCTGGGCCGCAGGTTCCCCAAGCACTTCGGCCCGTCCCACATCGCCAAGGCCGAGCGCTACTTCGAGCGCTACGGCATGTGGACGGTGTTCTTCGGCCGGTTCGTCGCGCTGCTGCGCATCCTGGCAGGCCCGCTGGCCGGGGCCCTGCGCATGCCGTACTGGAGGTTTCTGACCGCCAACGTGCTCGGCGGGATCGCCTGGGCGGGTGGGACCACCGCGGTCGTCTACTACCTGGGCAGGGTCGCCGAGAAATGGCTCAAGGGCTTCTCCTGGGCGGGGCTGGTGCTCGCGGTGCTCTTCGGCGTCGTGACCACGCTGCTCGTCAAGCGCCGGGCGGCCAGGATGGCCGCCCAGGAGGCCGAGGAGCCCGCGGGCGCGGCCTGACTACCAGACCTGGGGATGTGGGCCCGCGGTGATGCGGTCACGGTGAGGGAGTACGACTCACCGTGAAGGGAAGCGCCATGCGCACTGACGACACTTCGATCGCCTATGAACCGGTGGCCTCCTACAACACCTACCTGGAGGCTCAGAGAGCCGTCGACTACCTTTCCGACCAGAAGTTCCCGGTCGAGCACACCAAGATCGTCGGATCGGACCTCAGGCTCGTCGAAAAGGTGCTCGGGCGGCTGACCTACCTGCGCGCCGCCGGCATGGGAGCGGCGACGGGTGCCTGGATCGGCCTGTTGATCGGCCTGTTCCTGGCGATCTTCACCCCTGGACGGTTCCCCTTTCTCCTGGTGCTGTGGGCGCTGGTGTGGGGCGCGATCGCGGGAGCGATCTTCGGGCTGATCGGCCACGCGCTGACCGGCGGCAAACGGGATTTCCTGTCCTCCAGCGCGATCGTCGCCAACCGGTACCAGGTGCTGGTCACGACCGACCGCGCGGCGGAGGCCCGCAGGCTCCTGGAGGTCGGCACCCCGCAGGCCGCGCAGGTCCCCCAGACTCCGCAGACCCCCCACACCCCGCAGTTCTAGCGGACGGCCCGCGCCGGCCGCGCGGCCCTCTCGCACTTCGGCGGCTCCAGCCGGACGGTTCCGTGAGGGGAGAGGGCCTCCAGGCGGTGGGGGCGCGCCCGCGCCGCCCACGGGGTCGCGGTGCCGCCACCTCCCGTGCCCCCTCTCGGCGCCGGTCCCCCTCCCGTTATGGCGCGGCGGCGAGGAGACGACCGTCCGCCCGCTTCGACGTCCCAGCCGGACATCCGGCCCGCGGAGGGACAGAACTACAAGGTCTGAGGATGCGACAAGCCCGCCGGGGACGAACGCCGGCGGCACAGCCCACACTGGAGGTCAGAAATGGCTAGAGCTGTCGGGATCGACCTCGGCACCACCAACTCGGTGATCGCCACGATGGAGGGCAACCAGCCCACGGTGATCCCCAACGCCGAGGGGTCCCGGACGACGCCGTCGGTCGTGGCCTTCACCGAACAGGGCGAGCGCCTGGTCGGGCAGCTGGCCCGGCGTCAGGCCATTCTCAACCCGAAGGGGACGATCTACTCCGCCAAGCGGTTCATCGGGCGCCGCTTCGACGAGGTCACCAGCGAGATGAACGCCGTGTCGTTCGACGTGGTGTCCGGCCCGGACGGGGCCGTGCGCTTCGACGTCCACGGCAAGCTGTACGCGCCGGAGGAGATCGCCGCCCAGGTCCTGCGCAAGCTGGTCGACGACGCCTCGAAGTTCCTCGGGGAGAAGGTCACCGAGGCGGTCATCACGGTGCCCGCCTACTTCAACGACTCCCAGCGCCAGGCGACCAAGGACGCCGGGAAGATCGCCGGCCTGGAGGTGCTGCGGATCATCAACGAGCCGACCGCGGCCGCCCTCGCCTACGGTCTGGACCGCAAGGAGAACGAGACCGTCCTCGTCTTCGACCTGGGCGGCGGAACGTTCGACGTCAGCATCCTCACCATCGGCGACGGCGTCGTGGAGGTACGGTCGACCTCGGGCGACACCCACCTGGGCGGCGACGACTTCGACCGGCGCATCGTCGACTACCTCGCCGACGAGTTCCAGCGGGACAACGGCATCGACCTGCGCAACGACCCCCAGGCGCTGCAGCGGCTGTTCGAGGCGGCGGAGAAGGCCAAGGTCGAGCTGTCCTCGGTCACCCAGACGCAGATCAGCCTGCCCTTCATCACGGCGGACGCCTCCGGCCCCAAGCACCTGAACACCACGCTGCGGCGGGCGACGTTCGAGGAGATCACGGCCGACCTCCTGGAGCGCTGCAAGGGCCCGGTCGAGCAGGCGATAGCCGACGCCAAGCTCTCCTCCAACGACATCGACGAGGTGATCCTGGTGGGCGGCTCGACCAGGATGCCCGCCGTGCAGAACCTGGTGCGCCGCATGACCGGCGGCAAGGACCCGAACATGACGGTCAACCCCGACGAGGTCGTGGCACTGGGCGCCGCGGTCCAGGCGGCCGTCATCAAGGGTGATCTGCAGGACGTCGTCCTGCTCGACGTGACGCCGCTCTCGCTCGGCATCGAGACGCTCGGCGGGATCATGACCAAGGTCATCGAGCGCAACACGACGATCCCGGCCCGCCGTACCGAGGTGTTCAGCACCGCCGAGGACAACCAGAGCGCCGTCGACGTCGTGGTGCTCCAGGGGGAGCGCGAACGCGCCGCCGACAACCGGGCCCTGGGCAGGTTCCGGCTGGAGAACATCAGATCCGCGCCGCGCGGCGAGCCCCAGGTGGAGGTGACCTTCGACGTCGACGCGAACGGGATCGTGAACGTCTCGGCCAAGGACAAGGACACCAACGCCGAGCAGCGCATCACCATCAGCGAGAGCTCCAACCTCGACCAGAGCGAGGTCGAGCGCATGGTCTCCGACGCCGAGCAGCACCGTGAGGAGGACGCGCGGCTGCGGCAGGCGGTCGACGCGCGCAACGAGCTCGACAGCGCCGCCTACCAGGTGGAACGGCGGCTGAACGAGCTGGGCGACGCGGTGGCCGTCCATGAGAAGGCGCGGGCCGAGATGCTCGTCAACGACGCCCGTGACGCGGTCAAGCAGCAGGACACCCCGGTCGACCGGCTCCGGTCCCTGACCTCCGAGCTGCAGCAGGTCTACCAGAGCCTCGCCGTCGCCTCCGCGGGCCAGCCGGCTGGGGCGGGTCCGGGCGCCCSGGGCGCCCAGGGAGCTCAGGGCGGTGGAGGGGACGACGACGTCATCGACGCGGAGTTCACGACCGATGAGTGAGGCGTCCGAGCGGGAACCGGCGCGTGAGGCGTCCGAGCGGGAAGAGCCCGTCCGGGAGAGCGCCGAGAGCTCCGCCCCGGACGTCGCCGAGCTCCAGCGGCGGATCACCGAGCTGGAGGACCGGTGGCGGCGCGCCCTGGCCGATCTCGACAACCTGCGCAAGCGGGTCAGCCGGGACGCCGAACGGGTGCGGGCGGAGGAGCGCGCGCGGGCCGCCGCCGAATGGCTGCCCGTGCTGGACAACCTGGAACGCGCGCTGGAGCACGCCGAAAGCGACCCGGCCTCCATCGCCGAAGGACTGCGGGCGATCCGGGACCAGGCCCAGGACGTGCTCGCCCGCCTGGGCTTCCCGCGCCGTGACGACGCCGGGCTGGTCTTCGACCCGGCCAGGCACGAGGCGGTGGCCACACTCGCCCAGGAGGGCGTTCCCGACGGGACGGTCCTGCACGTGGTACGGCCCGCCTACGGAGACGGCGACCGGCAACTGCGGCCCGCGCTGGTCGTGGTGGCCAGGGAGGGATGATGGCCACCACGACCCGCGACTTCTACGAAAGCCTCGGAGTGTCGAGGGACGCCGGCCAGGACGAGATCCAGAGCGCCTACCGCAAGCTCGCGCGGACCTACCATCCCGATGTCAACAAGGACCCGGGCGCCGAGGACCGTTTCAAGGAGATCTCGGAGGCCTACAGCGTCCTGTCCGACCCCGCGACGCGCCGCCGCTACGACGCGTTCGGGCCGGACTTCCGCCAGGTGCCCGAAGACGTGGACCCGGACACCTGGGCCCGCGCCAGGGCCGGTCGGGGCGCGCGGGGC
>NZ_NGFP01000240.1 GCF_002149035.1 Streptosporangium minutum
CCCCCACGGGCGAAGACGCCGTGCCCTCCCCCACGGGCGGAGGCGTCGCGCCCTCCCCCACGGGCGGAGGCGTCGCGCCCTCCTCCGCATACGAAGACGCCACGCCCTCTCCCACATACGGAGGCGCCCCGGCCTCCTCCGTGGAGGGAGACGCCGTGGGTGGCCGGTGGCGGAGGGCGCTGGCCGTCCTCGTCTGGACCGGAGTGGCGCTGGCACTGGCGTGCAACCTCCTGGCGGTCCGGTTGAAGGAGCTGAGCGCCTCGACCTGGACCGACCCCTTCGTCACCATAGACGCGACCGTCGTCCTGTTCCCCGCCGCCGGCGCGTTCCTCATCACCCACCGGCCCCGGCTGCTCGTCCCCTGGCTGCTGTGGGCCAGCGGGGTGATCGGCGGCGTCTACTACCTGGTCTACAGCGGCGCCCACTGGCTCTACCTCACCGATCCCGGAGGGCTCACCCCCTACCTCGCGTGGCTGGGGATGTGGCTGTGGCTGTGGCACGTGCCGTTGTACGTCTCGCTGCTGCCGCTGCTGTTCCCCAACGGCCGGCTGCCCTCCCGGCGCTGGCGGCCGGTCCTGTACGCCAACCTGCTCCTCATGACCGGGCACTCCCTTCTCCTGGGACTGGCCCCGGATCCCGAGTTCGAGAGCCAGCTCCCGGTCGCGAACCCGTTCGGCGTCGAGGCGCTACGCGAGATCTCACCGGCCGTGGAGTCGTACATCGGCGCCCCGATGATGGCGCTCACCGCGCTCGGCGTGCTGTCGCTGGCCTTCCGCTATCGCGCGGGCGACACCGAGCTCCGACGCCAGATCGGCTGGTACGCCGCCGCGCTGGCGGTGGTCCTGGCCTCATGGATCCTCCGGGTGATGACCGGCTCGTGGCTGCTGATGGCCCTGGAGTCCGTCGTCCTCGGCGTGGTACCCCTGTCGATCATCGCGGCGGTGCTGCGCTACCGCCTCTACGGCATCGACATCGTGGTCAACCGGACGCTGGTCTACGGCTCCCTGGTCGCGGTCACCGGAGGGGTCTACTTCGGGCTGATCTGGCTGGCCAACACCCTGGCCAGCGACCTGGGCTCCGTCGCGGGGGCGGTCGCGGCCGTGGCCGTGGGCGGGGTGTTCCACCCGGCGCGGCTGCGCCTGCAGCGGGTGGTGGACCGGGTGTTCGCCGTCGAGCGCGACCCCTACCGGCTCGCCGACCTGCTGGGCCGTACCGGGCAGGGGGCGCAGGACCCGGCGGCGGCGCTCGGCGAGGCCGTGGCGGTGATCCGCGGGGCGCTGGGCGCGACCGGGGTCGGCGTCGAGGTCCGCACCGGGTGGGGCGGTCCGGCGCGCGTGTTCTGCGACGGGGAGCTGCGGCCGGGGACGCAGGAGGTGCCGCTGCTCTGGCACGCCGAGCGGATGGGAACCCTGCTGGTGGCGGGGGCGTGGCCGGGCCGCGAACCGCTGGCCGTGCTCGCCCGGCACCTGGCCGAGCTGGCGCACGCCGTACGGCTCACCGCCGATCTGCACCGTTCCCGGGAGCGCATCCGGACCACCCGCGACGAGGAGCGCCGCCGGCTGGGCAGGGAACTGCACGACGGGCTCGGCCCGGCGCTGACCAGCGTCACGCTCACCCTCGACGACGCGCGCAGACGGCTCGACACCGATCCGCAGGCCGTCGAGAAGCTACTGGTCCGGGTCCGCGAGGAGATGACCGCGACCATCGCGTCGGTCCGCGAGCTGGTGTACGGCCTCCGCCCGCCGGCGCTGGACGACCTGGGCCTGGAGGGGGCGCTGCGGGCCTCCGCCGGGGAGACCGCGGTGGCGGTGGACGGCGCGCTGGACGACCTGCCCGCCGCCGTCGAGGTCGCCGCCTACCGGATCGCCCAGGAGGCGCTCACCAACGCCCGCCGCCACGCCGGCGCGGCCACGATCCTCATCTGGCTGCGCCGCCTGCCGGGCGAGCTGCGGGTGGAGGTCGCCGACGACGGGGTCGGCCTGCCCGAAAACCCGGTCGCGGGCGTCGGGCTGACCTCGATGCGCGAGCGGGCGGCCGAGGTGGGAGGCTCCTGTGTGATCGGCCGCAGGCCGGGCGGCGGCACGGAGGTGACCGCCAGGTTGCCGACGGAGGAGGCCACGTGATCACCGTGCTGATCGTGGACGACCACCCGGTCTTCCGGCAGGGCCTGCGCGGCCTGCTCGCGGCCATGGACATCGAGGTCGTCGGGGAGGCCTCCGGCGGCCAGGAGGCGGTGGCACTGGCCGCCGAGCTCCAGCCGGACGTGGTCGTGATGGACCTGCAGATGCCCGGAGGCAACGGCGTCGAGGCGACCAGGACGATCGTCAGGACCAGCCCGCGGATCGGGGTGCTGGTGCTGACCATGTTCCGCGACGACGACTCGGTGTTCACCGCCATGCGCGCCGGAGCGCGGGGCTACCTGCTCAAGGAGGCAGGCGCCGAGGAGATCGGCCGCGCCGTGCACGCCGTCGCGGCGGGCGAGGCCATCTACGGCCCCGAGATCGCCCGTCGCGTCCTGACCTACTTCAGCGGCATGCCCGACCCGTCGCGCACCGCCTTCCCGGAGCTCACCGAGCGGGAGCGGGAGGTGCTCGAACTGGTCGCCCAGGGCAGGGGCAACAACGAGATCGCCGGGATCCTCTTCCTGTCCGGCAAGACCGTGCGCAACCACGTCTCCAACATCTTCATGAAGCTCCAGGTGGCCGACCGCGCCCAGGCCATCGTCCGTGCCCGCGAGGCCGGTCTGGGCGGCTCCTCCTGACCCGGCTCATCCCCGGTTGAGCCCCCGGGCCGTCAGCGGGGTCCGACCGGCGGGACTCAGTCGCAGAGGTCGGCGAGCCAGTCGAGGACGCGGAGCGGGTCGGGCAGCGGACGGCCGTCCGGCGGGCGCAGCCACGAGCAGGCCCGGCCGGACGGCAGAGCCGAGGGCGGGGCGAGGACGTAGCTGTCACGGCAGTGCCAGCGCAGGCCGGGCATCTCGTCGATGGTGGCCGGCCCGAAGTCGAGGGGGCAGGACCACCATTCGTCCTCGTCCTCGGCGACGTTACGGGTGGCCACATAGAAAAGGACCCGGTCGCCGTTCGCGGCGACCGGGCCCGTTGCGGATCCGGCGGAGTCCATTCCCGCGAGGGCGGTGAGCCCCGCGGCGGCCGGTACGTCGAACACGTCGAAGACGCGGCCCGTGGGGAGGATCACATTCGCCTCGGGCTCCCGCTGCCACCAGTGGGTGAGCAGGGTGGGGTCGGTGGTGGCCTGCATCTGCCAGGCCCGCGAGAGCGGATGCGCGCCCGGGTCGGGACAGCCGACCCGGTCGCAGGAACAGGCGCGGGGACCGCCCTGCAGCGGCCGTGCGCCGGGACAGCTCGCCCACCCCAGAGCGGCGTACTCCAGCACGGAGCTGATCGTCTGTTTCGGATGAGCACGTCGCCTGCCACGACGAGTCAGCGGTACCCCCACCATTGTGTCCTCCGTCGTCCGCCCATCCCGGGTGCCCCCCGGATGCGATGACATATCCACATTCTGGTTAGCAAGGGAAATCAGACAACCAGGGTCTACGCCACCTGGGACACATCCGCACCGGTACTCGCACTCTAACGCACAGACCACACAAGCAAGCGGCAAACCCCCAGTTCTCGGCATGTGCCACTGGTCTCACTGGAGCTTCTTGGCCACCTCGGTCGCCCAGTAGGTGAGGATCATGTCGGCTCCGGCCCGGCGGATCGCGACCAGCGACTCCATGATCGCCCGGTCCCGGTCGATCCAGCCGTTCGCCGCCGCGGCCTCGATCATGGCGTACTCACCGCTGACCTGGTAGGCGGCCACCGGCACGTCCACCGCGTCACGCACCTGGCGCAGGATGTCGAGGTAGGCCAGGGCGGGCTTGACCATCACGGCGTCGGCGCCCTCGTCGAGGTCCAGCCGCACCTCGCGCAGCGCCTCGCCGGCCGGGCCCGCCGCGTCCTGCTGGTAGGCGTCGCGGTCGCCGAACTGCGGCGCGCACTCGGCCGCCTCCCGGAACGGCCCGTAGAACGCCGAGGCGTACTTGACCGAGTAGGCGAGGATCGGGATCTGCTCGAAGCCGTCGGCGTCCAGCGCCGCGCGGATCGCGGCGACCTGGCCGTCCATCATGCCGCTGGGCGCGATGACCTGCGACCCGGCCCGGGCCTGGGACACCGCGGCGGCCGCGTAACGCTCCAGGGTGGCGTCGTTGTCGACCTCGCCGCCGGGCGTCAGGATGCCGCAGTGCCCGTGGTCGGTGAACTCGTCCAGGCAGGTGTCGGTCATCACGACCAGCGCGTCGCCCACGTCGGCGACCACGTCGGCGACGGCCTGCTGGACGATCCCGTCAGGGTCGTCGGCCGCCGACCCCCGCGCGTCCTTCACCGCGGGCACGCCGAACAGGATGAGCCCGCCGACCCCCGCCTCGGCCGCCTCGTGGGCGGCCTTGCGCAGCGAGTCGCGGGTGTGCTGGAACACCCCGGGCATCGAGCCGATCGGGTTCGGCTCGCCGATGCCCTCCTTGACGAACAGCGGCAGCACCAGCTCCGCCGGGTGCAGCCTGGTGCCGGAGACCATCCGGCGCATCGCCGCCGTACGGCGGAGCCTGCGCGGACGCGCGACGGGGAACTGGGCGCTCATCTGAATCCTTCCAGGGTGGAGATCCCGGGCTTTGGCTCTGGGAGAGGACACGGCGCAGTGCCGCGTGATCCGTTGACGGGTCCGGCGGTGACGACGGCCAGGCCACCGCGCGGGTGATCGGCAGTGCCCTCGCCGCCGGGGCCGGCGGCGAGGTGGGACGCCTGTGGAGGCGGCGTGGGGCCCGAGCGGCGCGAGCCGGCCGGGTGACTGCCAGTGAAGCAGGGAAACCGGCCCGTGTGTGACGGAATCCCCGGCTCCGGGCATGGGGAAGAAGTCAAGATCTCTCCCTCTCCCCGCCACAGGGTCGGGGACCGGAGAATCGTGTTCAGATGTGACGTGCACCGTCGCGGACGCCTCGTTCTCCGGGCGCCCGTGACGGTTCCAGATTACTTGGCGCGGCGCCGGGCGCCTCGCCGGGTCTGGGAGGGCCTGCGAGGGACGTCTCCGGCCGCGAGCGCGGCCTGCCGCTGCTTGGCGCCGTACTCGGCCAGTGCCGCCGCGAGGGCCGAAGCCGACGGCCTGTCGGACATCACGTCGACGCGGAGCCCGAACTCCTCGGCCGTCTTGGCGGTCTGCGGGCCGATCACGGCGATGACCGTGACGTTGTGCGGCTTGCCCGCGATGCCCACCAGGTTGCGCACGGTGCTCGACGAGGTGAACAGCACCGCGTCGAACCCGCCACCCTTGATGGCCTCCCGGATCGGTGCGGGCGGCGGCGCCGCGCGGACGGTCCGGTAGGCGGTCACGTCGTCGCACTCCCAGCCGAGCTCGGTCAGCCCCGCGACCAGCGTCTCGGTCGCGATGTCGGCCCGAGGCAGCAGCACCCGGTTGATCGGGTCGAGCATCGAGTCGTACGGCGGCCACTCGGCCAGCAGGCCGTCCGACGACTGCTCGCCCGACGGCATCAGGTCCGGCTTGACGCCGAACTGCACCAGCGCCCGTGCGGTGGCCTCGCCGACGGCCGCGACCTTGAGCCCGGCGAACGCGCGGGCGTCCAGGCCGTACTCCTCGAACTTCTCGCGCACGGCCTTGACCGCGTTCGCGCTGGTGAACGCCACCCACTCGTAGCGGCCGGTGACCAGGCCCTTGATCGCCCGGTCCATCTGCTGCGGGGTGCGCGGCGGCTCGACGGAGATCGTGGGGACCTCCTCCGGCACCGCGCCGTAGGAGCGCAGCTGCTCCACCAGCCCGGCCGACTGCTCCTTGGTCCTGGGCACGAGCACCCGCCAGCCGAACAGCGGCTTGGTCTCGAACCACGACAGCCGGTCACGCATGCCGACGGCCTCGCCGACCACGATCAGCGCGGGCTCGGTCATCCCCGCGTGCTTGAGGTCGGGCGCGATCCGGCCGAGCGTGGTCACCACGGTGTACTGCTCGGTGGTGGTGCCCGCGCTGCTGATCGCGACCGGCGTCGAGTCCGGACGGCCCGCGGCGATCAGCGCCTTGCCGATCGCGACGGCCCCGGAGACGCCGTTGTAGATCACCAGAGTGCCGGTGCCCGTGGCGTGGGCGCTCCAGTCGTCGACCTGGGTCGCGTCCACGACCCGGAACTCCGGCACCGCCACCGCGGCGGGGATGCCCGCGTAGGTGAGCACCGCCGTCGCCGGGGGCACGCCCGGCACGATCTCGAAGTCCACCTCCGCCTTGGCGCAGGCCGCGACCTCCGCGGTGATCGAGGAGAAGAACATCGGGTCACCGGCGCAGAGCCGCACGACGACGCGCCCGCCCTTGGCCGCTGTGACGGTCCTCAGCGAGACCGCGTCCTCCTCGGCGGCGTCGACGACGTCGACGTCCTCCCGGCAGTGGCGCAGCAGCGCGCCGTACGCCTCCCGGTCGAGCACGACAACGTCGGCCTTCGAGAGCAGGTCGGCGCCACGGAGCGTGAGCAGGCCCTCGTCACCGGGGCCCGCCCCCACGAAGGCGACGAACCCGGCCGGGCGCTCGAAGGTGGTACTTCCGGAGCTCAATGTGCTTGCTCCCCTATCAACGTGCCTGCCCCTTCGGCGATCATCTCTGCCGCGAGGTCGCGGCCGAGATCCATGGGCGCCGAAAGGGTCCCGGCGGTGGACTTGCGCACCGCGCGCTTGCCGTCGACGGCGACGACAGCGGCGGTCAGAATCAGATTTTGCCCGTCATCGGCCGAGTACGCACCAACTGGAGCCGCGCACCCCGCCTCCAGGGCGTTGAGCACCTCGCGCTCGGCGGTCACCGCGGCGCGGGTCCGGGCGTCGTCGAGCACGCTCAGGAACTCGATGAGGTCGGTCCGGTCGGCCCGGCACTCCACGGCCAGCGCGCCCTGCCCGGGGGCCGGGAGCATCTCCTCCACTTCGAAGATCTGGGAGATCTCGGCCTCACGGCCCAGCCGTCCGAGCCCGGCGGCGGCCAGCACGACGCCCTGCAGCTCGCCGGAGGTGACCTTGCCGATCCGGGTGTCGGCGTTGCCGCGGATCGGGACGTAGTCGAGGTCGGGACGGAGCACCCTGAGCTGGGCGATCCTGCGGGGAGACCCGGTGCCGACCTTCGCGCCGGCCGGCAGGTCGGCCAGCTTCGCCGTGCTCACCAGCGCGTCCCTGGGGTCGTCACGCGGCGGGATCGCCGCGATGACCACGCGCGGGTCCTGCGTGGTGGGGAGGTCCTTCAGCGAGTGGACCGCGAAGTCGATCTCACCGTCGATCAGCTTGTCGCGCAGCGCGCTGACGAAGACGCCAGTCCCGCCGAGCTGGGTGAGGTTGGCCTTGGTGACGTCGCCGAAGGTAGTGACGCCGACGAGCTCGACGGCCCGGCCGGTCAGCTCGGTCAGCCGTGCGGCGACCAGCCCCGACTGGGTCGTCGCCATGAGGCTCCGCCTCGTGCCCAGTCTGAGCGGAGAGGAGACGCTGCTCACCTGCCCACCTCCTTCTTTCTCGTCTCGGCGTCGATCCTTTCGATACTTCTCACCGCACGGGGAACCTTCGGGTCCAAATCGAACAGCTCACGCAATGCCTCCGCATAATGATCGCCTGCCGGAGACTCCGCGAGCTGTTTGACACGCACGGTGGGCTCATGGAGCAGTTTGTCGACCACGCGCCTGATCGTCTGCGTGACCTCGTCCCGGACCCGCCCGTCGAGCTCCGGGACCCGGGCGACGAGCCGCCCGAGCTCCGCCTCGACCACGTCGGCCGCCTTGCTCCGCAGCGCGACCACGGTCGGCGTCACCCGCGCGGCGCGCTCGGCCGACAGGTAGGCCGCCACCTCGGCGGCGACGATCCCGCGTACGGCGATGACCGCCTCGGCGCGCCCGCCGTCGTCGGTCGCCGCGTCGGCCGCGCCCTCCTGCATCGACTCCAGGTCGACGAGGGTGACGCCGGGCAGCTGCCGTACGGCGGGGTCCACGTCGTGGGGGAGCGCGAGGTCCAGCAGGAACATCTCCCTGGCCGCGATCATGTCCGCGGTGATGACCACGTCGGTGGCGCCGGTGCACGAGATGACCAGGTCGGCCTGGGCCAGCTCCCGCGCCAGGTCGCCGAGCTCGGCGGCCCGGCCGCCCACCGTCTGGGCCAGCCGTACCGCGCGGTCGTGGGTGCGGTTGACCACCACGATGTCGGTGACGCCCGCCCGCTGCAGGGTCGCGGCCGACAGGGCGCTCATCGAGCCGGCGCCGACCACCAGGGCGCGCTTGCCCTGGATCGGGCCGAGCGCGCGCTCGGCGAGGGTGAGGCCCACGCCCACGAGGGAGGCGCCCGCCCGGTCGATGCCGGTCTCGGCGTGGGAGCGCTTGCCGACCCGCAGCGCCTGCTGGACGAGCTCGTTGAGCGTCGGTCCGAGCGTGCCCTGGTCCTGGGCGAGCTTGAGGGCCGAGCGGACCTGGCCGAGGATCTGCCCCTCGCCCAGGACCATCGAGTCGAGGCCCGAGCCGACCGAGAACAGGTGCTCGACGGCGCGGTCCTCGTAGTGCACGTAGAGATGGTTCGACAGCTGCTCCATGGGGACACCCGAATGGATGCTGAGCAGCTCGGAGATCGCGGTCACCGCGGCGTGGAACCGGTCCACCTCGGCGTAGACCTCGACCCGGTTGCAGGTCGAGACGGCCATGACCTCGGCGACGCACGCGTCCTGCTGAACCGCGTGGAGCAACTTGACCAGCGCGTCGCCGGAGACGGACACCCGCTCCAGCAGGGCCACCGGAGCCGTCCGGTGGCTGAGGCCGACCACGAGGACGCTCATCGGCCCGCCTCGGCTCTCCGCGGACGTCGACGGGCCCGACCGCCCGCGTCCTTACGGGAAATGCGGCGTCCCCGAGCTCGCTCGTCGCGCTCGCTCACAGGTCCACCGCCTCGGGCCACTCCTCGGCCATCGCGGGCCCCCCAGTCATCCGATCCGTTTTGCGCTGTTCATGGAACGCAAGGATCTGCAGTTCAATCGATAGGTCGACTTTACGGATATCGACGCCTTCAGGCACGGCGAGTACGACGGGGGCGAAGTTCAGGATGCTGGTGACCCCTGCGGCGATGACCCGGTCGGCCACCTGCTGGGCAGCCGCCGCCGGCGTCGCGAGCACCACGATCGACACTCCCCGCCGCTTTATCACGGCTTCCAGCTCGTCGATGTGCTCCACATTCAATCCCGCGATATGGTCGCCCACCACCTCGGGGTCGGCGTCGAGGAGGGCGGCGACCCGGAACCCTCGGGAGACGAACCCACCGTAATTGGCCAGTGCACGACCGAGGTTACCCACTCCCACGATGGCAACGGCCCAGTCCTGGGTCAGGCCCAGCTCGCGGGAGATCTGGTAGATGAGGTATTCGACGTCGTAGCCGACCCCGCGGGTGCCGTAGGAGCCCAGATGGGAGAGGTCCTTGCGGAGCTTGGCCGAGTTGACCCCGGCGGCGACGGCGAGATCCTCCGAGCTCACGGTCGCCAGGCCCCGCTCGGCCATGCCGTTCAGCGCGCGCAGATAGAGCGGCAGCCGGGCGACGGTCGCCTCGGGTATGCCACGTTCACGAGCTTGGGACAGACGGCGGATCACGTGCCGGAGCTCCAGGGGGACAGGCGGCCGGCGCGGCCCGGACGCGACGGATGACGAGGTGAGGCCACTGTCATTCAGGTTAGTCCCTTTGTGAACCGGTGCACAAAGTGGGGGTTCGCGGCGTCGGCCGCGACGCGACAGCGAGCGCCCTCCCGCCGTCCCGCTGACCGCGCGAGGATCGCTCTCCCGGTACTCAGAAGCGTAACCCGCCTGCCCGTCCGGGGGTTTCTCGCCGATTGCGGAGAGGGAGAGCGCCTGCGCACGCCCGCGACTCGGCTACCGTGGCGGGCATGGCACCGCAGGACCACCGCATCACGCTGCTCGGCAAGCCCGGCTGTCACCTGTGCGACGACGCGCGGACGGTGATCGAGCGGGTCGCCACGGAGCTGGGTGTCCCCTGGGAGGAGCGCGACATCACCGCCTCCGAGGAGGACCAGGACAAATACTGGGAGATGATCCCGGTCACCCTCGTCGACGGTGTCCAGCACGACTTCTGGCGCGTCGACGAGAACCGCCTGCGCGCCGCGCTCAGAGCCTGAAGGCCATCGGGAGCGGCATCACCTTCGCCGCGTTGATGTTGAGCTCGATCACGTTGGTGGCGAGCACCATGTTCTGCCGCTCACTGACGAAACGCTCCACGTGCGGCTGGCGCTGGTGCTCGGTGTAGGCGACCTCGTCGCGGTAGAGCTCGTAGACGATGCGCTGGAGCGGGGCCGACTTCACCGAGTGGCACACGTAGACGAGCGTGTCGGGCTCGGAACGGCGGACGGCCTCAAGCGTCTCCTCCGCCAGCCGGTCGAACGCCTCGCCGGTGCCGTCGATCAGGGTGAACACGGTCAGCAGGCCGAAGATGCCGGGTGACGGACGCGAGGATCCGCCCGGCTGGTCGGCCGCCGCGCCCGGATACGCGGAACCGGTCGCGGGCGGGCCGCCGAGCCCCCGGTCGGAGCCCTGGCCGTAACCGGGCAAGCCGCCGGGACCGCGGTCCGGAGCCTGGCCGTAACCCGGAGCCTCACCGTAACCAGGAGCCTGGCCGTAACCCGGAGCGCCGCCGAGTCCCGGAGCGCCGCTCTGGCCGTAACCGGGCGGGGCGCCGAACGCCTGGTCGGCGGGCATGGGCTGGAGGCTGCCGCCGGGCTGGGCGCCGTGGAGCGGGTCGGGCCTGGCGAACTCTCCGGTGCTGGGGCCCACCGGCCTGCCCGGGCCGCCGGCCGCGGGAGCGGTGGGCCTGCCGTACTCGTTGACCGGCACGTCGTACTCACCGGTCGCCTGGTTGCCCGGCGGCATGCCGAACTGGCCGGTCATCGGGGGTTGCCGGGTGTATTCGGCGCCGCCCGCGGGCTGACCGGGGGACGGCATGCCGTACTCGCCGGCCATGAACGTGCCGGTGGCGGGACCGCCGAACGGGTCGCCCTGGACGGGCGGCTGCCGCTGCATGCGCGCCGCGTAGTCGACGTCCTGCTCCCCCGCGCGGTATTCGGCCACCAGGTCGCCGAGACCGGAGCGGCGGGGCGACTCCTCGGGCAGGACGCGGCGGCCGGCGACCTGCACGTCCCGGGGCGGCTCGGCCGCCGCGCGGCGGCCGACCGGCCGCCGTTCCTCCCAGTCGTCCTCCGGCTCGTCGTCCTCCTCCTCCTCGTCCTCGTAGGGCGCGAGCGGGCGGAGCACGACGTACCAGACCGCGGCGGCGGTGACGAAGAGGAGGAGCACGGCGAACAGGCCGGGGACCGTGAAGCTCACGGCTCCGATCAGGGCCAGGCCGGTCGGGCCGATCGCCAGGAGCGCGTGCATGTTGTCGGCGTCGTAGTCGTCGCCCCCGCGCCAGCGCAGGACCGCGAGCACGACGCCGCCCAGCAGGACGAGCGCGACGCCGACGTGGGCGGCTCCGAGCAGATAGCCCGGCAGCAGTCCCCAGTGGCGGCCGCCGGGCGGGAGGGACTTGGTGAACGTGGTGTCCTGGAGGATCGGGTCGACCATCATGATCACCGAGGCGATGATGGTGAGCGCTGTCCCCACGAGCCAGGAGGCGAACCTGGCGCCGGACTTGCGCGCCAGCAGCTGGACGGCCCCGATGGCCAGCCACAACGGGGCCAGCAATGATCCAGTCAGCTGATAAACCCGGAATGTGGTCGCCCCGAACCCAACTAAATGGCCGACGGCGATTACTCCGAGTGACAGGCAGAGGGTCGCCGTCGTGATACTCCAGGCGATCAGCCACCCCTTGGGCTCAGCGCGGAACCGACTGATGAGGGCGGCAGTGGCAATGGCTGCGAGTAACGCACCGGCAAACGCGATGACAGCGACGAGGACTTCCATGGTGTCTCCAATGCTGCCGGACATTACCCCCCAACCGGTAGCCGAACTGGTAGTTGACTCACCGGTCCGGCCCGAAAGAACCGGCCCCACACGGTATCGGCCGATTACCCCTAGTCACGACGTTACGAAGTGGATTGTGGAATTTCCTGTTGATTTCTAGAGTGGGCGAGCACGCCGCACCCCCTCCCCCACAGGGATAACGGATGCCAGACACGTGGCCATTCGCCGGGCCTCTCCCCACCGTCTCCGGGGTGGCCCAGCCTGTCCGCAGGAACGAGCTCGCCGTACGCGAGGATGCCTCGGAGGATCTCCGGAGGCTCGTTCTGCGCGCCAAAACCGGAGACGCCGATGCGTTTGGCACGCTCTACGACCGCTACCTCGACCTCGTTTACCGCTACATCTACTTCCGGGTCGGGTCCCACCCGCTGGCCGAGGATCTCACGAGCGAGACCTTCCTCCGCGCACTTCGCCGAATCGCCGACTTCACCTGGCAAGGACGTGATTTCGGGGCCTGGCTCGTGACCATCGCCAGGAATCTGATCACCGATCACTTCAAGTCCGGCAGGTACCGCCTTGAGGTGTCGACGGCCGAGGTGATCGACATCCCGCTCGACGGCCCGCACATCCCGGAGAACGCCGTCGTCACCGCCATGATCAACAACCGGGTGCTCAGCGCCGTCCGCGACCTCGGCCCCGAGCAGCAGGAGTGCGTGGTGCTGCGCTTCCTGCACGGCATGTCGCTGGCGGAGACCGCGCTCATCATGGGTAAGAAGAGCGGGGCGATCAAGGCGCTGCAGTTCCGGGCGATCCGGGCGCTCGCCCGCGCGCTCCCCTCGGACCTCAGCTGACCTCGACCGGAGTGCCGATGGTGAACGCACCGCGTAACCTGCCGCGCCGAGCCGTCGTTAGGCAAGTGACACCGATGGGTCATGATCTGGGGGCGGCAGGGAGCGTTCATGGGTAAGTGGCTGCCCGGAATCTCACGGAGATCGCAGGCGCGCATCCAGAACCGCGTGTCGAGGCTCGGCGCCCGGATGGGAGGCGGCCCCCGTCCGGAGTTCCGCTCCGAACTCCGTACGCGCCTCGTGAACACGTCCCGCCCGGAGGAGGCATCCGCCGAACGGGCCGCCCCGGCACGGCCGAGGCCGCGCCCCGGCCTGCTGGCCCAGTTCCTGAGCCTGAGCCTGGCGGCCACGGTGGTCATAGCGGGACTGGCGACCTACCGGTCGATGCCGGGGGACACGCTCTACCCGCTCAAGCGCGCCGCCGAGAGCACGCTGTTCCACCTGAGCACCGACGACGCCGAGCGGGCGGGCCGCTCCCTCGACTACGCGGAGACCCGCGCCCACGAGGTCGAGGAACTCCTCGGCTCCAGCCGGCGCCCGAACCGTCTGATCAAGGAGACCCTCCAGGACATGGAGGACACCACCCGCTCCGCGATCACCTCTCTCACCCGGGTACGGCGCCACGACGCCAAAAGTGAGGCGAAGAGCACAGGCCAGCTCAAGCGGTTCGTCCAGAAGCAGCGCAACCAGATCGAGGGGATGCTTCCCAAGATGGACGTGGAGGAACGGCGCCGGGCGCACGGCTACCTCAACTACATCGAGGGGCTGGCCCCGCCCGGATAGCCTGGCCACGCCCGGCCGGAAGCCCTCGCCACGCCCGATCAGGACTCCGCGCCGCCGCCGGGACACCCCCCGCCGCCAACGCGATGTACACCGTTTTCACCCGCCTGCGCCAGTTAAGCTGAGAGGCTATGAAGCGGCTGAGACGACGGCAGGACGGACCGGAGATAGCCGGAGAGGTGGCGGCCGCGGCGGCCGTCGCGATGCCGATGGCCGATCCCGACCCGACCGCCGCCGCCTTCTTCGACGTCGACAACACCATGATGCGCGGCGCCTCCATCTACCACTTCGCCCGGGGCCTGGCCTCACGTGGCCTGTTCACCACCAAGGACCTGCTCAAGTTCGCGCTCGGCCAGGCGGTGTTCCGGGTCCGCGGCGACGAGAACCCCGAGCACATCGCCCAGGCCAGGGAGACCGCGCTGGCGTTCGTGGCGGGCAGCAGGGTGGAGGACATCGTCCGCCTCGGCGAGGAGATCTTCGACGAGGCCATGGCCGACCGGATCTGGCCCGGCACCCGCGCCCTCGCGCAGAGCCACCTGGACGCCGGTCAGCGCGTCTGGCTGGTCACCGCGACCCCGGTGGAGCTCGCCCGTGTGATCGCCCAGCGGCTCGGGCTGACCGGCGCCCTCGGCACCGTCTCCGAGACCGTGGACGGCGTCTACACCGGCCGCCTGGTCGGCGACCTGCTCCACGGGCCCGCCAAGGCGGAGGCGGTCCGGGCCCTGGCGCGTCGGGAGGGCCTCGACCTGTCCCGCTGCTCGGCCTACAGCGACTCGGCCAACGACCTGCCGCTGCTCTCCCTGGTCGGCCAGGCCATCGCGATCAACCCCGATGCCGAGCTGCGCGACCATGCCCGCGAGAACAAGTGGGACATCAAGGACTTCCGTACCGGCCGTAAGGCCACCATGATCGCCCTGCCCATCGCCGCGGGCGCCGGGGCCCTCGCCGGCGGGGTGGCGGCCGCGGTCGCCCTGCGCCGCCTCTACCGCTCCAAGTGAGCCGCTTCCACGGCTCCGGCTGACCCTTCACCACTCCGGACGGCCATCACCACCCCCGGACGCCCCTCCAC
>NZ_NGFP01000241.1 GCF_002149035.1 Streptosporangium minutum
GCCCGGCGGACACCGTCCCGCCCGCCGCCTCCACCCGCTCGGTCAGCCCGTTCAGCCCGCTGCCGGGACCGTACGGCGACGCACCGCGCCCGTCGTCCACGATCTCCAGGGTAGTGGTCTCCCCGTCGTGGGTGACGTCGATCACGCACCGGGCCGCCCGCGCGTGCCGTATGACGTTGGTGACCCCCTCGCGCACCGCCCAGCCGAGCAGCCCGTCCAGCGCCTCGGGCAGCGGCGTCCCCGCGAGCCGGACCGTCACCTGCGTCCCCGCCGCCTCCAGCGCGGCGCGGGCGCCGTCCAGCTCCCCCGCCAGGCCGCGCTGCCGGTAGCCGCTGACGGCGTCGCGCACCTCGACCAGCGCCTGCCTGGCCACCGACTCGATGTCGTGGATCTCCGCCACGGCCCGCGCCGAGCCGTTCTCGGCCAGCCGCCCGGCCAGCTCGCTCTTCAGCACGATCAGCGACAGGCTGTGGCCCAGCAGGTCGTGCAGGTCCCGGGCGATCCGCAGCCGCTCCTCGCCGGCGGCCAGCCGCGCCACCTCCTCCTGCGCCTGGTGGAGCTGGACCACCAGCATCCGGGTGTTCCGCACACTCATGAACAGGACCCCGAGAGTGGCGACCTGGAAGAGGAGCACCACCGTGCTGGCGGGGTCGTGCTCCTCCAGCAGACCTACCAGCACGACGACGGCGCCCATGGCCAGCATGCCGAGCATCGCCGGCAGGGGGCGGAGCGCCATGCTGTAGACGACGGTCGTGTAGATCGGCAGGGTCAGCCAGCCCCCGCCGAAGAAGAACGGCAGGATGACGGCCAGGATCGTGGTGACCCCCATGAAACACCAGGTCAGCGGGGTCAGTTCACCGTAGTCCCGCGGGGACAGCGCGGTGGTGAGAAAGGAGGCGATGTAGGCGGCCAGCCCGAGGGCGCCCCAGAGCGCCGCCGCGCCGGTCACCTCGCCGGTGACGATGTCCAGCACCGGGAAGCACAGGTACACCAGGCCGACGGACATCCCCGCCAGCCTCCGCCGGCGGGACGGGCGCTCGCCCGCCCCCGTCCCGCCGAAGGAGAGGATCGAGGTGATCTTCATCCCCGTACGGTGGCACGGCGGTGGGCGGCCACCGCGACCACGCCCAGCGCGACCGCCCAGGCGCCGACGGTCAGGGCGTCGGAGGGCGGCACCCCGTGCCCGGCGACGATGCTCTGCCCCATGTCGGTGTAGTGGAAGGACGGCATCACGTGCGCGACGGCCTTCAACGCCGAGGGCATGAGGTCCACCGGGTACCACAGGCCGCCCAGGATGGCCAGCCCGAACGTCCCGATCATCGCCACCGGCTGCGCGGCGTCGGGCGGCAGCAGCGACCCGACGGTCAACCCCAGGGCCGCGAACGGGACGGCTCCCGCCCACATCACCAGGATCAGCCCGGCCCACCTCGCGGGGGTGAGCCAGACGCCCTGGGCGAGCACGGCGGCGGCGCAGACGAGCAGGATGGAGGGGAGCACCAGCAGCAGCGAGGTGACCAGCTTGGTCACGATGATCGTCCGGTTGGTGAGCGGAGTGACCTGCAGCTGGCGGAGCCAGCCGCTCTGCCGCTCCTGCGCCCACGGCACGACGGTGCTCATCATCGAGGCGGCCAGCGCGCCGTAGGCGCTCATCGAGACCATGAGGACGACGCTCGCCCCCGCCGCATCGGTCCCGCCGCCGTAGAGATTGACGGACAGGAGGTAGAACGCGACGGGGAACGCCACCACGAAGATGACGTAGCGCTTGTTGCGCAGCATCCGCAGCGCCTCGATCTTGATGTAGCCGGGCATCATGACTCCTGGGTGAGCGCGAGGAAGGCGTCTTCGAGGGCGGCCCCGGTGATCCGCAGGTCGCGGACCCGCAGCGAGGTGCCCCTGTAGAGGGCGGCCACGGTGGCGTCGGGGTCGGCGGTGCGCAGCGTGGCGGTGCCCTCCTCGACCTCCACCGCGGTGACGCCGGGCAGCGCGTCCAGCCCGGCCGCGGCCTGCCCGTCCAGGGTGAAGCGGACCGTCTGCCCGCCGGCCCCTGCCTTGATCTGCGCGGCGGTGCCGTCGGCCACGACCCGGCCCCGGGCGACCACGACGACCCGGTCGGAGTTCTCGTCGGCCTCCTCCAGGTAGTGGGTGGCGAACAGCACCGTCCGGCCTCCGGCCGCGTAGGCGCGCATGCCCGCCCAGAACCGCAGCCGCGACTCCACGTCCATGGCCGCGGTGGGCTCGTCCAGCACCAGCAGCTTCGGCGCGCCCGCGATGGACAGGGCGAACCTGACCCGCTGGGCCTGCCCGCCGGACAGCTTGCCGGCGCGCCGCTTCACCAGGCCGGTGAGGTCGGCCATCTGCAGGATCTCGTCGAGGCCGAGCGGCCGGGGGTAGAGTCGGCGGACGAAGTCCACCAGCTCCCGGACGGTGAGCTCGGGGATGAGCTCACCGCTCTGCATCATGGCGCCGACCTCGCCCCGGGCCACCGCCTCGTCCGGAGAGGTGCCGAGCACCTCGATCCGGCCGTGGGTGGGCCGGAGCAGGCCGAGCAGCATGTTGATCGAGGTGGACTTGCCGGCCCCGTTGGGACCGAGCAGGGCGACGGTCCGACCGGCCTCGACGGCGAGGTCCAGGCCGTCGACGGCTAGCACGTTCCCGTAGCTCTTGCTCACGTCGGTGAAGGCGATGGCGTTCATGGCCTCGACGTTAGATACGTCCCGGCCCCGCCGTCAGTGCGTATGATCCGGGTTCGGCGGTGACATTTGTCAGTTCGGCCCCGCCCCGGGCGGGCCGCCGTTCAGAGGCGGCAGGCGAAGATGGCGGTGACCAGGATGGCCTTCGCGCCGATCTCCCAGAGCTGGTCCATCACCTGCTGGTGCCCCTTGCGCGGCACCATGGCGCGGACGGCGACCCAGCCCTCCCGGTGCAGGGGGGAGACCGTGGGACCCTCCATGCCCGGGGTGAGGGCGATGGCCTCCTCGATCCGCTCGGCCCGGATGTCGTAGTCCATCATCACGTAGTCGCGCGCCACCAGCACGCCCTGCAGGCGGCGGACGAGCTGCTGCAGCCCCTGGGTCTCCACGCCGCCGACCCGCTTGATCAGCACGCCCTCGGAGCGGGCGATCGGCTCGCCGAACACCTCCAGGCCCATGTTGCGCAGCGTGGTGCCGGTCTCCACGACGTCGGCCACGGCGTCGGCCACGCCCAGCCGGACGGCGGTCTCGACCGCGCCGTCCAGCTTGATCACGCGGGCTTCGACGTCCTGCTCATCGAGGTAGGACTCCAGCAGGCCGGCGTAGGCGGTGGCGATGCGCCTGCCCTTGAGGTCGGCGACGGAGGAGAAGGCGCCCGGGTCGGCGGCGAAGCGGAAGGTGGACCTGCCGAAGCCGAGCGGCAGGATCTCCTCGACCTGCGCGCCGGAGTCGCGGAGCATGTCGCGGCCGGTGATCCCGGCGTCCAGGGTGCCCTCGCCGACGTAGACGGCGATGTCCTTGGGGCGCAGGAAGAACAGCTCACAGGAGTTGTCGGGGTCGACGACCACGAGCTCCTTGCTGTCGGTGCGGGCGCGGTATCCGGCTTCTTTGAGTATCGTCTGGGCGGCCTCGGTGAGAGCGCCCTTGTTGGGAACGGCCAGACGGAGCATGGTGTGAAGGTCCTTACGTGGATGTCGGTTCCTACGAGGCTGGAGCCGGGCGCACCGGCTCACAGATGCTTGTAGACCTCGTCCAGCCCGATCCCTTTGGCGATCATGAGGACCTGCACGTGGTAGAGGAGCTGGGAGATCTCCTCGGCCGCCCGCTCGTTCGACTCGTGCTCGGCCGCCATCCAGCTCTCGGCGGCCTCCTCCACGACCTTCTTGCCGATGGCATGGACTCCGGCGTCCAGCGCGGCCACGGTCCCCGACCCCTCGGGCCGGGTGCGCGCCTTGTCGGACAGCTCGGCGTACAGCTCTTCGAAGGTCTTCATGATCTCTCTCGGCGTCGTCGGATGTGCCCTCCCAGACTAATGGGCCTTCAGGACCGCGGGTGTGCGCGTCCACGCCCTGGACAGGGATTGGCGATCCTCCGGTCATTCGTTGACGCGGTATGGGATCCGCCGGACCGCAGCGGCTCCAGTACCCCCGTCCGCGGCTCTGTGCCGCCGTTGGCGACGGCCGCGGCCCGGTCCGGCCCCGTGGCAGCCGGTCGGCGTGAACGCGGCGCAGCGCGTACCACAGCGGCTTGCGGCGGGCACCGCCTCATCGGCCGGGGAGCACCCGGATCTCGCCGCCGGGCGGCGCGGGAGGCATCCCGGCGGCGCGACCGCCGGCCCCGGACCCCGGACACGACGGAGGGGCCGTTACGGCGACTGCCGTAACGGCCCCTCCTGGGTCAGCTGGGTCGGCCGGACGCCGTGGCGGCCTCCGGCCTGATCAGCCCTGTTGTCGATCCGCGGGTCCGGCCGGCCGCCGTGGCGGCCTGCCGGTCAGCCGCCGTGGCGGCCCGCGGGCGTGGATCAGCGGCTGTAACGGCCCCCGGCGTGGTCGCCCTGGCGCCCACCGCGGAAGCCGCCGCCACGGCTGTCACCACGGCCGTCGGAACGGCCCTCGGCGCGGAACGGCTCACCGCTGCGGAACGGCTCACGCCGCTCACCGGCGCGGTAACCGCCGCCACCGGCGGGACGGTCACCACGGAACGGCTCGCGGTCGCCCGCGGGACGGTCACCACGGTAGCCGCCACCGGTGGGGCGGTCGCCGCGGTAGCCGCCGGAACGCTCGGAGCGGTACTGGCCGCGCACGTCGCTCACGCTGCCGTTGCCGCCGCGCTCGCCACCACGGGCGGCGTCACCGGCGGAGCGCTCGCGGGGCTGGTAGCCCTCGCCGCCGTGGGCGGGACGGTCACGGAAGCGGCGCGGACCGCGGCCACCGCCGTTGCCGCCGAAACCGCGGCGCTCGCGCTGCTTGGCAGCCGGAGCCGAGGGCTCCCAGACCGGGATCGACTCGCCGCTGGGCTGACGCGCACCGGCGACCTCCTCCAGGCGCGGGTGGCCCGGGGTGGCCTTGAGACGGAAGGGCTTGATGCCCGCGCGGCGGGTCATCGCGTCGGTGGAGCGGCGCTCGTTGGGGAGCACCAGCGTCATGACGGTGCCCTTCTCCCCGGCGCGGGCGGTACGGCCGCCGCGGTGCAGGTAGCTCTTGTGGTCCTGCGGCGGGTCGACGTGCAGCACGAGGCTGATGTTGTCGACGTGGATGCCGCGGGCCGCGACGTCGGTGCAGACCAGGACGTTGATCGCACCTTCCTTGAACTCGGCCAGGATGCGGGTGCGCTGGTTCTGGCGCTTGCCGCCGTGCAGGCCGCCGGCCTTGATGCCGACCTGGGCGAGCTGCTTGCAGAGACGGTCCACTCCGTGCTGGGTGCGCACGAAGATGATGGTGCGGCCCTCGCGGTTGGCGATCTCGGCCGTCACCGGGAACTTGTCGTCGCGGTGCACCTCGAGCACGTGGTGCTCCATGGTGTCCACCGAGGAGGCGACCGGGGCCATGGAGTGGGTCACCGGGTCGGTGAGGAAGCGGCGGACGAGCTTGTCGACGTCGCCGTCGAGGGTGGCGGAGAACAGCAGGCGCTGGCTGTCGGCCGGGGTCTGCTGCAGGATCGCGCTGACGACCGGGAAGAAGCCGAGGTCGCACATGTGGTCGGCCTCGTCCAGGATGGTGACCTGGACCTCGTCCAGCGTGCACTCGCCCTGCTGGATCAGGTCGGTCAGCCGGCCCGGGGTGGCCACGACGACCTCGACACCGCGGCGCAGCGCCTCGATCTGCCGGCCCATCGACATGCCGCCGACGACGGTCTTCATCCGCAGGGACAGGCCCCGGCCGAGCGGCTCGAGCGCGTCGGTCACCTGCATGGCCAGCTCGCGGGTCGGCACGAGGACGACGGCGAGCGGGCGGCCCGGACGGGCCTTGCTCCCGGCGATGCGGGCCATCATGGGCAGGCCGAAGGCCAGCGTCTTGCCGGAGCCGGTCTGGCCGCGGCCCAGGACGTCACTGCCGGCGAGGATGTCGGGGATCGTCGCGCTCTGGATGGGGAAGGGGCTGTCGATACCCTGGCGGGAAAGCCCGGTCACCAGCGGCTTCGGCAGGCCGAGGAGGGTGAACTCGGACGGCCCGGCGGCAACCTCGGGGATGTCGGTGATCGCGGGCAGGGCAGCGTCAAGCATGGTCACGAAGGTTCGTGCCTTTCGATAGAAGAACGGGGCACGTCACTTCTGCGAAAGGACGAGCCTGGAACGCGCGGCCCGAGGCCGCGCTTAATCAACGCCCACTTTCGGGGCGGTAGTGCGGTGCAAGTCGAGGCGCACCGCACGGGGCGGGTCTAGCTTACCCGCACGCAGTCAAACCACGATCAAGCATACCCGGCCTTCGCAGCGCCAGGTGGTCCGGGGCGTCCGACATCATGTGGACGCTTGCCCGTTGGTAGAGCCAACGCTCCGGGCCGGGCTTTTCTTCCCGGCATCGGGCATCCTCTCACACAATTCGGTACGGCCCGTACCTCGGAAGGCGCGAGCCGTACCGGAAAGGGGAGATCAGACGTTGAAACCGAGCATGCGCAACTGCTCGCGCCCGTCGTCAGTGATCTTGTCCGGGCCCCACGGCGGGAGCCAGACCCAGTTGATCTTCACGTCGGAGACCATGCCGTCCAGAGCGGAGTGCGCCTGGTCCTCGATGACGTCGGTCAGCGGGCAGGCCGCGCTGGTCAGCGTCATGTCGATGGTGGCGATCGGCGGGGTGCCGGCCTCGGCCGCGTCGAGGTTGACCCCGTAGATCAGGCCGAGGTCGACGACGTTGATGCCGAGTTCGGGGTCCACGACGTCCTTGAGGGCCTCCATGACCTCGTCAAGGGTCGTCTCCCCGTCGTACGCCGCGGTCGGCGTCTCAACAGGCTTGCTCATGTAGAACTCCTCACAACCGCGTCCTTGTAGGCCATCCAGGCCAGCAGCGCGCACTTCACCCGGGCCGGGAACTTCGCCACCCCGGCGAACGCCACCGCGTCCCCGAGCACGTCCTCGTCCGCCTCCACCTGACCCCTGCTCTGCATGAGCCGGGTGAACTCCTCCACCACCGCGAGCGTCTCGTCCACGGTCGAGCCGGCGGTCAGCTCGTGCAGCACCGAGGCGGCGGCCTGGCTGATGGAACAGCCCTGGCCGTCGTAGGAGACGTCTTCGACCTTGCCGCCGTCACCCAGCTTCACACGCAGGGTGATCTCGTCGCCGCACGTCGGGTTCACGTGGTGGACCTCGGCGTCGTACGGGTCGCGCAGCCCCCGTCCCTGGGGGTGCTTGTAGTGCTCCAGGATCAACTCCTGGTACATGGACTCGGCGATCATCTCAACTGCTCCGGCATGGCTAGGCGAACACCTTCTGCACGTGGTGGAGGCCGCGGACCAGGGCGTCGATCTCGGCCGGGGTGTTGTAAAGGTAGAAGGAGGCCCGCGTGGTGGCGGGGATCCCGAACCTCAGGTGCAACGGGCGGGCGCAGTGGTGCCCCACGCGCACCGCCACACCGAAGTTGTCATCCAGGATCTGCCCGACATCGTGCGGGTGAATCCCTTCGAGGGTGAACGACACCGTGCCGCCGCGCCGGTCCAGGCTCTCCGGGCCGATCACTCTCAGGCCGGGGACCTCTCCCAGCGCGCCGAGCGCGTAGCCGGTCAGCTCACGCTCGTGCTGCACGATGGCGTCCATCCCGATCGCGGACAGGTAGTCGACCGCGGCGCCGAGGCCGATGGCCTCGACGATCGGCGGGGTGCCCGCCTCGAACTTGTGCGGCGCGGGGGCATAGGTCGAGTGGTCCATCCAGACCGCCTCGATCATCTCTCCGCCGCCCATGAAGGGAGGCATGGCCTCCAGCAGCTCCCCGCGGCCCCACAGCACGCCGATGCCGGAGGGGCCGACGACCTTGTGCCCGGTGAAGGCGAGGAAGTCCACGCCGAGCGCGGCGACGTCCACCTGCTGGTGGGGCACCGACTGCGAGGCGTCCAGCATCATCAGCGCCCCGACCTGACGGACTCTGGCGAGCACCTCGGCGACCGGGTTGACCGTGCCGAGCACGTTGGACTGGTGAACGATCGAAACGATCTTCGTGCGCTCGGTGACCAGCTCTTCGAGGTTCGACAGGTCCAGGCGGCCCTCGTCGGTGACCGAGAACCACTTCAGCGTGGCGCCGGTGCGCTGCGCGAGCAGCTGCCACGGCACGATGTTGGAGTGGTGTTCCATCTCGGAGATGACGATCTCGTCGCCGGGGCCGAGACGGAAGCGGGGGTCGTCGTTGGTGGGGTTGCCGAAGCCGTAGGCCACCAGGTTGAGCGCCTCGGAGGCGTTCTTGGTGAAGACGACCTCGTCGCGGCTCGGCGCGCCGATGAAGGCGGCGACCTTGTCGCGGGCGTTCTCGTACGCCTCGGTGGACTCGGCGCCCAGCGCGTGCATGGCCCGGCCGACGTTGCTGTAGTGCATGGCCAGGTGCTCGCGCATGACGTCGATCACCTGGGTGGGCTTCTGCGCGGAGTTGCCCGAGTCGAGATAGACCAGCGGCCGACCGCCGGGCAGCTCGCGGGAGAGGACCGGGAAGTCCTTCCTGATCCTCTCCACGTCAAAGCCGGTGTTCATCAGACCGAGGCCTTCGTGTAGGCCTCGTAGCCCTCGGCCTCGAGCTTGTCGGCGAGCTCGGGGCCACCCTGCTCCACGATCCGGCCGGCCGCGAAGACGTGGACGAAGTCCGGCTTTACGTAGCGCAGGATGCGGGTGTAGTGGGTGATGAGGAGGACGCCGGTCTCGCCGGAGGCGCGGAAGCGGTTGATGCCCTCGGAGACCACGCGCAGCGCGTCGACGTCGAGGCCGGAGTCGGTCTCGTCGAGGACGGCGATCTTCGGCTTGAGCAGTTCGAGCTGGAGGATCTCGTGCCGCTTCTTCTCACCGCCGGAGAAGCCCTCGTTCAGGTTGCGCTGGGCGAAGGCGGCGTCGATGGACAGGGCGTCCATGCCGGCCTTCAGGTCCTTGGCGAACTCGCGGAGCTTGGGGGCCTCGCCGCGCACGGAGGTGACCGCCGAGCGCAGGAAGTTGGAGACGCTGACGCCGGGGACCTCGACGGGGTACTGCATGGCGAGGAACAGGCCGGCGCGGGCGCGCGCGTCGACCGACAGCTCCAGCAGGTCGACGCCGTCCAGCAGGACCTGGCCGCCGGTCACGGTGTACTTCGGGTGGCCGGCGATCGCGTAGGCGAGCGTGGACTTGCCCGAGCCGTTGGGGCCCATGATGGCGTGGGTCTCGCCGGACCGGACGGTCAGGTTGACGCCGCGCAGGATTTCCTTGTCCTCGACGGCGACGTGCAGGTCACGGATCTCAAGGGTGGATCCCGAGCGGACTCGGCTCGAATCAGACACTGTTATGACTCCTTCGAGAGCGAGACGAGGACGTCATCGCCGTCGATCTTGACTTGGTAGACGGGAACGGGCTTGGTGGCGGGCGGGCCGGTGGGCTTGCCGGAGCGCAGGTCGAAGCACGAGCCGTGCAGCCAGCACTCCAGGGTCTCGTCGTAGACCTCGCCCTCGCTGAGCTTCACCTCGGCGTGGGAGCAGACGTCGTGCAGGGCGAAGACCTCCGAACCCCGGCGGACCAGGGCGACGGGGGTCTGCCCCACCTCCAGGCCGATCACGCCGTCGTCGGGGATGTCGCTGAGCTTGCAGACCTTTTCGAACGTCACTTCTCGAGCTCCGCCTCGACCTTGCCGAGCACCCGCTCACGCAGCTCGGGGAGCTCGATCTTCTCCAGCAGTTGCGCGAAGAAGCCCCGGATGACCAGGCGCCGCGCGTCGTCGAACGGGATGCCGCGGGCCTGGAGGTAGAAGATGTGCTCGTCGTCCAGGCGGCCCGAGGCGCTCGCGTGCCCCGCTCCGGCGACCTCGCCGGTGAGGATCTCCAGGTTCGGCACCGAGTCGGCGCGGGCGCCGTCGGTGAGCAGGAGATTGCGGTTGAGCTCGTAGGTGTCGGTGCCCTCGGCCTCGACCCGGATGATGACGTCGCCGATCCACACGGCGTGGGCGTCCTCACCCTGCAGCGCGCCCTTGTAGGTGACGTTGCTCTTGCAGTTGGGCTGGGAGTGGTCCACCAGCAGGCGGTGCTCCATGTGCTGCCCGGCGTCCACGAAGTAGAGGCCGGTCAGGTCGGCGTCGCCGCCGGGGCCGCTGTAGGAGACCGACGGCGACAGCCGTACCAGGTCGCCGCCGAGGGTGACCACGAAGCTGCGGAAGGTCGCGTCCTTGCCGAGCAGGGCGTGGTGGTGGGAGACGTGCACGGCGTCGTCGGCCCAGTCCTGCAGGCTGATGACCTTGAGCGTGGCGCCCTCGCCCACGACGAACTCGACGTTGTCGGCGTAGACCGCACTGCCCTGGTGGTCCAGGACGAAGACGGCCTCGGCCATCGGCTCCAGCTTGACCAGGATGTGGCCGTAGGCGGCGCCCGCGCCGGAGCCGGTGAGCGTGATCACGGTCGGCTTGGAGGCGACGGCCTCGCGCGCGACCGTCAGGACGGTGGCCTTCTCGAAGACGGCGAAAGCCTGGGCGCTGACCCGGTCGGCGGGCACGTAGGCCTTGCCGAGGCGCGGGTCGTCGCGGCCCACGGTCTCCACCGTGACCTCGGGGGCCGCGTCGACGTGGACCAGCACGCCGCCGGCCGCGGCGGCGCCGTCGTGCAGGCCCTTCAGCCGCGACAGCGGGGTGAAGCGCCACTCCTCCTCGCGGCCGGTCGGGACCGGGAAGTCCTCCACGTTGTAGGAGACCTTCTCGTGGAGGGTCGACAGGGGCTTGGTTTCGAGACCCATCAGCCGACGGCTCCTTCCATCTGCAGCTCGATGAGGCGGTTCAGTTCGAGGGCGTACTCCATCGGGAGCTCGCGCGCGATCGGCTCGACGAAGCCGCGCACGATCATCGCCATCGCCTCGTCCTCGTTCAGACCGCGGCTCATCAGGTAGAAGAGCTGGTCGTCGGAGACCTTGGAGACGGTGGCCTCGTGTCCCATGGAGACGTCGTCCTCGCGCACGTCCACATAGGGGTAGGTGTCGGAGCGGCTGATCTGGTCGACCAGGAGCGCGTCGCACTTGACCGTGCTGGCGCTGCCGTGCGCGCCCTCCTCGATCTGGACCAGACCGCGGTAGGAGGTACGGCCGCCGCCGCGGGCGACGGACTTGGAGATCACGGTGGAGCTGGTGTTCGGCGCGAGGTGCACCATCTTGGCGCCGGCGTCCTGGTGCTGGCCCTCGCCGGCGAAGGCGACGCTCAGCGTCTCACCCTTGGCGTGCTCGCCCATCAGGTAGACGGCCGGGTACTTCATGGTGACCTTGGAGCCGATGTTGCCGTCGACCCACTCCATGGTCGCGCCCTCGTAGGCCACGGCGCGCTTGGTGACCAGGTTGTAGACGTTGTTCGACCAGTTCTGGATCGTCGTGTAGCGGCAGCGGGCGCCCTTCTTCACGATGATCTCCACGACCGCGCTGTGCAGCGAGTCGGAGGAGTAGATCGGCGCAGTGCAGCCCTCGACGTAGTGGACGTAGGAGTTCTCGTCCACGATGATCAGGGTCCGCTCGAACTGCCCCATGTTCTCGGTGTTGATCCGGAAGTAGGCCTGGAGCGGGATCTCGACGTTGACGTTCGGCGGCACGTAGATGAAGCTGCCGCCGCTCCACGTGGCGGTGTTCAGCGCGGCGAACTTGTTGTCGCCGACCGGGATCACGGTGCCGAAGTACTCCTTGAAGAGCTCCTCGTGCTCCTTGAGCGCGGTGTCGGTGTCGACGAAGATGACGCCCTTGTCCTCGAGGTCCTTCTGGATCTGGTGGTAGACGACCTCGGATTCGTACTGGGCGGCGACACCGGCGACCAGGCGCTGCTTCTCCGCCTCGGGGATGCCCAGCTTGTCGTAGGTGTTCTTGATGTCGTCGGGCAGCTCTTCCCAGGAAGCCGCCTGCTTCTCGGTGGAGCGCACGAAGTACTTGATGTTGTCGAAGTCGATTCCGCTGAGGTCGGAACCCCAGTTCGGCATGGGCTTCTTGCCGAACAGGCGCAGGCCCTTCAGGCGAAGGTCCAGCATCCACTCCGGCTCGTTCTTGAGCGCGGAGATATTACGGACGACTTCCTCGGACAGGCCGCGGCGGGCCGCCGATCCGGCAGCGTCCGAGTCGGCCCAGCCGAACTTGTAATTCCCGAGGCCTTCCAGCTCCGGGCGGTCGGTGACAGTCACCTTCCGGTCTCCTTGCTCGATTCGTCATCGATCGTTTGTTGCCTTATGGATGGTCGCGATCGCTCGGGTGCCCGCCGGGTCGCTTCCCGTTCCCGCGCGTCCGGCTCGACCGCTCTGTGCGGACTCACGTGGGTGGTGCACACCCCGTCGCCGTGGGCGATGGTCGCGAGTCTCTGGACAGGCGTGCCGAGGATCTGCGCGAACGCCTCGGTCTCCGCCTCGCAGAGCTGCGGGAACTCCGCGGCCACGTGCGCCACGGGGCAGTGGTGCTGGCACAACTGCTCGCCGCCGAGACTGGCCTTGCTCGCCGAGGCCGCGTAGCCGTCGGCCGACAGGGCCTCGGCCAGGACGCGGACCCGCTGGTCGACGGGGACCTTGCGCATCTCCGGCTGCAGCCGTCCGACGAGGCCGGACACCTGCGACCGGGCGAACTCGGCCACCGCGCCCTCGCCCACGCGCTCCGCCAGGAAGCGCAGCGCGTTTCCGGCGAGCCCGTCGTAGGCGTGCTCGAAGGCACTGCGCCCAGCGTCGGTTATGGCGAAGAGCTTCGCCGGTCGCCCTCTCCCCCGCTGACCGCGGGGCCGGGCCGTACGAGGCTCGATCATCCCCTCGGCGAGCAGCGCGTCCAGATGGCGGCGGACGGCGGCCGGGGTGAGCCCGAGCCGTTCGCCGAGGGCGACCGCGGTGATGGGTCCGTGCTCCAGGATGAGCCGGGCGACACGCGCGCGCGTGCTGCGCTCGGCGGACACGCCGGAGAGCCGCGCGGCGGCGGTCTCCTCGGTGCCCGGCATCTGGCTCACGTATTTCACAACATCAGTGTGGCGTAATTCCTTCCCCGCATACAAACCGATGGGCGGTCCGGCTGAATGCGGTTTGTCACGCAGGTAAGCCTTACCTAACCTGCGGAAACGTCCTTCGCGGGCTTCCGCAGGCCGACGAAGGCGGCGAGCGAGGCGAGGGTGAGCCCGGCCAGGACGACGGCCATCGGCAGCGCCGAGTCCTCCCCGCCCAGCCCGACCAGCGGCGCCGCGAGCGCGCCGATGGCGAACTGCAGCACTCCGGTCAGCGCCGAGGCGCTCCCCGCCACCTGCTGGGGCTGGCCGGCCAGCGCGAGCGCGCCGGCGCCCGGCAGGACGAATCCGGCCCCGCACATCATCACGAACAGCCCGGCGATCAGGACGGCGAGGGGCAGCCCGATCAGTACGGCGGCCAGCAGCACCGCCACCCCGGTCACGGAGATGAACAGCCCGATGAGGATCAGCCGCGCCGGAGCCACCCTGCCCCCGGCGAGACGGCCGCCGATCTGCGCGGTGATGGTCAGGCCGATCGCGTTCAGCGCGAACACCATCGAGAAGGTCTGTGGCGAGGCGCCGTACACCTGCTGGAGCACGAACGGCGAGCCGGAGATGTAGGCGAACATGCCGCCGAAGCCGAGCCCGCCGGCCAGCGCGCTGGCCATGAAGGACCGGTTGCGCAGCAGGTGCCCGAAGGTGACGAGGGTGTGCCGGAGGCCGCCGCTCTCCCTCCGTTCGCGGGGAAGCGTCTCGCGCACCCCGAACAGGGCTGCGGCCAGCAGCAGCAGTCCGGCGACGCTCAGCGAGACGAACACGCCGCGCCAGGAGGTGTGCTCCAGCAGCTGCGCGCCCGCGATCGGGGCCAGGATCGGCGCGAGACCGCTGACGAGCATGAGGGTGGCGAAGATGCGGGCGATGGCCGCCCCCTCGTACAGGTCGCGGACGACCGCGCGGACGATCACCAGCGCGGCGCCGCCCGCCACGCCCTGCAGCAGGCGGAAGCCGACCAGCCCGTAGACGGAAGGGGAGAAAGCGCACAGCAGGGAGGCCACGGCGTAGGCGGCGATGCCGATCAGCAGCGGCATCCGCCGGCCGCGCACGTCGCTGAGCGGCCCGGCGACGACCTGCCCGACGGAGAGGCCGATGAGGCAGGAGGTCAGGGTGAGCTGCACCTGGGCCTGCCCCGTGCCCATCTCCCCGGCGATGGCGGGGAACGCGGGCAGGTACATGTCGATGGAGAGCGGGCCGATGGCCGACAGCGCCCCCAGGACGAGCAGCAGCAGTCCTCTGCGCCGCGTACCCGGCGCGACCTCCGGCTCGGCGACCGCCGTGGTCATATCAGATCCCCTTTACCCTCACAGGCCGTAGTGAGCCCATGAGGGCCAGGGGTTCCCAACCGCAATCAGGTCATGCAAATTCCCATATTTAGGAAACTCCACAAAAAAGATCTACTTGCCCCTGGAAGGGCGTTGTGAGATCACTCTCGTGCCCGGCCCGGTCCGGCACGCCCGTGCCGGCGGCCCGTCAGC
>NZ_NGFP01000242.1 GCF_002149035.1 Streptosporangium minutum
GTGGTGGCGCCGGCGGGGGGCTGGAGGGCGAGGCCGAGGCCGAGGGCCAGGGCGGCGGTGGCGCCGAGCTTGGTCAGGAGCTTGGTCTTGTTGGTGTTCTGCATTTTGTGCCTTTCGTTGGGGTGGTGGTTTTTTGTGGTTGTTCTGTSCTYGCACCTCAAATTCTGCTGATTCGACTTGTTGCAAACCAGGTTTGTCAGGGTCAGCAAGCTGCCTGGGGGGAGCCGTTTCCTGTCAGCCGAAACACTGGACGGATCCCCCTGCCCCATGAGAAAAGGCACCGCAGGCGGGCCGCGGCCGTACAGGGGATGGCTTTGACCGGCGTCAATGCCCTGACCTTGGGTTCCGGCCATGGGATGCGGCCGATCCGACTGCCGGTTCTTGGGCCCTGGCAGTCACCGGCCAGGATGGGCTGTGTCGGAAAAATTCCCTAAAAGGCGTTTTAGTGCCGGGCAACCCGCATCAACAGGCGTTTTGGTGCCGGGTGGCCCGCGCCAATGATTGGTACTGAGGCGGCCCGCGCCAACAGGCGTTTTGGTGCTGGATGGCCAGCGCCGACAGGTGGCACTCAGGCGGCCCGCGCCAACAGGTGTTTTGGTGCCGGGGTGGCCGGCGTCCGTCGAAGCGCCCATCCGGGGGTGGACGAGACCCGTTGCCTCACTGGCCGCCGAAGAGAAGGCCACGGCTCCGTGCCGCGCACGGGTGGGCGGAAGAGAACGCGAACGGCCCGGCCGGGGGGCGAGGCCACCATCTCCGTAGGGACCTGCGCGTTCCCCCGCCAGGCCGGATCAAGCCCGTCGGCCCTCAGTGGCGGGCGGCCTCGGGGTTGCGTCGTACGCCGACCGCGGCCAGGGTCGCGCCCACGACGCACAGCACGCCGGTGAGGAGCACGGCCGAGTGCACGCCGTTCATGAACGCGTTTCCGCTGCCCTCGACGACGGCGGCCGCCAGCCGCGCGGGCATGCCGTCCGAGACCGGCGAGATGCCCATCGCCACCGCGTCCCCGGCCTTCTCGAAGGCGCCCGCGGCGGACGCCGGGACCCCGGCGTCGATCAGCTCACCGGTGAGCGTCGAGCCCACCCGGCCGCTGACCAGGGAGATCAGCACGGACGTGCCGAGAGCTCCGCCGATCTGCAGCGCCGTGGCCTGCACGCCGCCCGCCACACCGGCGTCCTTGGCCGGCGCGCTGCCGACGATCGCGTCGGAGGAGGCGGACATCACCATGCCGACGCCCAGACCGAGCGCGAGGAACGGCGGCCACATCACGGCGTACGAGGAGTGCGCGTCCCACGTCAGCATCCAGAAGGACGCGACGGCCTGAAGCATCATGCCGATCGGCATGGACAGGCGCGCGCCGAACCGTCCGGTCAGCGCCGCGCCGAGCGGTGACGCGACCACGGTGGCCAGGCTCAGCGGCAGGGTGCGCACGCCCGCCTCGACAGGAGTGAAGCCGCGGACGTTCTGCAGGTAGAGCATCAGGAAGAAGATCACACCGAGCAGCACGAAGAAGTTGATCGCGGTGACGATCGTGCCGATGGTCAGCGAGGGGCTGCGGAACAGCCGCATCGGCAGCAACGGGTGCCCGACGCGGGTCTCGTACCAGCCGAAGACCGCCAGAAGGACGGCGCCGACGGCGAGGACGCCCAGCGTTCCCCCCGAAGTCCAGCCCCATGTCTCGCCCTTGATCACGCCGAAGATCAGAGCCACCAGGCCGAGCGCGAGCATGATCACGCCGGGGATGTCGAAACGATGGTGGCCCGTGGAGTTCCTGCTCTGCGGCAGTACGAGCGCGCTGACGGCGAGGGCGACGATGCCGATGGGGGCGTTGATGTAGAAGACGGACTCCCAGTTGACGCGCTCGACGAGCAGTCCGCCGACGATCGGCCCGAGCGCGGTGGAGCAGGACGCCACCATGGCCCACAGCCCCACCGCCATGCCGAACTTCTTCGGTGGGAAAACCGCCCGCAGCAGGCCGAGCGTGTTCGGTATCAGCAGCGCGGCGAAGAAGCCCTGCACCGCGCGGAAGGCGACGACTCCCCCGATCGATCCGGACAGGCCGATCGCGACCGAGGCGACGGTGAACCCGACGGTCCCGATCATGTAGTACGTCCGCCGCCCGAAGCGGTCGCCGAGCTTGCCGCCCAGGATCAGGGCGGCGGCCATCGCGATGAGATAGGCGTTGGTGACCCACTGCAGGTCGGCGGTGGACGCGTTCAGGTCCCGGCCGATCTCGGGGTTGGCGATCGACACCACGGACCCGTCGAGATTGACCATGAAGAGGCCGATCGCGACGGCGATCAACGTCAGCCAGGGGTTGGAGCGCCGGCCCAGCGAGGGGCCCGGTGGAGAGTGCGCGGGCATGGCGCGGTGTTCCGAGGTGGCGGAAGACATGGAGATGCCTTGTCTGTGAGGAGGTTTTTCGGGACGTCGAAGAGACGAGTTGGGACTACGGGGCGGCCGCGGGCACGTGGCGACGTCCGGTCACAACCGTGAGAGCCGCCGCTGGCCGATCACCCGGTCCGCGGACGCAGGCCGTACGGCGGACGCAGGCCGTACGGCGGACGCAGGCCGTACGGCGCGCGGGCCGGCCCCGGTGGAGGAAACCGCGCGGGATCAGCCGGCGGTGGGGGGGAGATGCCGGCTCAGGGACGTCAGCGCGCCCAGGGCCGAGCCCAGGGCATCCCGCTCCCCGTCTGTGAGGGCGTGCAGCGCGCGCGCCACATAGGCCGTCTTGAGCCGCCGGACCTCGGCGAGCCGCTGCCTGGCCGTGGCCGTGGGGTGAAGATGGGCGACCCGCTTGTCGGCGGGGTCCTGCCTGCGCTCCAGCAGCTCCAGCTCGGTGAGCTGCGAGACCAGGGCACTGACGTTGTTCGGCTTCATCAGCAGCGCGTCGGCGGCCTCGCGGACCGTGATCCCCTCGCGCTCCTCGACGAGCCACAGCAGCGCGAGCTGGCCTTCCGGAAGCCTGGGATGCGGGAACTCCTGGTCGACCTGCCGCTCAAGAGCCCTGTGCAGCGCGGGCAGGCTCACCACGAGCGCGGAGGCCACGTGGTCGATGTCCTGAGAGGACGCGCTGGAGGCGGGCATACCTCCCACAATAGGTATCAGCACATACCTATGTCAACATACCAATAGGCGATCGGGGTGCCGATGATCATCGCATCGACACCCCGACCAGGACGGACCGGCGGCGGCCGTACGGCCTGCGCCCGTGAAGATCTACGAGACGGGCTTCAGTTCGATGATCGACAGCTTGCCCGCGGGATACACCGCGACCGTCCTGAGCCCGGAGCCGGCGGCCAGTGCGCTGATCTCGGCGACCCCGCGCTCCTTGCCGCCGCAGTGGACGAGCATCCGCAGGTCCATCCCGGTGTGCGGAGCCCCGCCGCCGGCGTCGACGGTCTCCAGGACGAACACGGTGCCGTCGGGACCCGCAGCCTCCGCGCAACGCCGCAGGATCGCGCGCGCGGCGGCGTCGTTCCAGTCATGGATGATCCACGAGAGCACGTAGCCTCCGGCGCCCGGTGGCAGTGGATCGAAGAAGCTTCCGGCCACGACGTCGGCGCGGTCGGCCAGACCCGCCGCCGCCAGTGACTTCCGCGCGACCTCGGCGGTGTCCGGCTGGTCCAGAACCGTGCCCCGCAGCTCCGGATACTCGGTCAGCAGCGCGATCAGCAGCGAACCGTCTCCGCCGCCGACGTCGACCACGTGGCCCAGCGACCCCCAGTCGTAGCACGAGAGAAGCCCGGGCGCCCGCGCCGGGACGTTGGCGCTCATCCACCCGTTGAAGGAGTCGGCACGTGCCGGGTCGGCCGCCAGGTCCTCCCAGAAGGGCCGGCCGAACTGGACCGGGTAGGCGGCCTCGCCCGTACGGACGCTGTGCAGCAGTTGGACGAAGGACAGTTCGATGCGGCCGACCGCGCCGTCGACGTCGAGCAGGGCGCGCATGCCCGCGGGGTGATCGTCACGTAGCGCCTCGCCCCGGGCGGTCAGCGCGTACCGGCCGGCCTCGTCACGGCTCAGCACGTCCCTGGCCGCGAGATACCGCATCAGGCGGTCGAGCGCGTCGGCATCGGCGTTCACCGCCTCGGCCAGCTCCGGCGCGGTGCGCAGTCCGGCGGCGATGTGGTCGGCGATCCGCAATGTCGCCGCCACGCGCAGTACCATCGGGGTCGCGAGATGCGCCATGGCCCACAGCTTGGCGCCCGCCCCGTCTTCGTCTGCCAACACGTCTTCCTCCTTCGCAACGCGCACGGACCGCCGCGATCACAGCGCCGGCTCGCCGCCGATCGCCGGATGCGCGGTTCAATCGTCACGCCGGGGCTCTTCACGGCACATCTCCAGGATTGCGGAATGCCCGCTCCCGGCTCCCGGCCTTCGGCTCCCGGCCCTCACGCCGGGTCGGGTCGGGTCCGTCCGGTCCGGAGGTAGGCCGCCGCGCTCGGCGCCCGCCGGAGGCCCCGGAACGCGCGCGGGCTCCTCGCCGATGATGACGGCGAGGAGCCCGCGGTGCCCTACCGAGCCCGGTCGGAAATCCCGACTAGCTCTCCTGGAAGGACTTGTGCACTACCTCGGCGAACCCTCCGGGGTGGGTGGCGAAACCCTGGTGGTCGCCGGGGACGTACACCGGTGCGGCGCCCAGACGCTCGACGAGCGCGAGACCGGCCTGGTGGGGCATCTGCCCGACCGACCCCTCCCCGACCGCCACGAAGACGGGGGTCGAGGCCGCCTTCAGCCCGTCGACGTCGGGGACGTGGTTGATGGTCGTCCGCAGCTGGTGGGCGAAGAGGAACTCGGTGTTGGCCTGCATCCTCCCCATCGCTTCCAGCATCTCCGGCGACATCTGCGACATGTCCGGCATCTGCGGGGGCGGGCTGTCCTCGCCCTCAACGGCCAGGGTGGCCATGAACTTCTGCCCCGCCGGGCCGAGGCCCTCGCTGACGTAGGTGTCGTACACGTCCTGGAAGGTCGCCTGCCAGCGCTCGCTGTCAGGCAGCAGGGTCATGGCCGGAGGCTCGTGCGCGACCACCGCCCGGACCTGCTCGGGATAGCGTGCGACCAGGTCCAGGGCGGTCAGCGCGCCACCGCTGCAGCCCAGCACGTAGGCCGGTTCGGTGGCCAAGGCCTCCAGCACGTGGTGGGCGTCGTCGCTCTGGACCTCGATGGAGAGGGTCTCCGGCGGCGGGCCGTCCAGGGTGCTGCGTGAGGTGCCGCGGTTGTCGAAGCTGATGACCGTGTAGCGGTCGGCCAGAGCTTCGGCGACGCCCTCGAACGTGCTGGCGTCCGCCGGACCACCGGGGATCATCAGCAGCAGCGGACCAGATCCCCGGATCTCGTAGTACAGCGTCGCGCCTGGCACTTTCAGAGTGTCTGCCTTCGTGGCACCCATTCACTTACCTCCATGACTATGTGTGTGAAGAGTCATTCTGTGACTCTATTATTCCATTTCTGCGGGCAGATTATGGCGAAATAGGCAACTCTCCCGAGAACGTGTCCGGCCGACGCCTGTTCCTCTAAATAGAGGAGTTATTGACAGCCGCTCTATCATCCACCGTCGAAGCCGATCCGCCGGTGGTTACGAGTGCCGTGTCCTCACTCTCGGTGGCGGGAGCCGGGTCGGCGGGGGGAGCCTCCGGAGCCGCCTGGCCGACGGGGGGCACATGCCTGAGCCGGACGGCGACCATGACGGCCACGATGCCGATCAGGACGGCGCCGATGATCGAGACGGAGTGCAGGGCGTCGACGAGGGCCTGGTAGGCGGGGGTCAGCAGCGAGGTCGCCACGGGTTCGGGCAGCTGGCTGGCGGCGGCGGTGCCCGCGGCGAGGCTGTCGCCGGCCGCGGCGGCCGCGGGAGCCGGGATGCCGGCCGGCAGGGTGTCGGCGATCTGGTTGCGGTAGACGGCGGTGCCGATGGTGCCGAGGATGGCGATGCCCAGGGTGCCGCCGAACTCGGTGCTCAGCTGGGTGAGGGAGCCGGCCGAGCCCGCCTTCTCCGGCGGGGCCGAGCCGACCACCAGGTTGGTGCCCAGCGCGATCAGCGGGGCGCCGCAGAAGGACAGGACGGCGAAGCCGATGATCAGGGTGGCGGTTCCGCTGGTGACGCCGACCTGGGTGAAGACCAGCAGCACGGCCACGATGCCCGCCATGCCGGCGGCGATGACGTAGGCGGGACGGAACCGGTTGGCCAGTTTGGGACCGACCTGGAAGCCCAGGGTCGCCGCGGCCATTCCGGGGATCAGCGCCAGACCCGCCTGCAGTGTGGACATTCCCTGCACCAGCTGCAGGTAGAACATCATGAACAGCATCATGCCGCCGCCGGTGCTGCTGTAGGACAGCTGACCGATCAGCGCGGTGCCGACGGCGCGGTTCTTGAACAGCTGCAGGTCCAGCAGCGGGTTGTCCAGGCGGTTCTGGCGGCGGACGAACGCCACCCCGGCCACCAGGCCGGCCACCACCGCGACCACGGGCAGCACCTCCCAGCCGTCGCGGACCAGCTGCTTGATCCCGTACACCAGCGCCAGCATGCTGACGAGGGACAGGGCCACGCTGGTCAGGTCGAGCCGGCCGGCCTGGCTGTTACGGAATTCGGGCAGCAGCTTCGGACCCGCGATGAGCACGATCACCATGACCGGCACGCCCAGCAGGAACACCGAACCCCACCAGAAGTTGGTCAGCAGCACGCCGCCGATGACCGGGCCCAGCAGTGCGCCCAGGGTGAAGGTGCCGCCCCACACGCCGAAGGCGGCAGCCCGCTGCTTGGCGTCCTGGAACATGGTGACGATCAGCGCCAGGCAGGACGGACCCAGGGTGGCCCCGGCGACGCCCAGCAGCGCGCGGGAGACGATCAGCATGCCCGGGTTCGTGGAGTAGGCGGTCAGCAGCGAGGCCACGCCGAAGGCGGCCGCGCCGATGAGGAGCAGTTTGCGCCGGCCGATCCGGTCGCCGAGAGTGCCCATCGTGACGAGGAACCCGGCGAGCAGGAACCCGTACATGTCCATGATCCACAGCTGCTGGGTGCTGTTCGCCCCCAGGTCGGTGGCCAGGTTCGGCAGCGCGAGTAACAGCACGAACAGGTCGATGGCTACGACGAAAGTGGGCAGGGCAAGCACCGCCAGCCCAAGCCACTCCCGCCGTCCAGCTTTGGTCGGTACTTCGCCAGCAGTCACGTCACTGATCCTTTCGTCATAGTGCTCACTATTTCGACTCCTGTTTTCAGCTCGGTTCTGTCAGAAAGCGTGCGCGCCGGACGGCACGCCCGCATCTTTCAAATTGCTTTCTTTACAGGCTGAGGTCAGCGGCTGAGCTGAACGATGTTTTCCAGGTCGGCGCCCGAATACGGTTCGGCGTCCCTGAAGTACTCCACCCTCAGGCTGTCGGGGCTGCGCGGACCCGCGGCGGCGCGGTCGGCGTGGTAGGCGTCCAGCAGTCGCTGGGCTTCGGCGGTGGCCTCGGCGAACCGCGTGTCGGGGTCGGCTCCGTGGGCCAGCACGTCGCCCATGGCGTGCGTCATGACGTCCTGGGCTCCGGCGAAGTCGCCGAACAGCGCTCCCTGCGACGGCGGCGCGCCGTCCTTGGCGTTGGCTCCGCCGTCGTTCCCCCGGCCGGGATACCTGTTGACGTGCTCGCTGGCCACGCGGTGGTAGGGGTGCTCGTCGAACCAGCCCTCCTCCTCCAGCAGGTCGTAGGACGCGTGGGTGAGCGGGATGAAGCTGTTCGCCTTGTGCCGGTCGGCGGCGTTGCGCGGGTTGTGCAGGAACTGCAGGAACGCCAGCGCGCCGTCCTGGGTGGCCTCGTCGAGGCCGTCGGCCAGCCAGAGGGAGGTGCCGGCGACCGCGTTGCCGCCATACGGGACGTGATCGTTGTAGGGGAAGATGCCCGCCTCGATGCCGAACCCGCGGCTCTTGGCCGTCTGGACCATGTAGTTGACGTCGTTGGACGAGGAGATCCTGATCGCCACCTCCTGGTCGGCGAAGGCCCTGAGGGTGCCCTCCCAGTCCGGCATCTTGCCGGTGTAGAGGTAGTGGCCGTCCTGGTGGAGCCGCTGCCACCACTTGACCCAGGTCAGCATCTCCTTGGAGGAGAGGTCGACCTTCTCGGCCTGGCCGGACCTGCCGTTGTCCCGGTCGGCGAGCAGCCCGCCCTGCGAGGCGATCGCCTGCTGGAAGAACGTGCCGTGGTTCGACCAGGTGATGGCGTGGGACGGGCCGCCCTCGTGCGCGGCGATCGTCTTGCAGACGGCTTCGACCTCGTCCCAGGTCTGCGGCAGCTCGGTCACGCCGGCCGCGCGGAGCAGGTCCGTGTTGGCGTAGAGCAGGCTCGTCGTGCCGACCGACGGCATGGAGAGCAGGTCGCCGCCGTAGGTGTAGTACTCGCGCAGCGCGGGGATGATGTCGTCGATCACGACCGGCTCGCCGAGGATCTCCGTACGGCCGGCGATCGCCTTCTCAAGCGAGGTGAACAGCGGGCTGCCGTCCCGCTTGACCGAGTCGCGGGCCACCTGGGCCATGTAGAAGTAGTACTCCGCGATGGCCGGCACGCGTCCTTCCGCGGCCGCCTCGGCGATCTCCACGGGGAACGTCCGGAAGTCCTGGCCGGTGATGTTGATCCGGTACTCCGGATGCGCGGCCTCGAACTCCTCCCCCCACTTCATCCACCGGTCCATGTATCCCGGAAAGGTCAGGTCGGCCACCCAGACGTCGATTACGGTTTTGCTCTTCATTCGATCTCCTCCTGCTTGTCAGGGCATGGCGGCCCGACCGGCCGCGCACCGGGGGTGCGTGCCGAGCGGTGATCGCCGGAGCATGTTCGCCTGGCCGTACGCCATAGGGCTCGGGTCGGTGCCCGCGTGGGTCGTGGGGAGCGCGGTCCACCTTGAGGCCCATGATTGAGCAGCGGACGACGGGCGGGCATCTCCTGAATTGCCCGATTCGACCGCCCTGCCGATCCGAATCCGGCCCCGGTGAAAGGCCCGCGACGCGGAGAAGCGCGGGAAGAACCGGACGCGCCCGCGCGACGCGCTGAGCACGCGGGAAGAGACCGGACGTGGCCGCGCGACGCGCTGAGCACGCGGGAAGAAGACTCGGCGGGATGCCGATGTGACGATCTCATCGGCGATATCTCTCCGGGCGCGGGCCGGCACCGGCTGGTCCGGCACGGCCTCGTCCGGTGCCCGAACTTGTGGAGCCGCAGCCCGAACGGGCAGCCGTCGCCGCTGCCCCGCGAACGGAGGCACGTCACCCATGACCATGCTCGGCGAACAGGACACCGGCATCTCGCTGCCCGGGGACGCGGCGTACGACGCCGCGACGCAGGTCTTCAACCTGGCCGCTCCGGCCCGGCCGGTGGCGGCGGTCACCGCGCACACGATCGACCAGGTCCGCAACGCGATCCGTCATGCCGAGTCCGAAGGACTGCAGGTACGCGTGCACGCCACCGGCCACGCCTCGGCGGCCACCCGTCCGATGGACGGCGCGGTGCTGATCCGGACGGAGCTGGGCGGCGCCGTCGAGATCGACGCGCGGAGTCGCGTGGCGCGCGTCCCCGCGGGGACGCGGTGGGGCGCCGTGGCCGAGGCCGGGGCGCCGTACGGCCTGGCCGCACCGCACGGCTCGTCGCCGACCGTCGGCGTCGTCGGGTACCTGCTGCGCGGCGGGCTGAGCCCCTACGGCCGGCAGGTCGGGCTGGCCGTCAACAGCGTCCGCGCGATCGAGCTGGTCACCGCCGACGGCGAGCTCCGCCGGGTGGACGCCTCGTCAGACCCGCGGCTGTTCTGGGCGCTGCGCGGCGGCGGTGGGGGTTTCGGCGTCGTCACCGCCGTCGAGATCGAGCTGTTCCCCGCGGCCAAGGTCATCACCGGGGCGGCGTACTGGCCCGCCGTCCACGCCGAGCGGCTGCTGTCGGCATGGCGGCGGTGGACCCTGGACGCGCCCAGGGAGGTGACGACGTCGCTGCGGGTGATGAACCTGCCGCCGCTGCCGGGCGTCCCGCCCGCGCTGGCCGCGGGCCCGGTGCTGTCGGTGGACGGTGCGGTGCTCAGCACGACCGACGACGTGACCGTCGCGCGGCGGTATGCCGAGGACCTGCTCGGGCCGCTGCGGGCGGTGGCCGAGCCGGTGATGGACACCTGGGAGTTGACCACCCCCGCCGCGGTGCTGCACGCGCACATGGATCCCAGCGACCCCGTTCCCTTCCACGGCGACCACATGCTGCTCTCCGAGATCGGCGAGGACGGCGCCGCGGAGTTCCTCAGGGTCGTCGGCGAGGGATCCGGATCACCGCTGATCGTCGCCGGGCTGCGCCAGCTCGGCGGCGCGTTCTCGGTACCGGACCCGGCGGGAGGCGCGCTCGACCACCTCGACGCCCGCTACTCCTACGCGGGCTCGGGAGCGCCGTTCGACCCGGACGTCGCGCGGGCCCTCGTGGAGCACTGCGCGAAGGTGCGTGCCGCGCTGGAGCCGTGGGACACCGGACGGACCGTGCCCTCCTTCGTGGAGCGCCTGGACCAGCCGCAGCGCCACCTCAGCCCGGAGCAGGTGGACGCCGTCGACCGGGTCCGCGCGCGCGTCGACCCCTCCGGCCGGTTCCGGGGCGACATCGCCCCCAACGCGTCGGCGTTCCTCTGAGCGCGTCCGATCGCGCGTACGGCCCCTTCCGGCCTCCCCGGCGCCTGCCCGCCGGCGCCGGGGCTCGCCCGTCTCCCTGAGGTCGCCTCCCTGAGGTCGCCTCCCTGAGGTCGCCCCCTCTCCCCCGGCGCGCCCGGTGCGGTGAACGTGACGCCCGCGCCGCGACGGCACGGGAAGGCGTCCCGGGGAACACCGGCGCGGGCCCTTCCGGAAAACACCGTCACGGAGACGACACCGCAATCCCGGAGATGCGCGCGGAGCAGGCGAATGTGACGCTGGGTGCATGCCTGAACAGGCAGAACCACACTGATCGCCGGAGGTAGCAAGCGGCGTGGGCCGGGCCACCGTACAGCGGTCCATCGCGCCTTCCGGTTCACCCTGTCGTCGCGGTCCCCGCCGGCGCCGGCGCGCGCCGAACACGTGGTGATCCGGGCCGGCGGCCGCCCGGCACCGCCGTCGGGTCTCAGGGAATGAACGGATTGGAGTACGTGATGGGTTCCTCTTCCACCATTCATGGACGTTTCGCCGAGCAGGTCGGCCGGACGCCGGACGCGGTGGCGGTGTCTTCCGGCGACGTCCGCCTGACCTACCGGGAGCTGGACGAGCGGTCGAACCAGATGGCGCATCGCCTGCTGGCGTTGGGCGCCGGCCCCGAGGTCCCGGTGGCGGTGCTGATGGAGCGCTCCGTCGACGTGGTGGTGGCGATCCTGGGGATCGTCAAGGCCGGGGCCTTCTACCTGCCGGTGCACCACGCGTATCCCCTGGAGCGCATGCAGTGGATCATGGACCAGTCCGGGGCGCCGGTGCTGCTGGCCGACGAGGTCATGCGGGAGCGGGGCCTTCCCCGGGGCGGTCACGTCCTCGTCCCCGGGACCGACCGTGAACTGGCGGCGTCACCGGTGTCCGCCCCCGGGACGGCGACCCATCCGGACCAGCTCGCATACGTGATCTACACCTCGGGCTCCACAGGGCATCCGAAGGGCGTCGCGGTCACGCACCGGGACGTGCTGGGCCTGGCGTTCGACCGGATCTGGGACACCGGACGGCACGAGCGGGTGCTGATGGTGGCTCCCTACGCCTTCAACGTGTCCACCTACGAGCTGTGGGTGCCGTTGCTGCACGGAGGTCAGATCGTCGTGGCGCCCCCCGGCGACCTGGACGTCGGCGTCCTGCGCCGCCTGATCGGCGAGGAGCGGATCACCGGCGTGCACCTGACCGCCGGGCTCTTCCGGGTGGTGGCGGAGGAGGCGCCGGAGTGCCTCGCCGGTGTGCGCGAGGTGCTGACCGGTGGCGACGTGATCGCCCCGACGGCGGTGCGGCGCGTGCTGGAGGCCTGTCCGGACACGGTGGTCCGGGCCATGTATGGAGCGACCGAGATGACTTTGTTCTCCACGCATTCGCCGCTGACGGCTCCGTACGAGGCGGGGTCGGTCGTGGCGATCGGCGGCCCGATGGACGACGTCCGCCTGCACATCCTCGACGACCGCCTCGGCCCCGTCCCCGCCGGCACGGTCGGTGAGCTGTACATCTCCGGCCGGGGTGTGGCGCGAGGATACTTCGGCCGCCCGGATCTGACGGCCGAGCGTTTCGTCGCGGACCCGTTCGGAAGCCCGGGCGAGCGGATGTACCGCACCGGCGACCTCATGCGCAGGAACGACGACGGCCTGCTCGAATTCATGGGACGCGCGAACGACCAGGTGAAGATCCTGGGGTTCCGGGTGGAGCTGGCGGAGGTGGAGGCCGTCCTGGCGACGTACCCGGGGCTGGCCCACGTCGCCGTGGTCGCGCGCGAGACGGAGGCGGGCGAGAAGCGGCTCGTCGGCTACATCGTCCCCGAGGCCGGCGACCTCGACGCCCCGGCCCTGCGCGCCCACGCGATGGACTCGCTGCCGGAGTACATGGTGCCGACGGTGTTCGTCGCGATGGACGCCCTGCCGTTGACGCCCAACGGAAAGCTGGACCGCCGGGCGCTTCCCGAGCCGGACTTCGAGGCCGTGGCACCCTACCGGGCGCCCCTCGACGCCAAGCAGGAGGTCCTGTGCTCCATCTTCGCCGAGGTGCTCGGGGTGCCGCGGGTGGGCATCGACGACAGCTTCTTCGAGCTGGGCGGCCAGTCGCTGCTGGCGATGCGGCTGGTCAGCCGCATCCGGGCGGTGCTGGGCGTGGACCTGTCGATCGGCGACCTGTTCGACGCCCCCACCGTGGCGGACCTGGCCAGGCAGCTCGACAGCGACCCGAAGCAGGTCGGTCCCGGCTCCGGAAGGAAGTAGCCGGACGGACCGGTCCGCGGCCGGCCCGCATGAGCGGATGCCGCGCCTATCCGATTGGGAGACCCGAGAGAGGGCGAGATGACGAATCCTTTTGACCTCCAGGACGGTGTTCACTCCGTGCTGATCAACGAGGAAGGCCAGTACTCCCTGTGGCCGGCCTCCGCCGACGTGCCGGCCGGATGGGCCGTCGCGTACGGCCCGGCCCGCCGCGGCGCCTGCGTCGACTACGTGAACGCCAACTGGACCGACCTGCGGCCGCGCAGCCTCGCGGCCCGCATGGGCGCCTCCTCCTGAGCCCGTTCCGGCGCCTGTCCGGCCTGACCCGCCGGACTTCCGCCTGTACGGCACGGCAAATTGGACGACTAACGGAGAAATGACCTATGGCCTCGTCAGGAACGCAGATCTTCGAAGACATGTCGCTTGATCACGTCGAGTTCTACGTCAACGGGCTCGCGGCCCAAACGGATTGGTTCGTCGACAGCTTCGGTTTCTCGGTGTACGCGGCCACGGACGCGTCGGAGAAGGAACCGGAGGTCCGGTCGGTGGGACTCGGCGGGGACCGGATCCGGCTCGTGCTGACCGAGCCACTGGTGGGCGACCATCCGGGTGCCGCCTATGTGGAGAAGCACGGCGACGGAGTGGCCGACATCGCGCTGCGGGTCACCGACGCCACCGTGGCGTTCGACGAGGCCGTACGGCGCGGCGCCCGCCCGGTGTCCCCGCCGGCCGGGTACGGCGGCGTCGTGACAGCCACGATCATGGGTTTCGGCGACGTGGCGCACACCTTCGTGCAGCGCGTGGGTGACACGGACGAGCGCGCGCTTCCCGGGTTGCGGCCGGTGGAGGGGACGGCGTCCGGCGCGGGCGGCAACCTGGTCGAGGTGGACCACTTCGCGGTCTGCGTGGAGTCCGGCCAGATCGACGCGACAGTCGACTTCTACCGGCAGGTTCTCGACTTCGAGCTGATCTTCACCGAGCACATCGTCGTCGGCTCCCAGGCGATGACCATCAAGGTGGTGCAGAGCCGGTCCGGCGCGGTGACGCTGACCCTGATCGAGCCGGACGTGTCGCAGGTCGCCGGCCACATCGACGAGTTCCTCAAGCACCACGGCGGCGCCGGCGTGCAGCACATGGCGTTCACGGCCGGCGACATCGTGGAGGCGGTGGGCACCATCGGTGCCCGGGGCGTGGAGTTCCTGAGCACCCCGGACGCCTACTACAGCCTGCTTCCGGAGCGGGTGGAGCTGGGCCGCTACTCCGTCGACGAGCTGCAGAGACTCAACATCCTGGTCGACGAGGACCACGACGGCCAGCTCTACCAGATCTTCGCCCGATCCGTGCACCCGCGTAACACGTTCTTCCTGGAGCTCATCGAGCGGATGGGGGCGCGTTCCTTCGGCAGCGGCAACATCTCGGCGCTCTACCAGGCGGTGGAGCTCCAGCAGAGCAGGGAAGAGGCCGCCGCCTGACCCCGCCGGCCCGCCCGCCGGAGAGATCCGGACGGCGGGCCGGCTGACGACATGTCCCGACTCTCCCCTCTGCCACCCGGCCCCGATCACGGCCGGGTGGCAGAACCGCGTTCCGGGCCGGCATCGCGTGACGGACCCGGACAGGAGACAGGGGCGGGGAGCGGCGACGGATCCAGGGACGGAAAACGGCCAGGACGGGGACGGCGACGGGGAAC